>CAMZKL010000035.1 GCA_947311255.1 uncultured Chlorobiota bacterium | reverse complement strand
TACAGTTTTTAACGAAATAGGGAATAATTTATATACAAATAAGCATAAACAAAACTGCAAGATAAATATGCAGAATTATGCCAATGGAATTTATTTTATACTAATAAAAAACAACGAAAATCATATTTATAAAACATTCAAAATTATTAAACAATAAAAAATATTCTTTTAAAAAAAAAAAATTTAAATAAAAGCAAGCGAGGAACGATAAATTGTTCCTCGCTTTTATTTTTGCATTTTTTTAATTTATAAAATATGTAGGGCAAACTCATACTTTGTTAAAATTAATTTATTTTGAACCGTGTCACGTTAGAACGTGTCACGATAACAGTAATTTTTGATTTTTAAATTTTTTAGTTCCATTATTCTTAAAAACTTTAGTTTAGATTGTTAAATCTCATAAATTGTGTTGAAAAACAAGAGTATGGCTTTTCCTTGATAAAATATGACAAAATAAACATCTAAACAATTAACAATCAGCCATTTTGTCGTGTAATGTGTTTTTTTCAATGACATTCTTTCCGATTTTAATATAGGTCGTATATTTGTAAATTAAAAAACTGATAAACAATTAATCAAATAAACAGATAAACAATTAAAATATGAACTTAAATAATTTTACAATAAAATCGCAAGAAGCTGTTACAAAGGCATCTGAGATTGCAAAATCAAAAAACCATCAAGCAATTGAACCTGCACATATTCTAAGAGGAATAATTGAAGAAGCAGAGAATGTTAGCACATTTATTTTTAATAAGTTAGGAATTAATATTCAAAATTTAAAGTCTGTTATAAAATCAATAATTGATGGCTATCCAAAAGTTTCAGGAGGAGCAGACTCATATCTTTCGCCAGATGCACATACAGTTTTGCAAAAAGCCGTAAATATTTCAGAAAAAAGAGGCGATAAGTTTGTTTCAATAGAAAGTTTAATAATTTCTTTATTGAAAAATGGGGGCAAAGTTTCTCAAATTTTGAAAGATGCAGGAATGAATGAAAAAGAGTTGATAAAAGCAATTGACGAACTTCGCAAAGGAGAAAAAGTAAATAGTCAGAATGCAGAAGATACTTTTAATTCATTAAACAGATTTGCAGTAAACCTTAATGAAAGTGCAAGAAGCGGAAAGTTAGACCCCGTAATTGGTCGTGATGAAGAAATAAGAAGAGTTTTACAAATTCTTTCTAGAAGAACAAAGAATAATCCCATTTTAATTGGTGAACCAGGTGTTGGTAAAACTGCAATTGCTGAGGGTATTGCCCAAAGAATAGTAAATGGAGATGTCCCTGAGAATTTAAAAACCAAGCAATTTTTCTCTTTGGATATGGGCGCATTAATTGCCGGAGCAAAATATAAAGGCGAGTTTGAAGAAAGGCTCAAATCTGTTGTAAAAGAAGTAATTGCATCAAATGGAGAAATTATTCTTTTTATTGATGAAATACACACATTGGTTGGAGCAGGAAAAGGCGACGGGGCAATGGATGCCGCAAATATTCTTAAACCTGCTCTTGCAAGAGGAGAGCTAAAAGCTGTGGGAGCAACAACTTTAAATGAATACCAAAAATATTTTGAAAAAGATAAAGCTCTTGAACGCCGTTTTCAAAAAGTAATGGTTGATGAACCTGATACAGAAGATAGTATCTCAATTTTAAGAGGTTTAAAGGAGCGATATGAAACACATCATAAAGTAAGAATTAAAGATGATGCAATTATTGCTGCCGTAAAACTTTCGCAAAGATATATAAGCGATAGACATTTGCCCGATAAAGCTATTGATTTAATTGATGAAGCTGCCTCTAAACTTCGTTTGGAAATGAATTCAGTTCCTGGCGAAATTGATGAGATTAGAAGACGTGTGTTGCAACTTGAAATTGAGCGTGAGGCAATTAAAAGAGAAAGGAACAAGAAAAAACTTGATTTCTTGGATAAACAAATTTCTGAAAATCAGGAAGTATTAGCTTCATTAACTGCAAAATGGAAATCGGAAAAAGAAGTTATTGATAAAATACAGGCAGGAAAAAAAGCCATTGAAGAAATTAAATTTGAAGCTACCCAAGCCGAAAGAGATGGAAATTACGAAAAAGTTGCAGAGCTAAGGTATGGAAGACTAAAAGAAGAAGAAAATAAAATTGAGGAATATAAATCTCAATTATCCGAAGTGCAATCAAATGGTTCTCTTTTAAAGGAAGAGGTTGATTATGATGATATTGCAGAGGTTATTTCAAACTGGACAGGAATTCCTGTAAACAAAATGATAAAAAGCGAAAGGGATAAATTACTTTTATTAGAAGATGAACTTCATAAAAAAGTAATTGGACAAGATGAAGCAATTCAGGCAGTTGCAGATGCAGTTAGAAGAAGCAGAGCAGGAATGCAAGATCCAAGAAAACCGATTGGTTCATTTATTTTTATGGGAACAACAGGTGTTGGAAAAACTTATTTGGCAAAAGCACTTGCAGAATTCCTTTTTGATGATGAACACATGATGACAAGAATTGATATGTCGGAATATCAAGAAAGGCATTCAGTATCACGACTTTTGGGAGCACCTCCCGGATATGTTGGTTACGATGAAGGTGGGCAATTAACAGAAGCAGTTCGCAGAAAACCTTATTCTGTAATTTTATTAGATGAAATTGAAAAAGCTCATCCTGATGTTTTTAACATTCTTTTACAAGTGCTTGATGATGGTATTTTAACAGATAATAAAGGAAGAACTGTTAATTTCAAAAACACAATTATTATTATGACTTCAAATATTGGTTCACATCTTATTTATAGCAATTTTGAAGATGTTACTGACAAAACTTATGATAAAGTTGTTGAAAAAACTCAGGAGCAAGTTTTAGATTTACTAAAAAAGACAATGCGACCTGAGTTGCTAAACAGAATAGATGAAATAATTATGTTTACACCTTTAACAAGAGATGAGATTAAACAAATTGTTGTGTTACAGATAGATAAGTTAAGAAAAATGTTGCTTGAAAATAATATAAAAGCAAAATTTACAGAAAAAGCAATAGATTATTTATCAGAAAAAAGTTATGAGCCACAATATGGAGCAAGACCAGTAAAAAGAATTCTTCAAAAAGAAATTATTAATGAACTTGCAAAGGCTGTTTTAGCAAATTCGGTTGAAAGTCAGTCTGAAATATTAATTGATGCTAAGGATAATGAGATTATTTTTAATAATTAAGCCATATTAATAAAATTGCATAAAAAAATCCCTCTGATAAATAATCAAAGGGATTTCTTATTATTTTAAGGGGGACTTCTAAGATTTTTTCTTAGTAGTCTTTTTATTAGCTAAACTTTTCAAATTAAACCCAAGAGTAAAACGGAGAGTGTTAGCTAGTGGGTTTTGTCTTCCTGCAGTTGGAACTACGTATGCAAAATCAAAATTTAAAACATTTAATTTTACACCAATTCCCATTGTAAAATATTTTCTATTTCCTTTTGTGCCATGCTCATCAAAATATCCTGCTCTAATTGCAAATTGATTTACATACCAATACTCAATTCCGGCAGAATACATTAATTCGTGCATTTCTTCTTGAAAACCTCCGGGAGCATCTCCAAAAGATTGAAATATCCCAACAGGAACTGAAACATCGTCAGACTTTCCATGCATAATTTTTTCTCCGGTATCAGTTGTATCCGGACCGTAAATAGGAGGTGTAGGAACTAACAATTTGTTTATATCTAACATTGCAGTTATTGAATTATATTCATCTAAATTGAGTTTATACGAAGCTCCAACTCTTAAATTTGCCGGTAAAAAGTCATTATAGGCATTATCTGCACTATAAGAAATCTTATTTCCAAGATTTGAAATATTAAACCCAAAATTAAAAGTTCCTGTTTTATCTTCAAGTTTCATATCTTTTGTGAAAAAATAAGAAATATCTGCTGCAACAGCATTCCCTGCTTTTGTAGGACTGCTTCCTGCTTGTGCAAACCCACCAGTTAAGTTAGAATGTATATATCTTACAGCAATACCACCAGACATATTTTTTGATAATTTTAGTGCATAAGCAAGATCGAAAGAAAATTCATTTGGTCTTGCATTTGGTACAACTACTGTTCCTGCCTTATCAGTGAAATCCATTTCTCCGAGAGAAAAATACATTAAAGAAGCAGCAAGAGCTTGGTTTTTACTCAATTTATAAGAACCAGAAATACTTTGAAAATTTATGTCTTTAACCAAATTTCTTAACCAAGGAACATATGATAAGTTTAAAGTTACATCTTCCTCAATAAATGCATATTTTGCAGGATTCCAATGTATTGAATTTGCATCAGGACTTGATGCTACTCCGGCATCTCCCAAAGCACCTGAGCGTGCATCCGGTGAAATTGTTAAAAATGGGACTCCGGTTGTAATTGCATTAAAATTTTGACCAATACGGTTTTGTGCAAAATTACTTGCAACTATACTAAATAAAACCGTGATACTTAAAAAAATTCTTTTCAACATTATTTCTCTCTTAATTATTAATATCAGACTGCAAACGTAATTATTTTATTATTTATTACATAATTTAATAATAATTAACGTTTGCAAACTTGAAAAAGCAGTAGCATTTATATAAAATAAAGAACAAAACAAACCAATATATTCGATTTGTTTTATTCTTATTTATCAAAAAAAAACTTTATACTAATTTCTCCACTAAATTTGCAGCTTCTTGCAAAGTAATAGCAGAATGAACTTTTAAACCAGAATTATCAATTAAGTCTTTTCCTTCAATAGCATTTGTTCCTTGTAATCTTACAATAACAGGAATTTTAATATCTCCAATTGACTTATACGCATCAACAACACCTTGTGCAACCCTATCGCAACGAACAATACCACCAAAAATATTTAGTAAAATAGCTTTAACATTTTTATCTTGAAGAATAATTCTAAAACCTGCTTCAACAGTTTCTGCATTTGCAGTTCCTCCAACATCAAGAAAATTAGCAGGTGAACCACCCGACATTTTTATAATATCCATTGTTGCCATTGCAAGTCCAGCACCATTAACCATACAACCAACATTTCCATCAAGTTTAATGAAATTAAGATTATATTTTCCTGCCTCAACTTCTGCAGGGTCTTCTTCTGTTAAATCTCGCATTTCTGCAAGGTTCTTTTGTCTATAAAGAGCATTATCATCAATATTAACTTTTGAATCTACTGCTAATATTTGATTATCAGAAGTTTTTAAAACTGGATTAATTTCAAACATTGATGCATCACTTTTATCATAAGCTGTGTATAATGAAGAAACAAATTTTGTCATATCTTTAAAAGCATTTCCTTCTAAGCCTAAATTAAAAGCTATACGTCTTGCTTGGAAAGGAAGCAGACCTGTTTTTGGGTCAATCTCCTCTTTATGAATAAGATGTGGAGTTTTTTCAGCAACAGTTTCAATATCCATTCCTCCTTCGGTTGAATACATAACAATATTTCTTCCGGTTTGTCTATTCAATAAAACACTCATGTAATACTCTTTTGTTTCGCTTTCGCCAGGGTAATATACATCTTGTCCTATTAAAACTTTATTAACTTGTTTTCCCTCAGGTCCTGTCTGATGTGTAATAAGTTGCATTCCCAGAATATCGTCAGATATTTTTTTAACTTCATCCAGTGATTTTGCAAGTTTAACTCCCCCACCTTTTCCTCTTCCTCCAGCATGAATTTGAGCTTTTACAACCCACCAACTTGTTCCGGTTTTTTCTGTTAATTTTTGAGCAGCTGCAACAGCTTCATCAGGAGTATTTGCAACAATTCCCTCTTGAATTTTAACTCCGAAACTTTTAAGAAGCTCTTTTCCTTGATATTCGTGTAAATTCATTCTTTTTATTTTATATTATTGTGAAAATTTTTATTTTTAAAGTTCCAAATTTAGTTTTTTTATACAAATTAAAAAAACCGGATATATATTTTACAGCATATTTTAAAAACAAATTAAAAAAAACTCAATAAATATTTTAAAAATTATCTATGAGAAAACTAAAAAACAGCGAGTTAGCAAGAAAAACAATTAATGAGTTTAAGAAATCAGAAAAGATTCCTGTTACTATTATTTTAGATAATATTAGAAGCATGAATAATATAGGATCTGTTTTTAGAACTTCTGACGCATTCTTAATTGAGAAAATTTTTCTTTGTGGAATAACAGCAAAACCTCCACATAATGATATTAGAAAAACAGCACTAGGAGCAACAGAATCAGTAAATTGGGAATATTATAACAACATAAAAGATGCAATAATTCATTTAAAATCTAAATACTATACAATTGTAGCAATTGAGCAAGTAAAAAACAGTATTCTTTTGCAAAATTTTAATATAAAAAAAAATGAAAAATACGCATTAATTTTTGGAAATGAAGTAAAAGGTGTACAACAAAACATTGTTAACCTATGCGATTATTGTATTGAAATACCGCAAGAAGGAACTAAACATTCTTTAAATATTTCTGTTAGTGCTGGGGTTGTTCTTTGGGATTTTTATAAAAATTTAAAATAAATATTATGTCAAAAATAAACATAAAAGATATACAAAATTATTTCTTTATAGGAATTGCCGGTGATGGGATGAGTGCAATTGCCCAATATTTATCAGGTATTGAAAAAAATGTTTCTGGTTCTGACAGACAATTTTCTTCTACTAAAAAAATAAAACGCCAAAAACAATTAGAAAAAGAAGGTATTAAGTGTTTTCCGCAAGATACCACCGGGATTACATCTAAAATAGAAATTGTAATTATTTCATCTGCAATAGAACCAACAGTTCCCGAATATAAAAAAGTATTAGATTTAGGGATTCTTGTTGTAATGCGTTCAGATATTCTTGCAGCAATCAGCCAAACAAAAAAAACAATAGCTGTTGCCGGAACATCCGGAAAATCGACTGTTTCTGCAATGATATACCATATTATGAAATTTGCTGCTTACGAACCTTCATTAATAACGGGAGCAGGTTTAATTGATATTCAAAAAAACGGAAAAATTGGAAATGCAATTTCCGGAAAAGGCGATTTTTTAATTATTGAAGCAGATGAATCGGATGGTTCATTAATAAAATACAAACCCAAAATTGGAATTATTTTAAACATTGAAAAAGACCATAAAAAGCTATCTGAATTAAATATATTATTTAAAACTTTCTCTAAAAATTCAAATATTTTGGTTGTTAATAATGATACTCAAAGGACAAAACAGCTTTCAATAAGAAAAAAAAACAACTTTGGCTTTAGCATTGGTTCGGGTTTTAGAATTTGTAAATTTAAGCAAATAAGTTTTAGAATTCTATTTACCATTAATGGTATTGATTTTAAACTTTCACAAATAGGAAGACATAATGCTGAAAATGTTGCAGCAGCAGTTGCTGTATGTAATATTGCAGGAATAACAGTTGAAACATCTGCTGATGCTCTAAAATCATACAAGGGAATTTTTAGAAGACATCAAATAATTTCGCAAGAAAAAGGAATAACAATCATTGATGATTATGCTCATAATCCGGCAAAGCTTGCAGCATCAATAAAAGCATGTCAATTTCCTAATAGCAAATTAATAATTTGGTTTCAACCACATGGCTTCAAACCAACAAAATTTTTACAAAAAGAGTTTGTTAAAGAAATTTCTGAATCATTAAGAGAAAATGATGAAATTTGGATGTCTGAAATTTACTATGCAGGTGGGTCTGTTAGTAAAAATATTTCAGCAGAAGATTTAATAAATGATATTAAAAAATATAAAAAAAATGCTTTCTATGAAAAAAATAGAGAGAAATTTATACATAAAATAAAAGCTAATTTAAAAAAAGGAGATGTAATTTTATTAACAGGAGCACGAGACCCTTCACTAAAAAGTTTTGCTGAAAAAGTAAAAAATAAAATTATTGAATAATAATATCTTCAAGGTTTATTTTTTTATATAGTTTTATTTTTCCTTTGTCTTCACACCTATTATATAAGGTGTAAATATTTTTTTGTAAAACCGGATGAATAAAATCCTTACTAATCTGGTTCAAAGGTTTCAAAACAAAATTTCTTAAATGAAGTTTATTATGTGGAATTTTTAGTTCCTTGGTATTCAATATTATTTCATCGAAAAACAATATATCAATATCAATTTTTCTTGATAAATATATTGGTTTCCCATTTTTTAAAACTGTTTTATTTTCTCTCCCCAGTTTCATTTCAATTTGACGACATTTATCTAAAACCTGTTTTGGAGTTAAAAAAGTTTTCATTTCTAACACCAAGTTCAAATAATCTTTATCATTATAATTCCAAGATTCTGTTTCAAAAACATCTGAAACAAAAACAACTGAACCAATATTTTTATGTATTTCAAAAATAGCACTTTTCAAGAAATCTAATCTATCTCCCTTATTACTTCCTAATGATAAATATACCTTAGCCATACTATAAATATTATTTTACAAATAAAGTTAAGTTTTTTTTTGTAAAAAAAGAAAATATTAATAATTTTGCAATCCTTAAAAATAATGACCCATGGTGTAATGGTAACACTCCGGTTTTTGGTGCCGTCGTTCAAGGTTCGAGTCCTTGTGGGTCAGCAAAATCTCGAAAATAATATTTTCGAGATTTTTTTTTTAAATTTTTTTTTATACTTTTAAAGTTTTAAATAAAATGATTAACAGTATTTTAATGAATAATTAAAAATATCTACACATAAAACACAAATGACAAAAATCTTGATACCCAAGTACATAACTAAATTATTGCATACCAATAATTACAGAAAATAGCAAGTATTACTATGTGCAGAGCAAAACAATTATTGTAAATATAAATATTTAAGCAACTTATTTAATATCAATTAATTAGAAAATTTTAGACACATGAAATCACAATCACAATTAATCAAAATTACATTAGTTCTCTTTATTATGTTATGGGTTTCTGCCTGTAATGATGAGAATAATGAAACAAACGATGGAGATAAGACTAACAAAGATGTTGTTGAAATTAATGATGACAATTTAATTACTTATTTAATTCCTTCTCCTAAGGATATGTTTAAACTTACAAGTGAAGAGAAGCTAACATATTCAGATAAAGTATTAAATAAGAAAGAAAATGCGGAAAAATATATTGACACAAAATCATTAGAAATTGGGTTTGGAATATATTCTGCAGATTTAGCTTATGTAGCTGCATTTAATCAAACAAGTACAGCTGGTGAATATTTAAAAATTGTTGAAGACATTAGTGACAAAATTGGTTTAGGTGCAGTTTTTTCTGGCTCTTTAATAGACAGATTCAAAAAAATTGAGAGTAAAGACTCTTTATTAAAAGTTACGAATGATACATATTATGACATTGTTAAATTCCTTGAAGAAAATGATAGAAACACTTCTCTTTCATTAATTTCAGTAGGTGGATGGGTAGAAAGTCTTTATATTGTTACAAATCTTCAAGATACTTATTCTGCAAATAATGAAATAATTCAATTAATTGCCGACCAAAAAAACATTTTTGAAAATTTAATGTTGTCATTACAACAAAAAGAAGGCAATGAAAGCATAAATGATGTAATAAAACAATTACAACCTATAAAAAAGGTATATGACCAATTAGAAGTTGTTAAAGTTGAAAAAACTGAAATGAATGATTTAGAAAGCAAAAAAATTGTAGTTGGAGGAACAACAAAAATTGTAATAACTGAACAACAATACAATGATTTAAAAAAATCAATTGCTAGTGTAAGAAACCTTTTAGCAAATTTAAACGTATAATTAAAAAAATCTTATAATCCTTAAAATTTGAATATTATGAAATCTAAAATTATATCACTTTTTACAATAATTATTCTTTTTCCAATACTTGCAAGTTCGCAAGGAAAATGTTCTGATTTTTTTACTTACAGAAAAGCAGAAGCACCTTATGAATATAACGACCAATCAAGTAGTGCGGTATGTGTAACAGGACAAACATATGAATTTGTATTGCCATTAACAAAAGGGAAAGATTACAGACTTAAATTTTATGCTGCTGCTGTTTTCAATAATCGAATAAATTTTAAAATTATTGACGAAAGTTCTCATGAAACTGTTCTTGAATTACCAGGGCAAACTGCTGACAGAAAAGAAGGAACTTGCGTTTTAGCAGACTTCTATGACGATGATTCTGGCAAATCAACTCATCCCTATTTTGATTTTTATCCGCAAAATTCCACTACATTAAAGATAATTATGGAAGTTCTTCCTCTTGAACAAAGTAAAGATGAAGACCCCAACATAAAGAAGCAAGTTAAACATAACAGAGGTTGTATTACTGTTGTTGTTCTTGACAAACCGGCAAATAATTCATCATTCTAATATATAATATTTTTTAATATAAAGAAAGGCTTGTAAAATTTACAAGCCTTTTTTTAAAAAACCGATTGAAAAAATAATAAAATATAAAATAATTTATTATTTTTATGTTTTATATGCTAACAATCTCTTTTTAAAATTGATAGAAAGAATTCAAAAATTATCTCCTATTTATCATAAAAAAAAACAAGAGTAACAACTAACTTATTAACAGACGATTAACAATATCGTAGCTGTATTTTATTGATATGCAAGCAAATAAACTTTTTATTTTTTTTTATATTTTTTTTTATTTTTAATCTGTTGAAAACTATTACAATAGATTTTATTTGAAAATGTCAAGAAAAAAAGCATTTTTTTTTAATAAAAATTTTTTCCAAATTTACAATCCCAAAAAATAATTTATAGTTAAACTCTATTAAAATTTTTATTTCGAATGACAAAAAAATATCAAGAAATATGGAATAATTGTTTAGAAATCATTAAAGATAATCTTCCTGATGTAACATTTAATACTTGGTTTAAACCTATAATTCCAGAAAAGCTAGAAGGGAGTGTATTAACAATAAATGTTCCAAGTCAATTTTTTTATGAATTTCTTGAAGAACACTATATTGATTTACTAAAAAAAGTAATCAAAAAAGAGCTTGGAGTAAACGCTAAGTTAAAATATAGTATTGTAATTGATAATTCAAATTTCACAAATTCGAAGGTACTATACCCAGGAAATAATGGAGCAAACCTAAGTAACCCCAACATTAATGTCCCACTCAGGAATAAAAATGCCATAAATCCTGATATTTTACCTGGAATAAAAAAAGTTCAAGTAAAATCAAATCTTAATAATAATTATAGTTTTGAAAATTTTGTTTTAGGAAAATGTAACAATATAGCTGTTGCAGCAGGAAAAATGATTGGTAGTAGTCCGGGCAACAATCCCTATAACCCTATATACATATGGGGAAAATCCGGAATGGGAAAAACCCATCTTGCACAAGCAATTGGAATTGAAATAAAAGAGAATTTTGGAGAGAAAAAAATAGTTCTTTATGTTCCTGCAAGAAGATTTGAAATGCAATTTACAAATGCTGCAAGAAAAAACACAAGAAATGACTTTCTACATTTCTATCAAATGATTGATGTGTTAATTGTTGATGATGTTCATGAATTTGCAGGAAAACCAGGAACACAAGATACTTTCTTTCATATATTCAACCATTTACATCAAGCTGGCAAACAATTAATTTTAACAGCCGACCGTTCTCCCGCAGAGATAAAAGGGCTTGAAGACAGACTAATATCAAGATTTAAATGGGCCTTAACCACAGAGCTTTCTGCACCGGAATTTGAAACGCGTATTGCAATTTTAAATAAAAAAGCAGAAAAAGAAGGAATTGAAATTTCGGATTCAATAATTAAATATATCGCTGAAAACATAACTGGAAGTATTCGTGAATTAGAAGGAGCATTAATTTCATTATTAGCACATGCAACATTAGTAAAAGAAGATATTACTTTTGAATTTGCTAAATCAAAAATTGATAAATTAGCAAAAAAACCAAAGAAGGAAATAACTATTAAACATATTCAGAAAGTTGTTTGCGACTTTTACAATATAAGTCTTGAAGCCTTGCAATCTAAAAACAGAAAAAGAGAAATTGTTCAAACAAGGCAAATTGCAATGTTTTTTGCTAAAAAATTTACAAAATTTTCATTATCAACAATTGGAGCTGAAATAGGTGGAAAAAATCATGCAACAGTTTTATATGCAGACAAGGTTATCAAAGATCAAATTTCTTATGATAAAACTTTAAGAGCTCAAGTTGAAGATATTGAAAAAAGAATTGAAACATATAAGTAAGATATTATTTTACAAAATTAAAAAAGTTCGTTTTTAAAAACGGACTTTTTTAATTTCTAGAAATTTAAAATTTTCATTTATAAAACTCATCAAAAACCAATTTCATATAATAATGATCTTTAACTCCACAAAGCTCTCTAATAGAATGCATTGCCAACATAGGGCTTCCTACATCAACCATTCTTATATCTAATTGAGATGATAAAATACTACCCAATGTAGAACCTCCTGCAATATCAGATTTATTTACATATTGTTGGAAAGGAACTCCTGCTTTCTTACATAACATCATAAATGTTCCTGAAGATAACGCATCAGTAGTATATTTTTGATTTGCATTAATTTTAATAACAGGACCTTCATTCATTTTTGGTTGAAGAATAGGGTCATAATTATCAGGTAAATTTGGATGAATTGCATGAGCATTATCAGCAGAAATACCAAATGAATTTATTTTTGCCCTATAAAAAGCATCTCTTTGTTTACTTTGTGCCCAAGTTACTCGTTTCAAAACATCTTTCAAAAAAGGAGAAGCAGCCCCTTGTTTTGTTGCACTTCCAACCTCTTCGTTATCAAAGCATACCATTACATTAGTTGATTTTGCCGGCTTACTGCTAAATAAAGCATCAATTCCTGCGTGTACCATAGATAAATCATCAATTCTACTTGAAGATATAAATTCTTTATTTTCTCCTATTATTGAACCTCTTTCATATTCATATAGGTTTATATCAAAATCAAGAATTTCTTTAGGCTCAACTTTTAAATGAGAAGCTATCATATTTATAAAATAATTGTCTTTTTGAAATTTATCTTCAATTAACCTTAATACAGGAAGCATATCTCTTTGCTTATTGTATTCTTTTCCATCATTTATTTGCCTATTCAAATGAATTGCTAAATTAGGAATTACAAGTATAGGCTTTCTAATATTAAGATATTTTATTTCAGGACGCAATGGATTTTCACTTTGTAAAGCAACTCGTCCTGCTATAGACAATGGTCTATCAAGCCAAGTATTTAAAATTGGTCCTCCATAGGTTTCAACATTAAGTTTTAAATAATTCCCTTTACCTATCATTTCAGGAGAAGGTTTTATTTTTAATGATGGAGAATCAGTATGTGCACAAATTATTCTGTACCCCTCAGTTTCAATTTCGCCTGTTCCTAGAATAAATGCAACTAAAGAAGATCCATTTTTTGTTGCAAAATATTTTCCTCCTTTATCTAAATTCCAACTTCCTCCTCTATGAAGTTGCTTAAATCCTTTTCTTAAAAGTGCTGCTTTTACATTCCGCACAGCCTGATAAGAAGTAGGACTTTCATACAAAAAGTCAATTAAATCATTTGCATATTTTATGTTGTGTTCCATTTTTATTATTTTTTATATTATTTCTGAACAAATTTAGCATTAAAATTTAATTATTTAAAAATATTTTTAATAGCATAAATTAACACATATTATTCATAGGTTTTTTCTTTTTATATGGTAAAGCGACAAACCATGCTACTGTATATGGATACTGCAGAGGGTTTTCAACAAATTATCAGAAAAGAAAGAATATTCCTTGTGTAAATATTTAGCTAAAATATGGGTTATTTTACTTTTATTTTTTTTTGATAGTTTGCATCCTTAAAGTTTTTGAAGAATACAACTTATCTATTTTGGTTTCAGGACAACCCCTTTACTATTTTTTCCATCAATTTTAATAAGCATTTCCTTTTCAAAACGAATATGTCTAACAAATTCATCTTCATAAACAGCATCAAATTGTTTCAGAAATTCTAAATCCAGGAATCCATCCTTTCTAAAAGTATTAATTGTAAAATATCCTACTTTAAAGGAAGTTAAATTCTGAAAAAAATGTGTCCCTTGACTCGGATCAACCTGATAATTCTTCAAACCGGATTCTACAATTAGCCTTGCTTCTGATATTTGAGACCATACAACAGGAATACCAAGCCATGGATCGCTAGAACCCCAACGTCCGGGTCCACAGAGAATATAATTTTCTCCTCTCTTTCTAAAATTTCTATTAATTTCATCAATGATTAAAACAATTTTCTGATTATTTACAGAATCAAAATTGTCGGATTTAACATAAACAATATCCTTTATTCCATTTATTATTCCATGTCCTAAAGTAGTTTCTGAAAACAAAATTAAATCTTCCTCTTTTACATCAGAAAAATCAATCTCATCATTTATCATTTCTTTTACTATTGGCCTCACTTGCAATAAATTAACAACTTTAAGATTGCCAGATTTAGGTGTAAGATTAACAGCAAATTCTATTTCAACAGGATTACTCATAGCTTTTTCACAAATTGACAAAACTTCTTTAATAATTTCCGCCAAAGGGAAAGAATTATATTTTAAAACATTTGCAAAAGTTATTACCCTTTTCCCTTCATGCATTTTCCCGTCTTTTAATGTGTTAAATTGGAAATCATAAACAGAAGAAATATCATAAATTGATTCATCCTTTTGAGCTTGTTCTATTCCATGCAAATTAAAATTTACGCTGTCATTGGTTGATTGCACAAAACTTTCATATGATAAATTAAGAGAAAAAAAAGTTTTTTGAGTTTCTTTTAGAGCAATTTCAGGAGATGATAATTGAAGTATTTGTTTTGGATGATCAGGTGAAAACCTTAGAGCCGTTCTTCCTTCAACTATATGTTTGCCCATACCTAAAGCAACATTTACAATTCCTTCATCATGTTTTTCGTCTCCAATAGGATAAAAATTTACGGAACGTGCAACACCGGAAAACGTAGGATAATATCTATCTTCATATTTATTTCCACAAACTTTTTGAAGAACAATTCCCATTTTTTCTTCATCAATTAAGTTTTTTGTAACCTTCATATATGCCTTTGTTTCCCTATAAAAAACTGAAGCATATACAGATTTTATTGCTGTTAACAATTGCATCAAATTTGTTTTATCATCTGCCATATCCGAGAGCATATAAGTTGAAAATATTCCTGCAAATGGCTGATAATGTGAGTCTTCAAGTACACTAGAGGAGCGTACTGCAATTGGAGAGCTTATTGCTTTTAAAAAAACTGCTAACTGTTCTTTTATTTCTTCCCTCAACTGAGATTTAACAAATTTTTGCAAAATTTCATCATTGCTTCTTTTTGATAATGCAAAAGAATACAAGTCATTATCTTGCATAAAATCATCAAATATACCAGTACTGAGTACAACAGTTGTAGGAATTTTTATAACAACTTTGTTAAACCTATCAAGTTCAGGATGTTTTTTTATTAATGAATCTAAAAAAGCTAAACCTCGTGCTTTTCCTCCTAAATATCCTTTTCCTATCTTAGTGAATATTAATGAATTATCATAACTCTCTTTATCAAATTTTGCAATAACTCCTCTTGCAATTGATTTTCTGAAATTAACAATATTATCATGTATAAAATGTTTTATTTTATCAATATCATCCGCAAAGTCTTCTTTTGTTACATGCAAAAGAAATTCTGCCAATGGAAACAATGCTCTGGCATACAACCACTTAGATAAATGATTTCTTGTAATATGATATTCAAAAGATTCATTAGGTATTTCAAACAAACAATGCTGTAATTCTTTTAAGTTTTTAATACTTTTGAGAATTTCTTTTGTTTTAGGATTCCTAAAATCAAAAGGTCCAAATGCAAAATAAGTATTAATAAAATCATTGAGGTCATTTGCTAAATTATCTGAATATTTATGAACAAAACCTACTTTTAGTTCTTTTGCCTTTTCTCGATTTTTTTCATCAGAGGATTGTAATAAAAGTGGTAAATATTTTTTGTCTTTTTTAATTTTTCTTAAAAATTTAACTCCTGCTTCCGGGTCTATTATTCCATTCCTCTTATATTTTGTATCAGAAATAACTCCAAGAATATTAGTTTTGTATTTTTGATAAATCTGATTTGCTTCTTCATAGTTCTCTGCTAATAATATTTTTGGTCTCCCTCTCATTCTCTGCATTTGCTGGTGGTCATTTAAACCCTCCATCATAAATTGCTTAGATTGAGCCAAAAGAGTTTTGTACATATGTGTAAGATATTCAGAATAATATCTTTTTGAATCTTCAACCAAAAGAATTATTTGAACTCCATACTTAATATCTGTATCAACATTCATTTTGTCTTCCAACAACTTTATTATTGCTAGAATAACATCTGCACTACCAAGCCAACTAAAAACATAATCAATCCCACTTAAATCTGCGGTTTTAATCATCAACGAAACTTCTCTTGAAAAAGGTGTAAGAACAACAACAGGTTTCTCTGGATGTTTTTCTTTTATTTTTTTTGCAAACTCAAAAGCATCAAGATCCTTTTCTACATTTAACATAGTAATTACTAAATCGTAATATCCCATATACAATTCTTTCAATGCTTTTTTTGCAGTATTAACATGTTTAAATCTGGGAGAATTACTCAAATTTAAAGAAACATATTCATTAAAAATCTGTTCCTCAATTCTTCCTTCAACTTCTAAGGTAAACGAATCATAATCGCTACAAACAATAAGAACTCTTTGAATTCTTCCTTGCATTAGATTATAAAAAGGGGTTTCTGAAAAACGTACTAACTTATTACTATATAAATTCATATTATTATTTACTAAAAAAAAAAACGAATATAAAGGTATAAAAAAAAGGCGGAATAAAAATTCCGCCTTTAACAACTAACCTAAAACTTACTATGAAAAAAACACTTTATGAGTATTTTAAACTCAATACAAATGTAAGTTAATTTTTACGAATGAAAAAATAAAAATCACTTTTATTTACTATTTTAATAATAAAAAACTAATTTTACAATTATAAAACTTATGCAAGATACTGATTTACAAATAAGAAAGCACATTATGAAACACTTAATATTTTTTTACTTTTTTTTACATATTTTTAATGTAAATGCTCAAAATTTTGACGAAACTATTTTTTTAGCTGATAAATTGTTTCAAAATAAAGATTATTTTAATTCTATTGACTTATATAAAAGAGCAATTTTTTTTTCAGAAAAGCCCAATAATCAACTTTATTATAAAACTGGCAATTGTTACTTTATGCTTTCCAAATTTGAAAAAGCAATAAATTCATACGATTCAGCAATTCAACTCTCTAAAAATAAAATTTTATTAACTGATTTAGCATTTAAAAAAGCTGATTGTTTTATATTTTTAAAAGAATATAGTTTAGCAGAAAACATAATATATAGTATAAACACAGGCAATTCAACACATACAAAAAATAAAAAAAACTTTTACTTAGCTGTAATCAACTATGCTAAAACAAATTATGATAAAGCAGAATTATTTTTCATAGACGCAATAAATGATACTTCAAAAACAGCAAAGAATCAGATACACAAACTTTTTATTAATAAAAAATACTTTAAAACACCAGACCCAAAAATTGCAGGAATTTTAAGTTTAATTATTCCAGGTGCAGGGCAACTGTATTCGGGAGATTATAAAAACGCAATTAATTCTTTTCTTTTAACAGGAATTTTTGTAGCAATTGGAGCTGATATGCTTATTAGATTTGCTTGGTACGATTCTTTAATTAGTATTTTTCCTTGGTTTTACAGATACTATGGAGGAGGTTACAATAATGCTATAAATATTGCAAATGACAGAAAAACAGAAAAACTTAACAAAAGACTAAATGAAATAATTGAGATAATTGAAAAGACAGAAAATAAGCCTTAGTTTTTTTATTTTATGTTATATATTTGTAAAAAAATTAAAAAATAAATTAAATGAAGAATTGCTATATGTTTTTTTTGCTTGGAATTATAATTCTAACATTTTCATGCAAAAATTCGGACAAATACACTAAGCATAATTCAGGTTTTGAATACAAAATTATTTTTGATTCCAAAGAAGCTACTAGAATTAAAACAGATGATATTATTGAATTAAATTTAAAATATTTCACTTCTAATGATTCTCTAATTTTTAATACTGATGATTTCTCCGGAAATTTTAGAGTTACAGTTTTAGAAAACAACAGAGGTTTATTTCAAGAAGCTGTTAAATTATTAAAACCCGGCGATAGTGCAAGTTTTAAGATTCAAGCAAAAGACTTTTTTGAAAAAACAAGAAATGTAAAAGTCCCTGACTTTATTTCAGAAAATGACATTTTAAGATTTCAATTAAAAATTAAAAAAATTGTTTCCAAAGAAGAAATAGAAAAAGAGATTGAACTTCTTTCAATAAAAAAAGAAACAGAAGAAAATCTTTTGCTTGAAGATTACATTAAAAAAAATGGTATAACTATTAAACCTTCAAAAACGGGTTTATATATAATACCTTTAAAAAAAGGAAAAGGCAAAAAAGCTCAAATTGGCAAAAAAGTTAGAATACATTACACAGGAAGTTTTATAAATAACATGAAATTTGCTTCTACAATTGAAAAAGATAAACCTTTTGAATTTATTTTAGGGCAAGAAGAAGTTATTCCTGCATGGAACGAGGCAGTTGCAACAATGAAAGTTGGAGATAAAATTAAAATAATAACACCATCTAAACTTGCCTATGGAAGCCAAGGTTCAGGGCATTCAATAAAACCTTTTACACCTTTAATCTTCGAAATAAAACTTTTAAGTACTGAATAAAGATTGAAACACACTAATTATTAATTTTTATATTTATAAAATGCAGAATCAACAAGAAACAATAAAAAATAGAATTACAAAATACACACTTATTTGGATGGCATTTATTTTAGAATTAGTTCTTTTATTTGCTATTATATTCTTTTATTTTGCTCCCTCAGAACTTCTCCAATCAACAGACACATTTCATATTATAATTTTATATCTTTCATATTTATTTACAATAATTGCGGTGCCAATTAGTTATAAAATTTATGATTTTAAAAAAAACAATTGCGAAAAAAGATTAAACCTTGAAACAAAATTAGAGAAATATTTATTCGCTATAATCATAAAATTTGGCATTCTTGAATTTGCTGCCGTATTTTCTATTATAGCATTTCTTTTCAATGAAATATATGCACCTTTATATATGTTTGGAGTTATTCTAGTTGCTTTCCTTATAAATAAACCTTCCGTAAATCAATTCAGCAATGATTTTTTAAAAGAAGATAACATAGAAAAAAATGTAATACTAAACACAAAACCAAATTCAGAAAATTTATCAGATACCACAGACAACTCACAATAAACAAAAATTTATTAATCATTAATTAAAAAAGATATGTCAATTCATAAAACTGCTCGAAAAATTACAACTCATGTTTTACAAGCAATGAAAGCAAAAAATGAAAAAATTGCAATGCTTACTGCTTATGATTATTCAATGGCAAAAATAGTTGACCAAGCAGGAATAGACGTGATTCTTGTGGGCGACTCTGCTGCAAACGTAATGGCAGGATACGAATCTACCCTGCCCCTTACATTGGATGAAATTATATATCATGCAAAATCTGTAATTAGAGCAGTTGACAAAGCACTTGTAGTTGTTGATTTGCCTTTTGGAACATATCAAGGAAATTCAAAACATGCTCTAGATTCTGCAATAAGAATTATGAAAGAAACTGGTGCACATGCTGTAAAACTTGAAGGTGGCTCAGAAGTAAAAGAATCTGTTATAAGAATTTTATCAGCAGGAATCCCTGTTATGGGTCATTTGGGATTAATTCCTCAGTCAATTCATAAATTTGGAACTTATGTTGTTAGAGCAAAAGATGATGCAGAAGCTGAAATTTTAAGATCTGATGCTAAATTATTAGAAAAACTGGGGTGTTTTGCAATAGTTTTAGAAAAAATTCCTGCTAAATTAGCCAAAGAAGTTGCTGAGAGTGTTGCTATTCCTATAATTGGAATAGGCGCAGGAGGTGGAGTTGATGGTCAAGTTCTTGTTATACACGATATGCTAGGAATAACACAAGAATTTTCTCCACGATTTCTTCGTCGTTACCACGATTTATCTAGCGAAATAAAAGGTGCTGTTTCAAATTATGTTAAAGATGTAAGATCAAGAGACTTTCCTAATGAAAAGGAACAATATTAAACTGAAACTGTGAGTAAATATTTTATCTAACTCAAGTTATTACAAAATAAGAAATAATAGTACACAATAAATAATAAAAGGAAGTTTTGCAAAAAGACATCCTTTTCTTATTTTTGCATCTTTTAATTTTCAATCTAAGAACTAATATCCAATTCCAAAATGAAAATATCCTACAATCAACTAAAACAATACATAGACATTGACTTAAAACCAGAAGAACTTTCAGTAATTTTAACAGACATAGGGTTAGAAGTTGAAGGACTTGAAGAGTTTGAAAGTATTAAAGGCGGATTAGAAGGTCTTGTTATTGGTGAAGTAAAGACCTGTGAAAAACACCCAAATGCTGATAAGTTAAGTATTACAACTGTTGATATAGGTACAGGGGAATTATTACCAATTGTTTGTGGAGCACCAAACGTTGCAGCAGGACAAAAAGTTGTAGTTGCAACAGTAGGAACAATATTATATGACGGTGATAAAGATTTCAAAATAAAAAAAGGAAAAATTAGAGGAGAAGCATCGCTAGGAATGATTTGTGCCACTGATGAAATTGGAATGGGAGGAAATCACGATGGGATTTTAGTTCTTCCAGAAAATGTCAAAACCGGAACCCTTGCAAAAAATTATTTTGAACATGAAAAAGACATAATATTTGAAATAGGTTTAACTCCAAACAGGGCAGATGGAGCTTCACACATTGGTGTTGCACGTGATTTGCTTGCCTATTTTAAACACATAGGCAAAAATACAAAACTTAAAAAACCAGATGTTGGCAATTTTAAAGTTGATAACAATAGTTTAGAAATTTCTGTTGAAATTGAAGATAACGAAGCCTGCAAAAGATATTCAGGACTTACAATTTCGGAAATTGAAATAAAAGAATCTCCAAGCTGGTTAAAAAATAGACTTAAAGCAATTGGTTTGCAGCCAATAAATAATGTTGTGGACATAACAAACTATGTTTTACATGAAACAGGGCAACCTCTTCATGCCTTTGATGCCAACATGATTAAAGGTAATAAAATAATAGTTAAGACCTTAAAACAAGATACAATTTTTAAAACTCTGGATGAAGAAGAACGTAAATTAAACAAAGAAGATTTAATTATTTGCAACAAAGACGAAGGAATGTGTATTGCAGGTGTTTTTGGTGGTTATGAATCAGGAGTTTCAGATAAAACAAAAAACATTTTCTTAGAAAGTGCATATTTCAATCCTGTTTCTGTAAGAAAAACTTCTAAACGGCATGCCTTGCAAACCGATTCTTCTTTCCGCTTTGAAAGAGGAGTTGATCCAAACAATACAATTTATGCACTAAAACGTGCTGCTCTTCTTATAAAAGAACTTGCAGGAGGTAAAATTTCTTCTGATATAATTGATATATACCCCGAACCAATTAACAATTTCAAATTTGATGTCTTATACTCACATATAGACAGATTAATTGGAAAAAAAATTGAACATAACGTTATAGATAATATTTTAGAAGCTCTTGAAATTAAAATTATAAATAGAGCCGAAGATAAAATCACCGTAGAAGTTCCTCCATATCGTGTTGATGTAACCCGAGAAGCAGATATTATTGAAGAAATTTTAAGAATTTACGGGTATAATAATATTGCCTCTTCATATTCTGTAAAATCTACACTTTCTTTTGCACCAAAACCAGATACAAACAAACTTAAAAATACAATCTCTGACTCTTTAAGTTCACAAGGGTTTTCTGAAGCAATGTCTAATTCTTTAACAAAAGGCAAGTATTATGAAGCAGAAAATGGTTTTAATAAAGAACAATCTGTAAAAATGCTAAATGCTCTTAGTATTGATTTAAATGTTATGCGTCAAGATTTACTTTTTGGAAGTTTGGAAGCTATTTTAAGAAATATTAACTATCGAAGTTCTGATATAAAACTATATGAATTTGGTCAAACATATAAATATGAAAAATCTGAGAATAAAAACCCTTTAAAATCATACAAAGAAGAACAGCATTTAGCTATAAGTATTTCTGGAAACAAAACACCTATAAGCTGGAACTCACCGGAAATAAAAACTGACTTTTATTATTTAAAATCAATTGTCGAAGGAATCTTTAAACGTCTAAATTTTGACACATCAAAAATGAAATCTATTGAAACCGAAAAAGATATTTTTAATTATGGTATTAAACACACCATAAGCAACAAAACGTTGGTTGAGATTGGAAGTGTAAGTAATAAATATTTATCTATTTTTGGAATAGAACAAGAAGTTTTTTATGCAGATATTAATTGGGATAATACAATAAAATATTTACCCGAAGTACCAAAATATGTTCCTATTTCAAAATTTCCTGCTGTTAGGCGAGACTTAGCTTTGCTCCTTAATAAAGACGTTAAATTTTCTGATATAGAAACACTTGCATACAAAACAGAAAAGAAACTTCTTAAAAATATTTCAATTTTTGATGTTTTTGAAGATGAAAAACTCGGAGAAAATAAAAAATCATATGCCGTTAGTTTCAAAATTCAAGACGAAACTAAAACATTAAAAGACAAGCAAATTGATAAAATTATGAAAAAATTGCAATATACTTTTGAAAAAGAATTGGGGGCTGAATTAAGATAATTTTTTAAAATATATTCAGCTTTTGCAATAGCTCTTTTTTATATGTTCTACTAACAACAAGGTAAAAATCATTAATATAAATTAAGTTATCTTCAATTTTTGATATTTTATCCAATGCAACTGCATGTGAGCGATGAACTCTAAGAAAATTTTTAGAATTTAACTTCTCCAATACATTCTTTAAACCAGAGTTCATAGTAGCTTTTAATTTTGAAGTATGAACTACTGTATAATTCTCCATTGCTTCTAACCAAAGAACCTCATCATGTAAAATACGTATAAGTTTACCCTTATTCCTAATAAAAATATTTTTATCAACATAATCAATGTTTTCATATGTTTGGTTATCAATAGTTCTCCATTCTTTAATATCATTATATCTTTGCATAGCTAATTTAATGCCGTGATCAAGATCAACATCTTTAAATGGTTTAACAATAAAGCCCATTGGATTAGCTACTTGTGCTTCTTTAAACGTTAAAGCATCAGAATATGCCGACAAAAAAATTATTGGAATATTAAATTTATCATTAATTAATTTTCCTAAATCTATTCCGGATTTTCCTTCATGAAGATTAATATCTAAAAGTGCAATACTGGGTGCTTTTTCTAATAAAATTGGTAGTGCTTTTTCATATGAAGCGGCTATTCCTGCTACTCCAAAACCCATATTTTTTAAACGCTCTTCGATGTCTAATGCAATAGTGTATTCATCTTCAACAATTAAAACATTTATCATATTCCAAATATTTTAGGGAGATACTTTGTTTTTTTTATAATAATTAAACCGTTAACAAAAATAACAAACTAACTGCAAAATAATACTTTTTTAACAAAACAACATTATTTTTGATAAATATCAAACTTTTTGCATTTTTTTTAATTATTATGTTATATAATTCCACTTGTCTAAAACTGTCCTAATTAATAATAAGGGGACTTCTAAAAATTTCTATTTACAATAATTATTTATCTCTGCAAATAGGCAAACTTACTTTCTTCTGCAAGTAATTGGTATGTGGGCTTATAGTTATGGCATTAATTATCATTTTTTTGTCATTGGGGTTTCATTAGCTTAATACTAGTTATTCCGTATTATTATAGTTTAATTTTGTAATTTAGCAAAATAATACGTTATTATTAAACTATGAATAGGTTTAAAAGTTTTTGGGAACAAATAATATATAAAATTATCGGAAAGCCTGGTGAAGTTTCTTTAAAAAATAGAATTGCAAATACAACTTTTGCAGTAACAATCATTTACGGTTCTATTACTATATATAATAACTATCTTTTTAATTTGCCTAAACCTACAATCTATGCATCTTTATTTATTGTTATCTCATATTCTGTATTATACTATTTTTCAAGAATAAAAAAAAGTTTAAAACTACTATTGATATCGCATTATTTTTTGCATTTACAGTATATACACCAATTATGTGGATATATAATGGAGGAATAGATGGCTCATTCCCTTTTTACATTTTTATGTTTGGTGCATTTACTTTTTCTGTTGTAAAAGGAAAAAGATTATTATTCTTTCTCTCAATACTATTACTTGTTTCTGTTTGTCTAATTATTCTTGGATATATTCATCCCGAAATAATAGTTCCATATCCAAACAAGACGGATAAATTTTATGATATACTTATAAACTATATTTTGGTTTTTGTAGGAATGTCTTTTCTAATGTATTATTACACAAAACAATATTATAGTTATAATAAAAAACTAAACATTAGTAATAAAAAATTAGAAGAAACAAATTTGCAACTTTCGAAAAGGGTAAAAGAAAGAGAAGTTCTTTTAAAAGAAATTCATCACAGAGTTAAAAATAATTTACAAATGGTTATAAGCCTGTTAAATCTTCAAATTAATACAGAAAAAAATGAAGAACTAAACAAACTTTTGCAAATAAGCCAAGACAGAATAAATGCAATTTCGATTGTTCATGAACAACTTTATAAATCTGAAACCTTAGAATCTATAAATATTAATGAATACCTAACTGATCTAATAAATAACATTGCCGGTGTTTCAAACCCTAAAACTCAAAATACATCTATAGATATTAATATTGAAAATGCAATAGTTGGAATATCCAAGACAATACCTATTGGTTTAATAATTAACGAACTTATATCCAACAGTTTAAAATATGCTTTCAATAATAATGTTTCAGGAATTATTAACATTAATGGTTTTAAAAAGCACAAGAAATATATAATTATATATAGAGATAACGGAAAAGGAATGCCAACAAACTTTAAAATATACAAATCTAATTCATTAGGATTTAAGCTAATTGACGGACTTATTAACCAAATTGATGGAATATTTGAAATTAAAAGACCTGAAAAGGGAACAGAATTTAAAATACAATTTGAAGTAGAACTCAAGGCTATCTAAATACTTAAAAAATATTAATATTTAGTTCCTTCTATTTTTATTGTCTAACATTAGCAATGAACAAAGGATATTCAAAACGCCAAATTTCATATAATAAGAGCATTACAACACATAAAAGATTAATTAGCCATTTTATATAATAGCAAACTCATATTTTTTTTTAATAAAATATATCTTTTATTTCAGTATAATTATTCTCCAAATTTAAATCTCTAGAGCAAAAAGATTTTAGAAATTCTAAAACCTTTTATTATTCTTTGTTAAAATTAATAATTACATTATTGATAAGTTTAAGTCTTTCTCTTCAATAAGTTTTCTTAAGTTTATTAAAGCATATCTCATTCTTCCAAGTGCCGTATTTATACTTACATTAGTTTGCTCAGATATTTCTCTAAAACTTAAATTCCCAAAATGTCTTAACAAAATAACTTCCCTTTGTTCACTAGGCAATTCATCAACTAGATTTCTTACATCTTTTGCAATCTGATTTTTAATTAGCTCATCTTCAATAGTTTCTTCTGAAAACCTTTTAGAATTAAAAATATCAATATCTGGATTTTCATCATTGGAATAAGTAGGCATTCTTTTATCCTTTCGAAAAAAATCAATAGTTAAATTATGAGCAATTCTAATAACCCACGACACAAAAACACCTTGTTCATTGTATTTACCCTGCCTCAAAGATTTTATAACTTTAATGAAAGTATCTTGAAAAATGTCTTCAGCTAATTTTTCATTTTTTACTATAAAGAAAATATAAGTATAAACTCTTTCTTTATGTCTTGTAATTAGTGTTTCCAGTGCAGATTTATCCCCGTTCATGAACTTGCTGACAAGTTCTTTGTCCTTTAGCTTTGTTTTCATAGCTTCTCCTATTTTGTTTGACAATAAAAAATTAATAAGAGTAAAGTTCTAACTATATACGAGGGTTTTTGAAGTTAATTAAAATTTATTTATTAGTTTAGGTTAAAAAACTATAATGCAAATATTAAATAAAAAATGATAAAAAAAAATATTTTTTGATAAAACTTAATAACTAGTTTTGCAATCGAAATGAATAATGGCAATATCTGTGCCGAAATTTACAACAAAATATGCCAAAAAAAACTGAACATAATAACTTATTCTCCGAAAATATTGAATTAAAAGGAGTAAGAGTTCACAATCTTAAAAACATAAGTTTAACTATCGAACGAGATAAGTTTACTGTAATTACAGGGCTTTCGGGGTCTGGAAAATCTTCTTTGGCTTTTGATACACTATATGCAGAAGGGCAAAGACGGTATGTTGAAAGTTTATCTTCTTATGCTCGTCAGTTTTTGGGAAGACTTCATAAACCCGAAGTTGATTACATAAAAGGTATTCCGCCGGCAATTGCAGTTGAGCAAAAAGTAAACACCCGCAATCCTCGTTCAACTGTGGGAACTTCAACCGAAATTTACGACTATTTTAAATTACTTTATGCTAGAGTAGGGGAGACCTTTTCACCTGTTTCAGGAAAAAAAGTTAGGAGAAATACAGTTACCGATGTTCTTAATTTTTTGCTTAAATTTCCTAATTCAACAAAAGCATTAATACTTGCACCCTTGCATACAGGAATCGATAGAACATGTAAGCAACATCTGGAAGTACTTCTTAAACAGGGATTTGCACGAGTTGAATTTGACAATGAAATTTTAAAAATTAATGAACTTATTGCCGAAAAAAAACTTACTAAGCCCAAAGTTGCAAATATTGTAATCGACCGTATCTCAATTTCAAGTGATGAAGACACACAAAGCAGAATGGGCGATTCTGTGCAAACTGCATTTTTTGAAGGTAAAGGTGTTTGTGTTGTGAAAGTTTTTGAAAATGACAAAATAATTAAGGAAGTTTTTTCTAATAAATTTGAAGCTGACGGTATTAAATTTGAAATTCCTACGGTTCACACTTTTAGTTTTAACAATCCTTTGGGAGCTTGCCCTGTTTGCGAAGGCTTTGGAAAAACTATGGGAATTGATGAAGATTTGGTTATTCCCAATAAAAATCTTTCAATTTATGAAGAAGCTGTTGCATGCTGGCGTGGCGAAAAAATGAGTTGGTATAAAGATGAATTTATAAAAGAAGTTTCTGAATTTGATTTTCCGATACATCGTTCATATTATTTGCTTTCGCAAGAAGAAAAAGATATTTTGTGGTATGGAAAAGGAAAATTTAAAGGACTTTTTGCCTTCTTTAAAATGATTGAAAAAAAGAGCCGGAAAATTCAATACCGAGTTATGCTTTCTCGATACAGAGGAAAAACCGTTTGTTACGAATGCAAAGGAACACGCCTTAAAAAAGAAGCAAGTTATATTAAAGTTGGAGGCAAATCTATTCACAACTTAGTAAATCTTCCTATAAATGAGCTAATTACATTTTTCAAAAATATAAGTTTAACAAAATCCCAAAAAGATGCAGGAGAAAGACTTCTTACCGAAATAAGAAACAGATTACAATATTTATCGGATGTTGGTCTTTCATATTTAACAATGAATAGGCTTTCATCAACACTTTCGGGCGGCGAATCGCAAAGGATAAATTTGGCAAGTTCTTTGGGAAGCAGTTTGGTTGGTTCTTTGTACATTCTTGATGAACCCAGCATTGGTTTGCACCCTAAGGATACAGATTTGCTCATTAAAGTTTTAAAGCAACTTAGAGACATCGGAAATACCGTAATTGTGGTTGAACACGATGAAGATATAATAAAAGCGTCGGACGTAATTATTGACATAGGACCTTTGGCAGGAACTCATGGAGGCGAACTTGTTTACCAAGGAACTTACAAGCATTTAATGAAAGATAGCAATGTAATAAACTCATTAACAGCAGATTATCTTAATGGAAAAATTGAAATTTCTATTCCTGAAAAAAGAAGAAGTTTAAAATATTTTATTGAAATAAAAGGAGCAACGCATAATAACCTTAAAAATATTGATGCAAAATTTCCTTTAAATGCAATGACTGTTGTAACGGGTGTAAGCGGTTCTGGAAAGTCCTCACTTGTGCGTGATATTTTATACCCTGCACTTAGCAGAATTGTTAATGATTTTGGCAAAAAACCAGGCAGTTTTTCTGAAATTACAGGAGATATTAAGCAAATAAAAGAAATAATTTTTGTTGACCAGAATCCTATTGGTAAATCTTCGCGTTCAAATCCTGTAACTTATCTTAAAGCATTTGATGAGATAAGGAAACTTTTTGCTGTGCAACAACTTTCAAAAATAAATGGCTACAAAGCCGGGCATTTTTCATTTAATATTGATGGCGGAAGATGTGAAAATTGCAAAGGCGAAGGTGAAATTACAGTTGAAATGCAATTTATGGCTGATGTTCATTTGGTTTGCGATGAGTGCAAAGGCAAACGTTTTAAAGATGATATTTTAGATGTGAAATATAACAACAAAAACATTTTTGACATTTTGGAACTTACTGTTGATGAGGCATTTGAATTCTTTTCAGAAAAAAAAGAAACAAGCAAAATTGCACAACTGATAAAGCCACTTGTTGATGTTGGTTTAGGCTATGTTAAATTAGGGCAATCTTCAAATACATTGAGTGGTGGCGAAAGTCAACGAGTTAAACTTGCATCTTTTTTAAGCAAAGAAAAATCTTTAAAGAAAACAATGTTTATTTTTGATGAACCAACAACCGGACTCCATTTTCACGACATAAATAAACTTTTGCAAAGTTTTAATGCTTTACTCGACCGAGGGCATACAATTGTTATAATTGAACATAATTTAGAAGTTATAAAAACAGCAGATTATATTATTGATATTGGCCCTAAAGGTGGCGATAAAGGTGGCGAAATTTTATTTCAAGGTCGTCCAAATAATTTAGTTAAATGTAAAAAATCTTATACTGCTGTATATCTTAAAGATAAATTGTAATATTTTGCATACTTAAGTTCAGAAAAATATAATCTTCTTTTTTTTTGAAAATGATGTTATAATTTAGTATATTTCGCAAAGAAATAATAAAACCAATGCTATTTTTTAGGTTTTGTTAATTTAGAAATATAACTCTTATCTAACTTATATAATATGGGTACCAAGCCAACGTATCAAGAATTAGAAAATGAAATACAAAGTCTAAAGCAAAGCTTAGAGGACGAAAAACGCATTTGTAAGTTTACAACTTTTTTTGAAAACAGTAAGGCTGTAATGCTGCAAATTTGTTCTGTAAGCCAAAAAATTATAAAAGTAAATGAGGCAGCTATTAATTTTTATGGTTATTCAGAAACAGAATTATTGCAAAAAAAAATAAATGATTTAAATATTTTGCCAGAAAATGAAATTGCAAAATTAATGAAGAAAGTTCTAAGAAATGAACCAATTTTAAAAAGGCATAAACATAGAATAGCAAGTGGGGAAGTTTTAGACGTAGAGGTTTACACATCGTTTTATAATGAAAACGATAAAATTATTATTGTAGCTACTGTACTTGATATAACAAATCGTATAAAAGCTGAGCAAGAATTAAAAAATAGCGAAGAATATTATAAAACCTTAATGGAAAACAGTACTGATGTTATCTCTATTATTGATGGAAAAGGGACTTCTTTATTCCGAAGTGCCTCCTATAAGCAAGTAATGGGATATACTGTTAAGGAAATGTTAAATAAAAATATTTTTGACTTAATTTATGTAGAGGATATAGAAAGATTTAAAAATCAGTTAAAAGCTTCTTTTGAAAAACCAAATATCGCTTATGATATTTTTTTTAGAGCCTATCATAAAGATGGGTCATTACGTCAGCTTGAAGGAACAGGAAAAAATATGTTAAATTCTCCAATAGTTAAGGGGGTTGTTATTAATTATCGTGACGTTACTGAACGTGTTAAAGTAGAAATGGCTCTTATAGAGAGTGAAACAAATTATAAAAGAATAATAGATAACTTAACAGATTCGTATTACAGAGCAGATGCTAATGGAATTGTTACATTAGCTAGTCCGTCCTGTATGAGAATGTTTGGTTATTCCGATATGGACGAAGTTATTGGAGGTAATGTAGAAATATTATACCCTGATCCCAAAACAAGAAAAGAATTTTTAAATATTTTACTAAAAAATGGGAAAGTTAAAAGTTTTAGAACGAAACTACTAAAAAAAGATGGGAAAGAAATGTATGTAGAAACATCTGCAAATTTGTTAACAGATAAAAAAGGTAATTATGCTGGAGTGGAAGGTATTGTTCGAGATATTTCTGACCGAAAAGAAGCAGAACAAGCACTTATAAATAGTGAAACTCAACTTCGTGAAACGAACAAAACAAAAGATAAGTTTTTTTCAATTATAGCACATGATTTAAGAAGCCCGTTTAATGCAATTATTGGTTTTTCAGAATTGCTGAGCGATAGCTACGATAAATTTGATGTATCACAACAAAAAGAATTTATTAATATTATAAAAGAAAGTGCTCAAAATGCGTATAAATTACTTGATAATTTACTTCTTTGGTCAAGGTCGCAGCAAGGTGTAATTGATTTTAGTCCTACACATGAAAATTTATATCTATTAGCAGAGGAGGTTGCAGAATTAACAAAACGTTTTTTAAAAGATAAAAACATTAAATTTTCAAATAATATTTTAAAAAATATTTATGTAAATGTTGATAAGAATATGGTATTAACAATTTTTAGAAATCTAATTAATAATGCAATAAAATTTACAGAAAAAGGTGGCTCAATTACATTAATGTCAAGTTTTTTTAATAATGATGAAAAGAGTGAATTTGTAAAAATTACAGTAAAAGACAGTGGAGTAGGTATTTCTTCAAAAAATATTAAAAAATTATTTTCAATGTCCGAAAATGTTTCAACCAATGGAACTGAAGATGAAACAGGAACCGGGCTTGGCCTAATTATTTGTAAAGAATTTGTTGATAAACATTCTGGCAAAATATGGGTAGAAAGTGTTGTTGGTAAAGGGAGTAATTTTATGTTTACTTTGCCCGTTGTTTTGTAAATGTTTATTTGATAGTTTGAAATAGTATATTTGGTAACCGTCTGTTTTTCATGTTATTGCGTGATTGCTTTCTTTAAAGTTATTAGTACAATAAGCTCTAATTTTTATAACTTCCCAATAAGTAATAAAACATATTTATTTGTATAGTTGATTTTAGCAGGTATCGTGCCACCTTGCAAGGTGGCACGATGTTTTTGTTACAAATAAATTTGTCATTATACTTACAATAGTTGTGTGTATTTTTATAAGTGCCAGTTAATGACAATTTTGCTGTAGTTTATGCCGCTTACGTATTGTACTAATATTAAGCATCTTACATTTTTGCAGCTCTATCTTTGGCAAAATTTAACAAACTATTTTAATAAAAAACTTAAAAAGTAAACCTCCAAACTAATTTTACAATTCCTGTGCTTGTTACAGGTTTCAAAATTTCAACTTGTTTTATAGGTTCGTCGTAGTTCGTGTTATAAACCAAATAAATATCAGAACCAATTTTTGGTAACCAATGAAGCCTAAAATTAAAAAGTAAAACATTATCTAAACTATTCCATTGTCCAAAAAAAGAAATGTCTAATTTTGTAGTAAAAGCATAATTAAAATATGTTGCTAATTCATTTGTAAATATTGTATTTCCGGGCAAAACAACTTTGTTTAAAGTGTAGTTTGCATTTATGTTGAAATGTTTATTAATGTTTAAGCCTATTTCACTTTCAAAAGTTTTAATTTTTCCGGTATAAAATCCTCCCCAGTTATAAAACAAACTAAGCCAAAGCTTTCTTGCTTGGTTTGTTTCAAATTGAAGTTCGTTTCTAAACATCCAATATTTCCCTTGTGGAATAATTGCATTATCTGTTAATTCAAAATTATCATCTAATCGGTCAAAAAGTTGTATAAAGTTAATTTCAAATTTTTCTCCCGATTTAAAAATTGCTCCTAAAGGGCGAGTTTCATTTGAAAAACTTTCAAGTTCGCTTGTGTTAAGAGTTTGATAAATTGTTGTTCCCCATGGTTTAAAAATCATCTTTTTTACTCCATAATTTGTAAAAATACGAGGAGTTAATTTGAAATACCAACTGTATGAACGGTAATTACTTCTTCGTAAATACCCAAGTTCAGGATTAAATCCATTTTGCATTGTTGATACACTCATGTAGTTGTCAATCAAATCATTAGGATAATCAGAAAAAAGTCTGTAAGTTAAACCATTATCCGATGCATTAAAATCGTCTCCGCTTATAGCAAGACTTCCTGAAACAGTTAAGTTTTTATTTTTTAAAAATTTTGAAGTTTGAAAGGAAGCATCTATACCTAAAACCTGGTTTGATTCTGTATTGTTAATTTTATTCGTAAAAATTCCACCAATGTATGATTGCTCACCAATATCATATTTATACCTTAAAACTGTATTGTTTGTTGCAGATGTACTATCAATTTTATTTTCTTCTAAATTTAAAATGCCAATATTATGTTTTTTAATTTTGCCAAACAAGCGTACCGCCCCTATAATATTGACTGTTTGCCCATTTTCAGAACCAAGTTTTCGAGTATAAAAAACTGAATTTCTGTCGCCAAGATAAAAATTAAATTGGTCAGAACCTTCTAAAAAGAAAGCTCTTTTTTCAGGATAGTAAACACTAAAACGTGAAAGATTTACGGGGATTCTGTCAGATTCAACTTGTGCAAAATCAGTAAAACTTGTAAGATTTAGTTTTAAGGAAGGGCTTAAGTTTACATTTAAATCACCACCTATTTTTAAAGGATAGTTATTTGCATTATTTCTATTGTATTGAATTCCAGTGAGAGAATAAGGCTTAAATTCAAACCTTTTTGTATAATTAATATCTTCTAAACCTGAAATTTTTCCTGCATTAATTACTGCAAAAATTGAGTTATCTCTTGTCCAACCTTGCCAACTTGCTTCTTCTTGTTTTAACACAATGCCTCTTTCAAAATTAATTCCCCAATTATAATTATTGTCTGTTTTAAATTGTAATGTGCTAAAAGGAATTTCAATTTCGGCAAACCATCCTTCATTTGTAATTGAGGTTTTTACATCCCAAACACCATTCCAGTCTGCATTTCCATCTTCATTTCCGGCAATTAAAATATCAGTCCTTGCACCGTTAGGGTTTATCGCAAAAAAGTAGCCACCTCTATTATCATTAAAAGGACTAATTACTATCTTAAAATTATCATCATTTCGTAAATCTGCATCAACGGACATGTTTTTTGCAACAATTGTTTTAGGATTTTGATAACACCAAATACCAAAATATATTGCATCTTTTGTATAAACTAATGCAACTTCTGTTTTTTCAGAAACATTTTTCCCAAAATTAAGTTCTCTTTGTGTGAAGTTGGAAATCTTACTTGTAGTTTCCCATACTTTCTCACTTAAAATACCATCAAGTTTTATTTTCTTATTAATTCGTTTTGCAAAGATGGTGTCAGGATGTGAATGTTGAGCAAAGCCAAAAAGTACTTGCAAGTACAAAATGCTTAATAATAAAAGTTGTTTTTTCATTTATATTTTATTGTAATTGCTAGCTATTCTTATAAGTGTTTGGAAGGATAGATAGTTAAAATTATTTTTTGCAATACACTTACAATTAGCAAGTTATTGATTTTTGTTCTTTAGCAAAACTTATCCAAGCCATATTTTTAATTTCTGTATAAAAAGATTCTGCGAGGTTAAGTTTATAAAAATTTATTTGCATATTAAGACATTTTAAGTTAGGATATTGCAGGAACAAACCGCAAAGCGGGTCAACAATAATAAACGCAGGTATCAACCTGTGGCACAAAGTCCTAATAATACACAACAACACTGAAAGTGTTGAACTATTTGCGTATATTACTTTTGTTCAAGTCTTTTAGGCTTGGTTTTGTCTATTGTCTATTTTTTCACAGGTTCCACCTCTGATTATTATTGTTAAATCCTGTTAGGATTTTTTTTAGCTTAAATTGTCTTAATATGCAAAAAAAAATATAATTTTAGTTTAGCCATTAATAATAAGTTAATTATCCTAATCTCGCATGGTTTATAATCGTAATTTTCACTTTTTTATAATGCACTCATTATTGATAAAGTCCCATCAAAACTTTTTCATGAGTCATAGGAGCAATATAGTCTGATTTGTAATTTGGGTTAAAAGCTTTAATCGCATCTTGAATTGCAAAGTAAGCACCTTGTCCATAAATAAATGGAGGTTCGCCTACTGCTTTCGATTTTAAAATAGCATGTTTGTGTCCTTCTGTTTCTAATGCTTCAACTTTTACCGATTTTGGCACAGAATTAATATCAGGAACTTTATATGATGAAAGCGAATTTGAAAGTAATCTTCCTTTTTCATCAAATCTAATTTCCTCCATAGTTACCCAACCAATTCCTTGAATTAATGCACCTTCAATTTGCCCTTTGTCAAGAAATAAATTCATACTTTTTCCAAAGTCGTGTACAATATCAACCGATTCAATGTCGTAAGTTCCTCGCATTGTATCGACTATTGCGGTTGTTATTGCTGTGCCATAAACATGGTAAGCAAAAGGATGTCCTTTCTCAATTGATTTGTCAAAACGAATTTCAGGAGTTACATAATGTCCTTTTTCAGAAAGTTTAACTCGATTTACAAAAGCTGCTTCAACAAGTTTATTCCAGCTTAAATCTGTTTTCTTACCATTATTAAAAACAAATTCATCTTTAATTTCAATTTTGTTAGAATTGGTGTCTATAATTTCAGCAGCAGTATTTTTCAATCTTGCAAGTAGTTCATTACAAGCAATTTCCACAGCCTTCCCGTTAAGGTCAGCACCAGAACTTGCAGCAGTTGGTGATGCATTTGCAACTCTTGTTGTATTTGTAGTTTCAAGTTTAATTTTGTCAATTGAAATACCAAAAACATGTGTTGCAACTTGTTTCATTTTTGTATTTACTCCTTGCCCCATTTCAACAGCACCTGTGCTTATGCCTACACTTCCATCTTGATAAATATGTACCAAAGCACGAGCATGATTCATCATTGTGTTGGTAAATGAAATACCAAAACACAGAGGTGTAATTGAAATTCCTTTTTTGAACTTCGTATTTTTAGTATTAAAATCCTTAACTTCTTTATATTGTTTTTCTATTGAGAATAATTTATCTGCAGCTTCCCAACATTTTGTTGCTTCTACTTGAGTTGCAATTTGTCCGTAAGGAAACTCATTATTTTCTTTAATTAAATTTTTAAATTGAAGTTTTCTAACATCTACACCAATCTCATCAGCAGCTTGTTGCATTGCTGCATCAATTGCAAAGAATGCTTGAGGACCACCAAAACCTCTAAATGCAGTATTTGGGAGCGTGTTTGTTTTACAACTAAAAACTGTTATTTCAGTATTCGGAATAAAATAAGTTCCTGTTGCATGAAATAGAGTTCTTTCAGTAATTGCAGGAGACAAATCGGCAGATGCTCCCCCATCTTGAATAAACTCAACATCGTAAAACTGAATTTTTAAATCTTCAGATAAGCCCAAAGTATATTCAGCTGTGTAGGGATGTCGTTTTCCTGTCATTCGCATATCATCATGCCTGGCAAGTACCATTTTTACAGGTTTTTTTAAAATAAATGCAGCAAGTGAAACCATTGCAGCCCATGGAGTTGCTTGGTCTTCCTTTCCGCCAAAACCTCCGCCAAGTCTGTTTACATCAACTTCAATTTTGTTCATTGAAATATCTAAAATTTCAGAAGTTATTTTTTGAACAGAATTTGCTCCTTGAGTCGAAGAATACAATGTAATACTTTCATTTTCTTTTGGAACTGCATAAGCTCCTTGGGTTTCTAAATAAAGATGTTCTTGACCTCCTGTTTCAGAAGTTCCTTTTATAATGTATTTCGATTTTTTTCTTCCTTCTTCTAAATCGCCAATTTTAAATGTTCTTGGCGGAGCAATAAAATGTCCTCTTTCTTTTGCAATTTTTGTATCTGTTATGGCAGGAAGTTCCTCTGCTTCAAATTTAATAAGCTTTTTAGCATCTCTTGCAATTCTTTCAGTTTCTGCAACTATTAATGCTATTGGCTGTCCAATAAAATGAACTTCATTTTCGGCAAATAATTCTTCATCTGGTATAATTGCTCCTATTTGATTTTCACCGGGAATATCTTTATATGTTAATATTTTTATTACACCATCTAATTTTTCAGCTTCTGAATAGTCAAGCTTAATATTTTTTGCATGTGCAACCGGAGAATCAAAGACTAAACCATATAATGTTCCTTGTAATTCTGGTATATCATCTAAATATATTGATTTGCCTTGTAAGTGGCTTCTTGAATCTGTATTTTTCATTTTTTATCTTGTTTTAACGACTTCCAAAATTAATAAATTTTAATATATTTTTGTATTTTTTATTTTATTTTTGATATTTCTTACAATTATTTTGCACAATAGTTCGTTACTTTGCGATAAAATAAAAAAAAATAATATGATGAAGAAAATATTTTTTATACTAGCAGTTTTTAGCTTTTCGCTAATTCATGCACAGGTATCAATAAAAGGAAAGGTTACTGATAAAAACAAAAATGGAATTCCTGGAGCGGTTGTTTATATACAAAAACTTCATAAAGGAGTAATGACAAGTTCAAGTGGTAATTTTGTTATTACAAATGTTTTAGTTAAAAACTTTGATGTTTCGGTATCTTTAATAGGCTACCAAACTAAAATTATTCATGTTAATTCTACTAATATAAATAATGATATAAATGTAGTTCTTGAACAGCAAGTATTTGAAACTCAAGAAGTCATTATTTCGGGTAACAAGTTTTCTCTCCAACATGAAAATGCTGTAGATATAAAAAGTGTAAAACTTGGTTTGCAGGCAGATTTAGAAACTAATTTTTTGCAATCTCTTTCAAAACAATCAGGAGTTGATATGATTTCGAAAGGAAATGGATTGCAAAAACCCGTTATAAGAGGTCTTTCTAATACAAATATTTTAGTTGTAGATAATGGTATAAGAAAAGAGAATTTTCAGTTTTCCGAAAATCATCCTTACCTTATTGACGATAATGGAGTTGATAGAATTGAAATCATTAAAGGACCAGCTTCGCTTATGTATGGCTCAGATGCGGTAGGAGGTGTAATTTTTTTGTTGCCCGAAAAACCTGCTTTGCAAAATTCAATACAAGGAAATTATAAAGCAAAATATTCTTTAAATGATGGAGGTTTTGCTACAAGTATTGGAATTAAAGGAGCAAAAACAAACTTTCATTCTGGTGTAAATTTTTCTTATAAAACCTTTCAAGATTTTTTTGACGCAAATAATGTACAAGTCAAAAATAGTAGGTTTAATAATATTTCTGCAAAAGCAAATGCTGGATATTCATATAAATTTGGGAAATCAGATATTTATTTTGATTACAACAAAATGAAAATTGGAATGACAGTTCCTCTTGCATTATCATTAATAAATGAGAATAGTTATACTAATGAACTTTGGTTTCAAAACTTAGATAGTAAAATTATTGCATTGAAAAATAAATTATTTTTTAATTTGCTTATGGTTGATGCTAATTTTTCTTACCAAGCAAATCGTAGGAAGTTATTTACCAATGATTTTCTTCCTGTTGATATGAATTTGTCAACTATTGGCTATAATGTTAAAGGAACATATAGTATAAGAAGTAATTCGCAAGTAATTGTTGGGCTTCAAGGAATTTTGCAAACTAATAAAAATTTTGAAGCTCCAAACCATGTTATTCCAAATGCAAGTCTTAATGATTTTGGTTTGTATGGAATGTATTCATATAAATATCATGAAAAATTAAATATTTTGGTGGGGCTTAGATTTGATTACAGAAAAATTTTAACACTTGCTGAACTTAACAAACCTGCTGTAAATAAGGATTTTAAAGATCTTAGTTTTTCATTAGGTGCAACATATAAAATTAGTAATGATTTATTATTACGAACAAATTTTGCATCAGCACATCGTACACCAAATATTGCCGAACTGACACAAAATGGTGTGCATGGAGCAATCTTTGAAAAAGGAAATTCTAACTTAAAAAAACAAGTAAATTTTGAGCCAGACTTAAGTTTGCATTATCATAATAACTTCTTTTTGTTTGATGCATCAACATATTATAACAAAATTAATGATTATATTTTTCTTGGTAATACAGGTTTATTAAACGAAAAAGGAATGAAAATTTATCAATACCAACAAACAGATGCAATTATAAAAGGTGTTGAACTTGGGTTTAAAATAATGCCAATTAAACAAGTTAAGCTATTTGCAAACTATTCTTATATTAATGCACAACAGAATAATGGTAAATATTTGCCTTTTATACCACACAATAAAATACATTCTGAAATAAAGTATTTACCATCTAAAAAAATATTTAACTTTAAAATTACAAGTACATTAAATTTTGTTTATGCCTTTAAACAAAACCATTTTTCCGAATTTGAAACTGAAACACCAGAGTACTTTGTGAGTGATTTTAGTTTAAATTTTGAAAGAAATATAAAAAAATCAAAAATAAATATTGCTTTCAAAATTTCAAATTTGTTCAATGAAACTTATGTTGACCATTTATCTACAATTAAAGATTTAGGTTTTTATTCTCAGGGAAGAAATATAATAGCTGTTGTAAAATATGTTTTTTAATTTGCATTATGAACATAAGTTCATTATCTTTGTTCTGTTAAATAAATTATAAACCTTTAAAAATAGGAGGAATTATGCCAAACTTAAACAGAACAGGACCTCAAGGAAGAGGTGCAATGACAGGAAGACAAATGGGAAGATGCAATGATAATATCAACATGGAAAATTTTGCTTACGGAAAAGTCGGGCGTGGTAATGGACGAGGAAGGGGTTTCGGAAACAGAAATGGACTTGGATTTGGTAGAAATCGACAAGAATTCTTAACAAATGTCTCAGAAAAAACTTTAATAGAGAATGAAATTAATACTTTAAAAGATCAATTAAGTTCTCTTGAAAAGCAGTTAGGAAATTTAAATAAAGATGATTAATTTATTATTACTTTTCGTGCCAGAGTTTGCCGAAGACAAGTATAAATATTAGCAGAAACCGACTTCGACAAGCTCAGCCTATGAAGGTTAAAGTGTAAATTCAAAAAAAACATGGAAAATTTTAAAAGTGGAAAAGGAACAGGACGTGGTGACGGAAAAGGTCTAGGCAAAGGCGGTGGACATGGTAGAAATAAAGGCGGAGCATTTGGGATAGGAGGATATTGTGCCTGTGCAAAATGTGGAGCTAAAGTTGAACATCAAAGCGGTGTAAAATGTACAACTTTTAAATGTCCTGAATGCGGACACACAATGATACGTGAAGAATTATTAAAAAAGTAAGAATTAAAGAGACCTAACGGGTCTAAATACTTGAAAATGAAATAAAAATGAAAATAGCTATTGCCAGCGGAAAAGGAGGAACAGGGAAAACAACTATTTCTACAAATTTAGCATCGTATTTATCTGAAAATAATAAAGTTGTTTTGGTTGATTTAGATGTTGAAGAACCAAATTCCGGTCTTTTTATTAAGGGAAAATTAGTTATTGAACAAGAAAAATTTAAAATGATTCCTCAATGGGTACAAAGTACTTGTACCCTTTGTGGTAATTGTCAAAAAGTTTGTAACTTTCATGCTGTCATTCAATTAGGGACAATGATTTTGGTTTTCCCGGAGCTTTGCCATTCATGTTATGCCTGTTCCGAACTTTGTCCAACAGAATCGCTCCCTATGATTACCAAAAAAATGGGAGATTTGAAAGAATATAAAAAAGGTAACTTGTCTTTTATTGAAAGTCGTTTGGTAATTGGTGAAGAGCAAGCAGTTCCATTAATTCATCAAACAATGAAATATGTTGATGAGAAGTTTGCAGACGATGTTCTGAAAATTTATGATTCTCCACCGGGAACATCTTGTCCTGTAATTGAGGCAACTAAAAATGCCGATTTTGTTTTATTAGTAACCGAACCAACCCCTTTTGGTTTGCACGATTTAAAATTAGCAATTGATACAATGTATGAACTAAAAAAAGATTTTGGTGTAATAATTAATAGAAGTGGTGTGGGGAATGATAATGTTGAATCTTATTGTAAACATGAAAATATACCAGTTATAGCAAAAATTCCTGATAGCAGAAAAATTGCTGAATTATATTCTTCGGGTAATTTATTATATGATGATATTGAAGAAGTTAAAACTGAATTGATTAAAATTGAAAAGTTTATTACTAATTTAAACTAAAATTAATTTAAAAACTAAAAAATGATTTTACGCAAAGACCACAAAGTTAATCGCAAAGTTCGCAAAGAGTTAATTCAAATTCTCTCTGCGGACTCTGCGTTTCGTCTGTGAACTTTGCGTGAAACTTTAATATTTATGTCAAGTTAAAGATGAAGGAAATAGTAATAATATCAGGAAAAGGAGGAACAGGAAAAACTTCAATAACAGCTTCACTTGCAGTACTTGGAAAAGATAAAGTTGTTGTTGCAGATTGTGATGTTGATGCTGCCGATATGCACCTATTAATGAAACCTGATTTTGCACAAAGCGAAGAATTCTTTAGTGGAGAATTGGCAATTATAAATCAAGAAGATTGCATTCAATGTGGAAAATGTGCTGAGGTTTGTAGGTTTGATGCAATTCCATTTACAAATAATACTTATATTGTTGATGAGTTAAGTTGTGAAGGCTGCGGCTATTGTTCAAGGGTTTGCCCAACTGATACAATAATGAATATTCAGCAAAATGTAGGACACTGGTATGTTTCAGGTATTAAAACAGGAAGCAAAATGGTTCATGCAAAACTTGCAATTGGAGCTGATAATTCAGGGAAGTTGGTGGCACAAGTTAAAAATGAAGCAAAAAAAATCGCAGAAGAAGGTGATTATGATTACATAATTGTTGATGGCTCACCAGGTGTTGGTTGTCCTGTTGTATCTTCTTTATCTGGAGCAAATTATGTTGTTTTGGTTACTGAACCAACAGTTTCTGGTTTGCATGATTTAAAACGTGTTTATGAGTTAGTACATAAGTTTAATTTAAAAGCTGGATGTATTATCAATAAATTTGATTTGATTTAGATGTTGCAAATGAAATTAAAGATTTTATGAAAACTGAAAAAATTAATCATTTAGCAGATATTCCTTATAGCAATGAGTTCACAAAAGCAATAACCAATGGACAAACCATTGTAGAATATGACAAAGGAGAATTAAAAAGGATTATAAAAAATACCTGGAATAAAATAAAGGGAATTATAAACTAAAAACGTATAAATATGAAATTAAGTGAATTAAATGGTTTTACATGTCATAATTTTAAAAAAGAAGTTGCCCGTTCTCCTTTTAGTGAGAAATATAAATGTTTAATATTAGAAACGGATCCAACTCCAGATTATTATGCACAAAGTAATTTTCCACCTAATAAAAGGGATGAAGAAATGCACTTATATATTCCGGTGAAAGAAAATATAAATTGTTTTCAAGACCTTGTTTTTAGAGAAACATGTTGTTTTAATGAAGACAATAATATAAATGTTCATATTACACCTGGACAAATAACTTTTGAAAATGAAAATTACCAAGTTATACGAATTAGGGGAAATGAAATGAATTATGTTGAAAAAATACTTAATGATTTTAAAAAAATAGGTTTTAAATTTATGAAAGACCAAAAAGTGAGCAATATGAAAGTACAATTTATTTTAAAAAATATATAGAATTTAATGAATTAGAAGAGGGCGTTTATCAAGATAAAAAAAGACAATACAGATATTATTTTGCTATTGATAAACATATTGATTTAAATACTTTTCTTAAAGGTGTAAAAACAATTAAAAACAATTGCGATTACCATATGTTTGATGCTTTTTTATCATACACATTTACAGGTCATAAGGTGCAGGACTTTATAGGAATACATTCAGAACACTGTGATAAAAATAGATTTGCAGACTTAAAGAAAAATATACAAGAAGTGTTTGATAAATAAATGACAAATAGAAATTTTCAATAAAAACTAATATAAATTAAATAAGAAGATGAGAATAGCATTCACAACAAAAGGAACAAATTGGGATTCTAAAATGGATCCAAGATTTGGAAGAACCGAATATTTCTTAGTTTATGATGAACTTAATAAAAAAATTGAAACATTAGACAATAGAGACTCTTCAAAAGATGCACACGGAGCAGGACCAAAAACAGCACAAAAATTATTCGAACTTAAAGCAGATGTTTTAATTACAGGAAACGGTCCTGGAGGAAATGCCGGAGTTGTTCTTGAAAAAGCAGGAACAGAAGTTTTTGTTGGTGCAGGAGAAATGACGGTTAAGGAAGCTTATGAAGCATACCAAAATGAAAGTTTGAAAAAAGTATAACTTAGGGC
>CAMZKL010000034.1 GCA_947311255.1 uncultured Chlorobiota bacterium | reverse complement strand
TTTGTAAAGATGTAATGAGGCACAGAATTGGATTGAGCTATGAAGCAGAAGCCGAAAATATTAGTTCAGAAAATATTATTACAGGTATTTTGAATGCTGTGGAAGTTCCGTAAATGTTAGTAGTTTTTTTGATAATAGTTTGTTTTATTTGCGTGTTTAAAGGTAGATAGTATTTAGGTCTTACATCTTGTTCTTTAAGGATATTTTAAGAGTTTCAAGTTTTTAATAATGAGTCTATTGTTGTACGTATAGAATTAATATTGCCTCATTTTCTTTAATAAACTTTTCAGAAATTTCAAACTTTGGCAAACTTATGAATATAAATAATATTTGATTTCATAGGAAAAAATATATTGTAATTATATTCAATAATTAATAATCAATTAAATCCTGATTTGTTTGATTATAATATAAGGTGTTTATTTATTTAAAATTCACAATTTAAAAGAAATTTTCACTAAGAAATTAATTCTTAATTAATTAAAAATATCTTATGAGTTTTTTTAATTATTAGGTTGGTGTTTTTATAAATTTCATAACAGTTTGAACAAATTCCTTTTCTTTTTCAATATGGATTAAATGCCCTGCATCTTTTATTATTTTTATTTTCGCATTATAGAAAGTACTGTAAATCAGTTCTTTGTCTTCTTTTCTGAAATATGGAGATTTGCTTCCAAATATAAAAAGAGATTTAATTTGTTTTGCTTTCTCTGAGATGATAATTTCTTTTGAAATTTCATGTAAATTTGAAAATAAAATATTTGGGTTTATTTTCCATGAGAATTGTTTTTGCTCATTTCTACAAATGTTTTTTTGAAGAAGTTGAAGTACAAAAGTATCATTAAAAAACTTAAGAAAATAATTATTAATTTCTTTTCGATTTTTTAGAGTAGAAATGTTTGAATTTATTATAATTTTAAGAATTTCTTGGTGGTTTAGAGCATATTTTAAAAAAATGGTATCATGTTTATTTTTTTTTGTAGAGATATCAACAATTATCATTTGCTCAACTTTTTCGGGGAACTTAGTTGAAAATTGTAAGACAGCTTTTCCTCCCATTGAATGTCCTATAAATATTGCTTTTTTTATTTCTTTTTTTTTAAGGAATTTAATAAAATCAAGACTCATTGCATTATATGTATGTTCTTTACTGTTAGGAGATTGTCCATGATTTCGCATGTCTAAAAGATATACTTTGTATGTTTTAGAAAGTAGTTTTGCAACTCTTAACCAATTGTCGGACATTCCGAAAAGTCCATGAGCAATAATTATGGGTTTTCCATTTCCGTATTCTCTATAAAACAGGTTCATTTACTGTAAGTTTTTAAAACTGTTTTCAATTTCTTTTGATATATTTTTTAGAACTTCTGTAAAAGCTGGTTTTCCGTTAATTTGTGTAACTTCATGTGTTTCTTTGTATTTTTCAATAACCGGAATAGTTTTGTCTTCATGTTCTTGAAGTCGTTTTACAATTCTTTCAGTGCTACTGTCATATGGCATTCTTGCATTAGTTTTGCTTCTTTGGTCTAATCTTCTTATTAGTTCTAATGTGTCAACTTTTATATCAAAAATTTTTGCAATATAAGAGTCGTGTTTTTTTAATAAACCGTCTAAAATATATGATTGAACAAGAGTTCTTGGAAATCCTTTAAAAATAAAGCCTCTTTTAGCCTTTGTGTTATCTAATTTTTTTTCAATAAGAGGAATTACAATTTCATCGGGAACTAAATCTCCTGAATCGTAAATTTCTTTAATTTGTTTGCCTATTTCTGTATTGTTTTTTATTTCATTGTCAAGCATTTCTCCTGTTGCAATAAATTCAAGATGATATTTTTTTGCAAGTGCTTTTCCTAATGAACCTCTGCCTGAGCCAGGATGACCAAACATCACAATATTTAATAGTTTTTTACTTAATCTGTCATTAATAATTTTTTCAATATCTTCGGTAACTTTTGGAATTTTTTGCATTCCGTTAACGGCAATATAATTACCTTTTTCTTTGTAGAAATTAAGAACAGGAAGAGTTTTGTCTTTGTATTCTTTTAATCTGTTTTTTATAACTATTTCATTATCATCACTTCTTCCCGATGTTTTTCCTCTTTCCAGTAAACGTTTTACAGACTCTTCTTGGCTAACTTCAATACTTATTAAACTGTCTAAACTTGAATTTAGTTTAATCATTAATCCTTCAAGAATGTATGCTTGGATGTATGTTCTTGGAAACCCATCGAACAGAAAACCATTTACTTCGGAATTAGATTTTATGGTTTTTTCAATAATTTGAACAATAATTTCATCGGAAACCAAACCTCCTTTTTCAATAATGTTTTTTGCTTGTTGTCCTAGTTTTGTATTCTGTGCTAGTTCTTTTCGTAATAAATTTCCTGTTGAAATATAAAAAAGATTATATTTTTTTATAAGAAAATCAGATTGTGTTCCTTTTCCGGCTCCGGGTGGTCCAAATAGTGCAATGTTTAACATATTTTTTTGTTTTAATAGTTAAAAATCTTTTTTTCGTCTTTCTTTTTTTTCTGAGTGTTGCTTTTTATTTTCTAATCTTTTCAAAATTGATTTTCTAGAACGTTTTGTTTTTGTTCTTTTTTTTGGAATTTTTAGAGCTTCTTCTAAAATTTCATAGAATTTATTTACGCAGCTCTTTTTGTTTTTTACTTGGCTTCTTGATTTTTGCGAAACTATTTGTAATATTCCATCGTTATTTATTTTAGTTTTTAAATTTTTGAAAAGAAGTTTTTTTTCATCTTCATTTAGTAGTTCTGAATTTTTTACATTAAAACGAAGTTCAACTTTTGTATTTGTTTTGTTAACATGCTGACCACCTTTTCCACTACTGCGAGAAGTTATAAAATTAAATTCTTTATTAAAGTTTCTATATAGCATGAAATATTTTTATTGAATGATAAAGATAAGAAAAAATATTTATTTGTTAATGAATTCATTACTTTTGTATGTATGAATATTGTTATGATAATATGTTTATTAATTTTTGTATTATATATTTTTCAAATTATATTGTATATAATTGGTTTTAGTAAAATTAAAAATTATGAACTGGATTCTATTTTTAAAAATATTGATAATAAAAAATACTTGTCTGTTATTATTCCTTTTAGAAATGAGGAAAATAATTTAATCCCGTTATTGAAAAGTCTTTCCCAACAAAGTTTAAATTCGGATTTTTTTGAAGTTATTTTTGTAAACGATTGTTCAATTGATAATTCTGAAGATGTACTTTTGTCTTCAATTAGTAAAATTGAAAATTATAAATACTTAAAAACCAGTAAATTAAGTTCAGGTAAGAAAAATGCTTTAAAACTTGGAGTTAGAGAATCAGAAACTGAGCTTATTGTTACAACTGATGCAGATTGTATTCATAATAAAAAATGGTTGGAAACAATTTTAACTTATTATCTTGAAAATACACCAAAAATGATTATTGCTCCTGTAATAATGAAAGGGAAAAGCTTTTTTGAAAACTTGCAAGCAAAAGAGTTTTTTAGTTTGATTGCTTCAACTGCTGGTGCAGCTGGGATTAAGCGTCCTATTATGTGTAATGGTGCAAATTTAATTTATGAAAAAAAAGTTTATAATGAGTTTGAAAATGCTTTGAAATTTGAAGAGGTATCTGGTGATGATGTTTTTTTAATGCACAATATTAAAAGTAGATATTGTAATGATATTCATTATTTAAAATCAAAAAATGCCATTACTTATACATTTGCTGAAAAATCAATAAAGTCATTTTTTAAACAAAGGTTTAGGTGGGCATCAAAAAGTAATTCTTATAAAGATTTTGATACAATTTTTGTTTCCTTATTAGTTTTTATAACTAATTTTATTTTAGGAACTTTAATAATTAGTGTTTTTTTTAATAAAGATTTGTATTTAATTGCAGGTGTCTTATTTGGGACTAAATTTTTAATTGATTTTGTCTTTTTAGCATTTGTAAGCAACTTTTTTAAGCAAAATAAAAATCTTGTTTTTTTTCCTGTTTTAAGTTTAATTTATCCTTTTTATATTGTTTTTACTGTTCTTGGGAGTTTGTTTTATAGGACTAAAATTTAATTTAAAATATCTATTATTTGATAATTAAACCAAGTGTGCCCGTCATCAGATGAAGTTGCACAGATTATCCAGACTTCTGTTACATTGTCAGGAGATGCGTCCCAGCCAATAAAAGTTATATACAGTAGTTTTCATCATCATATCCTATGTAATAAATTTGATGTTTTCCGCTTAATGATTTTCTGTAAAACCCAATTTCTTTATTACTGTCTAATACAGAAGGACTTATCTGATATCTCAAAGTTGTATCCTTTGTCCAATTAGTCCAAGAACTTACACTTGCTAATTTGATGGCAGGTTTACCATTATAGGCTCCTGTATAAATCATTTTTAACTGATTATTTTCATCATAAAATACGTGAGCATCACAAGCAGTTTGATAGTTTTCGTTTGAAATTAAATATCGGTAAATAGGATTTTGTGATACTCTTTCCCATTCTACTATTTTTGGTTCGTTATCATCCTTGTTTCAAGAGCCAATAAGCATCAATAAACTTGCTACTATTAATACAACACTAATTTTTTTCATTTTCTTTCTTTTAATTCCTTCTATGGTTAAAATTAGTCGCTGATTATCAGTTGTTTATAAGATTATTTTATTAAATTTATTGCTTTTTTCGGGATTATTATATTTTACTTTTAGCGTAGCTATTTTCTGGATATTCCTATTTAATACACTTCTTTGTAAATTTAAAGTTTTATGCCAACAACTAAAATGTCATCTGCCTGGTCATGCTCTCCTTTCCAATCGTAAAAAGTTTTTTCAAGAATATCTTTTTGCTCAGTCATTTCTTTAACAGAAATATCTTCTAAAAGTTCTCTGAAGCGTTTTTTCATAAATTTCCTTCCGGACTCTCCACCAAATTGGTCGTAATATCCATCAGAAAACATATACAAAGTATCTCCTAAATGAAGTTGAGCTTTCTTATTAGTAAAGGCTTCTTTATCTTTTAGATATACTCCAACAGGCATTTTATCTGCTTGAACTTCTGTTAATTTATTATTTCTAACAATATAGAGAGGATTATATGCACCAGCATACTGTAATACAAGAGTTTCTGTATTAAGAAGAATCAGAGCCATATCCATTCCGTCTTTTGTTTGGTCATCTTCACCGGTTTGTCTTAATGTATTTTTTACTTTTTCTCTTAGGTCATCTAATATTGTTGAAGCAGAACAGGAATTTGAATTATGAAATTCATCAGTTACTATTTCATTCATAAATGCAATTCCCAGCATACTCATAAATGCTCCTGGCACTCCATGTCCGGTTGAATCTGCTACGGCAAAAACTATATTTTTTCCTATTCTTTTAAACCAATAAAAATCTCCACTAACAATATCTTTTGGTTTAAAAAATACAAATGAGTCATTTATTGCTTGTTTAATTAATGATGCCGGAGGCAGTAATGCTTCTTGAATTCTTTTTGCATATTGGATACTTGCAGTGATTTGCTCATTTTGTTCAGTTATCTGAATATTTTGATTTGTAACAAATTTATGTTGATCTTCGATAACCTTTTTTTGCAAAATAATTTCTTGATTTTTTGCATTTAACTGGTCATTTATAGATTTTAGTTCTTCATTTTGATTTTTTACTTGTTTGTTTTGGTCTTCAATAATATTTTTTTGCAGATTAATTTCTTCATTTTTTGATTTAAGCTTTGTATTTGCAATGTTTATTTTTTCATTTGAAGTTTCAAGAATTATGTTTTGGGATTCAATTTGTTTTTCATATCTTCTTCCAACAAGTCTTGCCATAAGAGTTGCAAGTAGAGCAGTTAGTAAACTAATTATTCCAAAACCAATAAGAAACATTTTTTTCTGATTTGAAATTTCAGATTTTATACTTTCAATATTTTCATGTGCAGACAGCATCCAGCCTGTGCCTTTAACTGGGACCATAAAAGCAACTTCAGTTTTGTTTGGGTAGTGAAAAAGTCCTCCACTTGAAAGTCCTTCTAAAATAACATTTCTTGTTTTAAAGACTTCCCCTGTTTCGTTATTTTCAAAATTCATTGTACTTGGAAGTTTCATTCCAATTTTATTTTCATCAGGGTGGCAAATTAGTTCGGCATCGTATTTATCAAACATACAAAGAAATCCTTTGTCTGCATCAGTTCCGTTGATGGATTCTTGAAAATTTTGCCTAATATCATCTTTAGACTGTCCTTTTTTTAACTGATTTTCTAAAAAGGCAGCCATAGTTTCTGCTTGTCTTTTATTAATGTCAAGTTGTAGTTCAACATATTTTTTTTGCATATAATTTAAAGATAAAGTCATCCCTACATATCCTAATCCAGTTACAACTAATGCAACTAATAGAAATGTTAATATATATAGTCTTGTTTTCATACGTTTAAACTTACTTTTAGTAAAAATCTAGAATGTTATAGTCTATTGATAATCAGGATTTTCAATCAATTCCATTCCACAAGAAGTACAAATTCCTTTAATATTTGAATTTCCTTTTTTATCGCCTTGGGGACAAATATATTTGAATATTTCTTTCTTTTTTTGAATTAGTAAGTCTTGTTTGACTTTTTTTTCTTTTGAATTATTATTTGAAATATTCTCAGTTTTATTTTTTTTATCAATACTTTCTTCGGAAGAGCAAGAAAATATCAATATCACCATCAATAGTAAAAATGTAAAAGTGCCAAATTTAAATTTCATTATTTGTGATTTGAGTTACACTATATCGTAAAATTCGTATACCATTTTTAGTAACAGTTAAAATGGAATTTCATCTTCTTCTTCAAGAGGTGGTATGTCATCTTCTGTAAATTCTGGCGGAACGTCTTTTGAGATTTGCTCACTACTGCCACCTTTTGATATTTTCCATGCTCTCAAATCTGTGTACCATCGTTCGTTATATTCTCTCGATTCCGGATTGAAACTAACTGTTACTGTTTCTCCCTCACTTAGTTTTTTTACAGCATCAGCTTTGTCTCCCCATGCAGAAAAGCAAATTTTTTTTGGGTACTGACCTTTTGTTTCAATTACAAAATCTTGTTTTATCCATTTCCCAAATTTACCTTCTCCGCTAACTTCATCCATAATTTTTTTAATTGTTCCGCTAATTTCTAAACTCATTTTTTATTAAATTAAATATTAAAAAACCAAAGTTATAAAAAAAGTCTCAATATTACATTGAGACTTAATTATTTATTAACACAAAATTTTTATTTAGTCGATTACTATTTTTTCTATTGTATCTCCTTGTCTTATTTGGTCTATAACTTCAAGACCTTCAACAACTTTTGCAAAGCAAGTATGTACACCATCAAGATGAGAAGTATTATTTCTAGAATGACAAACAAAAAATTGAGATCCTCCTGTATCTTTGCCAGCATGTGCCATTGAGAGAACACCTCTATCATGGTATTGTTTATCTCCGCTTGTTTCACATTTAATTGAATAACCTGGTCCTCCTACTCCTGTTCCTTGTGGGCAACCTCCTTGAATAACAAAGTCAGGAAGAACTCTGTGAAAAGTTAAACCATCATAAAATCCGTCTTTTGATAATTTTACAAAATTTGCAACTGTTTCTGGTGTTGCATCATCATAAAATTCGATTTTCATATTACCTTTTTCTGTATATATTGTTCCTGTTGTCATATTATTTTTTTATAATTGATAATAATTCAACTTTAAAAATTAAAACACTGAAAGGTTTAATACTTGCACTTCCTCTGTCTCCATATGCTAAATTATATGGAATATATAATTCATAGGTGCTACCTTCTTTCATTAATTGAAGTGCTTCTGTCCAACCTGGAATAACTTGTGTTACACCAAACTCAGAAGGTTTTTTTCTTTCATAAGAGCTATCAAAAACTTTCCCGTCTAATAATTTACCTTCGTAATGTACTTTTACTTTATCAGTTGGAGTTGGAGTTGCACCGGTTCCTTCTTTTAAAACTTTGTATTGTAGACCACTCTCAGTGGTAACAACACCATCTTTCAATTTGTTTTCAGCTAAAAACTTTTCCCCTTTTTCTAAAATGTCTTTAAACTGAATTTTATTTTGAGCAAGTCTTTTTGCTTCTTGTTCTGCTCTCATTTTCATCTGAAATTTCATCATAACACTAGCAATTGCTAATGAATCCATAACAGATTCGTTATTTGCTTTTCTATCTTTCATTGCTTTTACCATGATATCAAGGTTTATCATTGTATCAATTTCTCCTCTTTCAAAGTTTTTTGCAATGTCATTTCCTATTGCATAACTTAAAGAATCATCAAATGTTTTAATTTCAACATTTGCATTTTCTCCGCTTTTACATCCTGCTGCAAAAATTATTGCTGCTAAAAATATTATTAATCCTAATTTTTTCATTTTTGTAATTTGTTTAATGTTATTAATTTATTTTATTATTTTACAATAGATATTAATTCTACTTTAAAAATTAAAGTGCTAAATGGTTTAATTTCTTGTCCTGCTTGTCTTGATCCGTATGCTAAATCATAAGGAATATATAGCTCCCAAATTGAGCCTTCTTTCATTAATTGCAATGCTTCTGTCCAGCCTTTAATTACCTGAGTTACACCAAATTCAGTAGGATTTCCTCTATCATAAGAGCTGTCAAATTTAGTTCCATCAATTAAAGTTCCTTCATAATGCACTTTTACTTTATCAGTAGAAGTTGGTATTGCACCTGTTCCTTCGGTTAATATTTTGTATTGCAAACCGCTTTCAAGAACTTTAACACCTTCCTTTTTGGCATTTTCAGATAAAAACTTATTACCTATATCAATTATTTCTTTATGTTTTTGAGCTTCTTGGTTTTCAAAATAATCTTGTATCATTTTGTTTGCATCGTCAGCATTTATTTTTGCTTCATTTTTATAAAAATCTTGAAAAGCTCGTCCAATAGCTTGTGGATTCAAGTTTTTTATTTTTTGTTTTGATAAATTATCTGCAATGCTTATTCCAAAAGCATAACTTAATGAATCGTTTTCTGTTTTCATTTTTATATCTTTTACTTTTTGAGCTTTAATATTTATAGAGAATGTAAATATTAGAATAAAAATTAATAAATTTTTCATTTGTAATAGGTTTTATAATTAATATTAAATAAGTTGGTTTGAATGTTTAAATTCTAGAAAATATTTTGTTTTGCACATTGAAATTTTAGGAGTCTATTTAAAATTAATTTGCAAAAATAAAAATATGTATGATATATTAAAATTTAATTTTAAAAATTAGGTGCGAACTTATACTTTCTACAGGGCAAACTCATACTTTGTTACAATCTGTTAAAAGTATTAATTTGCTTTGAATCGTGTTCCCTTTTAATGTGTTATGCTAACAATAATTTTTAATTTTTACATTTTTAATTTCATTATTTGTTTTTCCATGTTTGATTTTCGTTATTTGAAAAAACTATTATCCTTTATATTTGTTGTAGAACTATTAGATTTTATGTTTGCCTTTTTAAAAATGTGTTTTTTTATTTATACTTAATAATTTTCTTAAAAAAGTTATATTTGTATTTTCAAATTAAAAAGTATTATGGCATCATTTAAAAAATTTATAGGAAAGTCTTTTTATAAGATAAAAGGTTGGAAGTTTATAGGAAGTGTTCCTACTGCACCAAAATACGTTTGTGTTTTAGCACCACATACTAGCATTTGGGATATGGTTTACGGAAAAATGTATAATTGGGCAATGGGTATGGAACCTAAAATAATGGTAAAAAAGGAATTCTTTTTTTTTCCGATGGGTGCTTTAATAAAATCTTGGGGAGCAATTCCAATAGACAGAAAATACCCAGGTGGAGTTGTTAAACAAATAACAGATAACATAAAAAAAAATGAAAACTTTATTTTAGCTATAACTCCAGAAGGTACAAGGTCTCCTAATCCAAACTGGAAATCGGGCTTTTATAGAATTGCTCTTGCAGCCAAAATACCAATTTATGTTAGTTTTATTGATTTTAAAACAAAAACTGCCGGTTTTGTTGGCAATGAATTTATACCTACCGGAAATACTGAAAAAGACATAAATGAAATAAAAGAAAAATACAGAGGAATGGAAGGACTTCATAAAGGTAAGTTTAAAATATAAGAAAATGGAATTGACAGTAACAATTATTCAATCTGATTTATTTTGGGAAGATATAAATAAAAACCTAAACAGTTTTTCCAAAAAAATAAATTCAATTAAAGAAAAAACTGATTTAATTATACTTCCTGAAATGTTTGCAACAGGTTTCTCTATGATACCAAAGAAATTTTCAAAGTATGAAAAAAAGTTAATTGCTTGGTTTTCAGAGTATTCATCTAAAAAAAATGTTATAATAACAGGAAGTATTATTACAAAGAATAATAGTAGCTTCTTTAATACATTAATTTGGATGCTTCCTGACGGAACCTATAAAACATACAACAAAAGACATTTATTTACATTTGCAGGAGAAGACAAACATTATTCGGCAGGTAAAGACTTGCTGCTTACAGAAATTAATGATATAAAAATAAAACCACTTATTTGCTATGATTTGCGATTTCCTGTTTGGAGCAGAAATAAAAATAATTATGATGTTTTAATTTACATTGCAAATTGGCCAGAACGTAGAAACGATGCATGGAAAACATTATTAAAAGCCAGAGCCATTGAAAATCAATGCTTTGTAATTGGAGTTAATAGAATTGGAAACGATGGGAATAATGTTTACCACTCGGGAGATTCTATGGTAATAGACCCAAAAGGAAAAACAATTAGTTCAATTAATGCACACGAAGAAAAAATAGAAACTCTTACATTAAATATTGATGAACTAAATGCTTTCAGAAAGAAGTTTCCTGTTGGGAATGATGCTGATAGTTTTAAAATTTTTTACAACAATCTTAATAATAATGACCTTAATAAATCTCTCTTTTTCACAAAAGTCAATTTTAGAGCTAGAAAAATTTTCACAAAAAATAATTAAAAATACTATAAAATCTAATATTTGGTTACTTGATACTACTAAAAGCTATACTGGACAAGGAAGTACAGGCTGGAATTTTGATTATATTGAAATTGTTAAATCAAGAAATTCAAAAGGCTTACCAACTTTAATTGAAACAAAAGAAAAAACAGAAGGAACTCAATCATGGGTAAATGTATATCATGCAGAAATTTCTTATTTTTATAATGATACTGTTTCGGAGTATAAACTTAAAGAATGGAATGCAAACACAAACAATTGGAATACAGAACTTTCATACTATGAAACAAAAAATGAACAAGGAAAAAAGCTAATTCATTTTATAAGAACATGGAGTAACTCACTAGGATATTTTACTGCAGGAAATAAAGAGATTTATTCATATTCAAATGGAATAAAAATTATTAAAGAAGACAGAGATTGGAACAATGGTACTTGGGAAGAGTTTTTTAAAACCTACTATTATTATGATGATAATAACAAGGATACACTTGAACTACAAAAAAGATTTATCAGTTCCGGAAATTGGAGAGATAATTGGAAAACAAAATATGAATATGATATAAATAATAAAAAAATATTAGCACAAGAGTGGGGATACGATTCTTATTGGGATGAATGGTTTGATTATTTAAGAACATCATTTGAATATTATTCAGAAAATAGTTTAATAAAAGAAGAGTTTACTGAAAGATACGACAATTCAAAATCCGGATGGTACGATTCTGCAAAAACAAAATATTTTTATTTAGCAAATGATTTACTGGAATACAAAGAGGAACTTGATTTACAAAATTCAGGAAATAATTTAAAATATGAATACACATATAATGTAGAAAACCAAGAAACAACTTTCTTTTTGTATGATTGGAATGGCAGTAGTTGGGTACTATTTTACAAAGTTTATGATATTTATGATGAAAATACTAATCAAACTTCATTTTATTCACAAACGTTGGACGGAACATGGAAAAATACTATAAAAGAAGAATACACTTGGAATCAATATGCTGTTAATATTAAAAGTTTTAAAAATAAAAATTATAGAATATATCCAAATCCTGTGAACAACATCTTAAATGTTTTGTTTAACTATAAAGAATATGCAAATATTGAAATAATTGATTTATCAGGAAAAACAATTTTAAAGACTTTCAAAAATAGATCTTATTTTAAAATTAATGTTTCAGATTTTTCAAAAGGAATTTACTTTATTAAAATTTACACAAAATCTGGTAGCAATACTTTTAGATTTGTAAAAAAATAATAAAGGGGACTGCAAAAAATTATGAAAACCCTTTGGGAACTAATATAACAAACAATATGACTTCCTAATATTTTATTTAAAATAGCTCACTATTATATAAAAAATATTAGTCGCATCTTATTTGTTATATTTTTTTTTGATAGAAATGAATTTTTAGAAGTCCCTTAAAATTAAAAACTTTCGGTATAGATTTTTTAACATTTTAAACATAAGATATTTAAGATAACAAATGTTGAATTAAGCTAAATATACTTAGAATTTATATATTCGACATTTTATTTTTAAAATATAAATTTTAGGCTCTTTTTAGTCCTGAAATTTATGTTTTTATATATTTGCAAAAAATTAAACTAAAAAAACAATGTCTGCAAAAGGTTCAAAACTCTCAATTTATGCTGCAATTGCTGCAAATGTTTTAATATCAACATTAAAATTTATCGCTGCATTTTTTACTGGTAGCTCTGCAATGTTATCAGAGGGCATACACTCAATGATTGACACTGTGAATGGTTTATTGCTACTTTTAGGAATTAAACATAGTAAAAAAGGACCCGATAAACTTCATCCATTCGGACATGGAAAAGAAATTTATTTTTGGAGTTTTATAGTTGCAATACTTGTTTTCTCTCTTGGAGGTGGAGTTGCAATTTATGAAGGAATTCACAGATTATTGCATCCTGTTTATGAATTAGATAACTCTAATATTATTTGGAGCTATGGAGTTTTAGTAGGAGCAATTCTTTTTGAAGGAAGTAGTTTAATTATTGCATTAAAAAACTTTAGAAAAACAAATTCAAAAGGTTTCAAAAAAGCTTTGGAAGACAGCAAAGATGCTTCTGCAATTGCAATTATAGTTGAAGAGTCTGCTGCACTTATAGGACTTGTCATCGCATTAACCGGAGTTACATTAACTTTCTTAACAGACAACCCTACTTTTGACTCTGCGGCATCTGTGCTAATAGGTATTTTACTTGTCTATGTTGCTTATTTTCTTGCGACTGAAACAATGCAATTATTAATTGGGGAAACAGCAACAGATGAGGACATAAAAATTATAAGCGATGTTTTAGATGATTATAAAGAGATAGAATTCTTCGGAAATATTAGAACAATGCATTTAGGCCCTGATGAAGTTATGGTCGGAGCAGAAGTAAACTTTTACAACTCGATTACAGCAGGTAGAATTGAAGAAATTATTGCAGATATAAAAAAAAGAATTAGAGATAGAAATGTAAAATTTACTCATATTTATGTTGAAAGCAATTCAATTACGGAATCTACTTTTAATTAAGTCTTTAAATTTTGTCTCAAATCAAAAAAAATCTAAGAAAGACAAATAATTATTCATATTGAAATGATACAAAAAAAGAAAAAGAATAAACAAATAATAAAAGGAGTTATTTTTATTTTATTTTTTAGTATTATTTTAACAAGTTGCACGAAAGTTTTTATTAAAATGTACGGAATAAAAAATCCAATTACGGTTAATGAAGACTTAATTTTGAAAATTGGAAAAAAGTATAATGTTCCCAAACAAGAAAGTTATGAACTTGATACATCTTACTACTCATTTTTATTTTCCTTAGACACAACAAAGTATAATTCTCAAGTTAAAAACCATTATCAACCATTACAAGCTCTTTATTATAATAAAAATGGGATGCTAAAATCTTTTCATATAAATTGTTATGCTGGCGGATTTCCAAATCTTAAATGGAACAGAAACAAAACATTTTCAACTTTTCTTCCTAAACAACAAGCACCCATTGATAGCATAGTTTCACTTAACGCGCAACTAAAATATTTTCAAAAACTTTTATATACTGAAGATTTCTCCATTGATAGTTTTGATTATATTATAATAGTTCATTGGAGCAGATTTATGGGCAGACAGAGCAAACGTTTAATAAAAATTGTTCAAAAAAATGCAAAATTGGCAACTGAAAAAAAAGTTAAAATTATTTACGTGAACAATGATAATCATTATGTTGAAAATGATTAAAAATTAAAAAAAACAAAAAAAATCATACATTATAAAAAAAACGATTAATATTGAGCTATGTTAAAAAACATTAAAATATCAGAGTAAAATATGAATATATTCCAAAGAAAAAGACCTCTTGTTATAGCAGGACCGTGTAGTGCTGAAAATGAAGAGCAAGTAATTAACACAGCAAAAGAATTATCCGCATTAGGTATTAAAATTTTTAGAGCAGGAATTTGGAAGCCTAGAACCAGACCAAATAACTTTGAAGGAGTTGGCACTATTGGTTTACAATGGCTCAAAGCAGCAAAAAAAGAAACAGGAATTAAACTTACAACTGAAGTTGCAAATGCAAAACACACAGAAGAAGCCTTAAAAGCAGGAATTGACATTTTGTGGATTGGTGCAAGAACAAGCGTAAACCCTTTTGCAGTTCAAGAAATTGCAGATGCTATCAAAGGCATAGATATTCCTGTAATGATAAAAAATCCAATAAATCCAGATATTGAATTATGGATTGGTGCAGTTGAGAGAATCCAAAAAGCAGGAATAAATGATATTGCTGCAATACATAGAGGATTCTCTTCACTATCAAATTCTAAATATAGAAATGATCCTGATTGGCAAATACCAATTGAGTTTAAAAGAAGACTAAGAAATATTCCTATGATTTGTGATCCCAGCCATATTGCCGGCAGAAGAGATTTGTTACAACAAATATCACAAAAAGCAATGGATTTGAATTTTGATGGTATGATGATTGAAACTCATCTTGATCCTGACAATGCACTAAGTGATGCAAAACAACAGATTACACCAAAAAATTTAAAAATTCTACTTAATAATCTAATAATAAGGCATAGATATAAAACAAATGCAAAATTTCCTCAATATGAAGAAACTTTGGAAGAATTAAGAACAAAAATTGATGAATATGATAATTTAATTTTGGAAATTATTGGTAAAAGAATGAATACTGCCAAAGATATTGGAAAAGTAAAAAACAAAAATAATATTACTATTTTGCAAACAAATAGGTGGGACTCAATTTTAAAAAATGCTATATTAAAAGGAGAAAAATTAGGATTAAGTGAAAAATTCATAAATACCCTATATTATGCTATTCATCAGGAATCTATTGACAATCAAACAATTATATTTAGAAATAAAGAAAAAAGATAAAGTAAAAAATATTATTGCCTTAAAAAATAAATAATGGCATAATAATAGCTCGGATATATAGAAGTATTCATTTATGCACATTGTTAAGTAAGCCTAATTATAGTGAAACGAGATAAAAAAGCCGGCAAAAAAAAATTTACAATAAACAAAAAAAGCATTTCGATTATACCGAAATCCATAGACAAAACTATTAAAGCACCTGCCTCAAAAAGTGTTATGCAACGTGCTATTGCTTTAGCATTATTAGCAACAGGAAGAACAAATATCCAAAACCCTTCATTTTCGCAAGATTCACTGTCAGCAATAAGAGTTGCAGGAGGAATGGGTGCGTCCATTATGTTTTCTGCAGATAAACTATCGATAGAACGAACTGATGAAGTTACGCAAACAAACATAAACTTTGGAGAATCCGGATTAGGAGTAAGAATGTTCAGCCCCATTATTTCATTATTTGATAAACATTACATTATAAATGGAACAGGTACTTTGCTTAAACGACCAATAAAAAATCTTGAAAACATATTGAATAAAATTGGAATATCTGCTATTTCAAAAAAAGGGTTTTTACCTCTGGAAATATCTGGAAAATTAAAAGGTGCTAAGTTTACAATTGATGGTTCAAAAGGATCGCAAGTCTTAACAGGTTTATTAATTGCACTACCATTAGCAATAAATGATTCTGAAATAACAGTTAAAAATCTTAAAAGTAAACCATATATAGATTTGACTATCAAAATGATAAATGATTTTGGAGGAAAGATTGAAAATTATAATTATGAAAGATTTATTATAAAAGGAAATCAAAAATACATTGGCCAAGACTATTTTATTGAAGGAGATTGGAGTGGGGCATCGTTTTTACTTGTTGCAGGTTTAATTGCAGGAAAAGTTGAAGTTACAGGTTTAAACCTTAACTCTAAACAAGCTGATATTGAAATTCTTTCTGCAATAAAAAAAGCAAATGGAAAAATATTTATAAGAGATAATTCTGTTATTACAAAAAAAAGCAAACTAACTTCTTTTGAATTCGATGCCACAGATTGCCCAGATCTGTTTCCTCCACTCGTAGCAATGGCTTCATTTTGCAAAGGAATTTCAAAAATTAAAGGAGTAAGCAGATTAAAACATAAAGAAAGCGATAGAGCAACAGTTCTCAAAAAAGAGTTTTCAAAGATTGGAATAAATATTAGTATTGAAGATGATTTTATGTTTATTGAAGGTGGAAAAATCCAAGGTGGAACAGTAGACTCTAACAATGATCATAGAATTGCAATGGCTACCGGCATAGTTGCATTAGGAGCAGAATCTGAAATCACAATTTTAAATGCTGATAGTGTAAATAAGTCATACACAAGATTTTATAGAGATTTAAAATAAGCTAAGCCTTAAAATAAAACCGATTGGTTTTTATATATAAATGTAAGAATTTAGTATAAAACTAATATTTTAATAAGTTTTATAATTTGTAATTGTAAAACATTTTTCTTCTCTTATTTTAGCTTGCAAAATTTAAGAGAATTAAAACCTTATGTTTTTTTTATTTGCTATTAAAAAGACTCATTAATAAATATAAGAAATTCAAGGTAATCAATAGTATAAACTTAAGTTGATTACCTTGAATTTTTTTTATAAGGATAGTTTTATAAAAACCTAATTTTTCAATAAAACACCTGTTTTTACACCCTCTTCGGCAATAATTTTATACATGTAGCTACCAGAAGAAAGAAGTTGAACATTAATTTTACTCTGATTACTTCTGTGAAAAATCTGTCTGCCCTGCATATCATAAATGATAATCTTGTAATCAGAAAGGTTTTCAGTCCCTTTTATATTTACAAAACTGTTTACAGGATTTGGATAAATTCCTACTTCATTTAATTCTATATCTTCTGAAACGCCAACTATGGTTATCTGTGAATAAATAAATTCCAAGTCTTGATATGGATCTTGCGTATTTGTTGAGGAATTATATGTAGTCGTATGTAAGGTGTCTAATTTATGATTAAAGAAATTATCATAAAAATAATATGTATAATCTTCAGGTATTATTAAACTATTTCTATCTATCTGATTATCATATATTCCTGTATTAATATTCGAAGCAAAAGAATTCCATGTATTATTTCCATTATCAAACATAAAAGTCTCAACACTATCCACATTTCCATTGCTGTCATATGTAAAAACATCTTTGGAGTTTCCTTTCCAAACATTAATATTAATGTCCCAATAATATTCTTCTTTTGTCAATAAATTTTGAGAACTTGTTGCATCATAAGTCCTTATTGTTTTTGAAGCATCAATCCAACTTGATGTATTGGTATCATAGTATTCATACCTGTATTCAGTTAAAAGATTATTCGCATTATAAGTATAATGTTCTTTACTGCTTTCTATATATTGATTATTTACTGCATCCCATTGTTTTGTATATTTTAAGGTTAACACACCAGATGTGTAGGTATATAAATCTTTGGATTGATTTTTCCAAGAAGATGAAGTTGCATCAAAATAAAAACGTTTCAAAGAATCAATTATACTAGTAGTATAAAAATATTGAATTTTCTGAGAAAAAACCCATACTGAGTTATTACTATCATAATATGAACTTATTTTCTCTAAAAGATTTCCATCTGCATCATATTGTGTATATTCCTCCTTAAAACCCATTGTCCAAGTTGAATTTCCTGAATCATAATTGAAATAATCCACTTCATTAATGTATTCAGTTGAGCTATCATAAATCCACTCCTTTTTTGAACCATAAGTATTTCCACCAGCATAAGAATACGAAATTTTTTGTGTTTGTAATCCACTCGTATTATAATCAAAACTTTGTCGTCCAACTATAGCACCACTATTAGTTAAGTCTTTTCTTAAAACTGTGTCTAACCTAAAATAGTTCGTTTGTGCTACTATTTGCATAGTAGAAAGCATTAAAATTGCTAAATAAATAAATGTTCTTGTTTTCATAATTTCGTTTTTTTGTTTATAAATAAATAGTTTAAGATAAAAATATATTAATATCTGCAAACTAGACATAGGATTTTTAAATTAGGTTGCATAGAACATAAAAAAAAATAAAAAATATTTTCTAAACTAAATTTAACCAAAAAAAACTATAAGTTGTATTAATATGCTTCAATGATGAAGGTACATGAAATTCAATAAATATTACGATTAGGTCCAGAATACATTAAAGCTAAAGGTATGATTTTTAATGGTGCTAAAGATATGGATATCAATCCTGATAATAATAGTTGGGGATATGAAATTGCAGCAGGAAAAAATAATATTGCTGATGGAGGCTATGTAAATGCTCAATATTTTGTATTTGCAAAAAGATTAGAAGTAATGGCTAGGTACGATTGGTTAAATCGTTTAACAAATTCAGAAAAAGGTGAACGTGTTTTTAAAACGACTACAATAGGTCTTTCATATCACTTTAAAGGAGCTACAAGAATTGATTTAAACTATTCTTTTAGAGATTCTAAAGCTCCTGGAAACGATAATGCTCAGAAGGTTTTAAA
>CAMZKL010000033.1 GCA_947311255.1 uncultured Chlorobiota bacterium | reverse complement strand
TCCTAATCACTTAATCAACCCACTCTTCCTCAACTTAATTTCAGTTAAAATCTTTTTGGTATAAAGCGGGAAATCTGAATTTAGCATCCAAGTTACAAAGCCAGGTTCTTTGTCTAAAATTTCCTCTACTGTTTTGCCTTTATGTTTGCTGAATAAAAATATTTCTTCTCCTTTTTTGTTATAGCCTATTCTTCCTGCAAGGTCGGCAGTTTTTTGATGATATGAAATTTGGGACAATTTTTCAATATCATTTTCAATATCATCATACATTTCAATTTGTGACTTTAAAATTTCATAAGTTGCAAGTGTATCAGCCATTGCTCCATGAGCTCCCTCAAGTTCTTTTTTGCAATAAAATTTATAAGCTGCCGAAAGTGTGCGTTGCTCTTTTTTGTGATATATAACTTGTACATCTATAAACTTGCGGTTTTTTATTGAGAAGTTGACATCTGCTCTCATAAATTCTTCTGCTAAAAGAGGAATGTCGAATCTGTTTGAGTTGTAACCTGCTAAATCACAGCCTTCTATAAACTTCAAAATGTTTTTGGCTTCTTGTTTGAAAGTTGGAGCATCTTTAACATCTTCATCATAAATACCATGTATTTTTGAAGAATCTTTTGGAATAGGTATAGTTGGATTAATTCGCATTGTTTTAGTTTCCTTGCTTTGGTTTGGATTAATTTTTACAATGGCAATTTCAACAATCCTATCTTTGCTCACATCAATTCCGGTTGTTTCAAGGTCGAAAAATGCTATTGGTTTTTTTAAATTTAGTTGCATATGTCTAAAAAAGTTAAAAGTTTGAAATTATATAGTTAAAAGTTAATTTGCATTTATTAAAGGTGTATGGAAGAACTTATTTTAAGTAATGTTCTTGAGCTTATTATCTTTGTCATGGTGTTTTATTTTATGATACAGAAAAGTATGTTTGTATATTTGAGCAAACAAAATTAAAAAAACTATGGAATGTAAAAAAGTTAATAATTTAAAACCATATAATTGTTTTTTTCTATGTTAAATAAAGCGTTTGTTGTGATTGCATTGCTTTACTCTGAAAAAAAGTGAATTTTCTGTATGCTATTTTTCGGATAATATTGAATGAAAGTACAATCGATTAATAAGTAATTTAAAAATAGTTTTGCAAGAAAGAGCTGTTGTATATTTGAATTTAAGTTAAAAATTTCGCAAAAAAATCACAAAGAGTTGTATTTTTGCCGATGATGAATAAAGGGATTGTTATAAAATCAACAGGAAGCAGGTATCTTGTAAGCTATGAAGAAGATATTGTGGAATGTGTTTTAAGAGGAAAATTTAAGACAAAAGGTTTCAGACATACAAATCCGATTGCAACCGGTGATTATGTAGGTTTTGAATTTCAAAAAGAACACAATAAAGCTGTGATTAAAAAAATATATCCGAGAAAAAATTTTTTAATACGAAAATCAACAAATCTATCAAAACAATCTCACATAATTGCTGCCAATATTGATTATGCTTTTTTGCTTATAACCCTTAAAAAACCTGTAACATATACTATGTTTATTGACAGGTATCTTGTTGCATGTGAGGCAAATAACATAGTGCCTATTTTGGTTTTTAATAAAATTGATATTTACAATTCAGAAGATAAAAAGGTATTATTTGTTTTGAGAAAGATTTATGAAAATATAAATTATAAATGTGTTGAAATTTCTGTAAAAGAAAATAAAAATATTAACGAAATTATTGAACTTATTGAAGACAAAACCATTGTAGTTTCGGGAAATTCAGGAGTAGGAAAAACAAGTTTATTAAATTTACTTGATCCTAAGTTAAAACTAAAAACATCGGAAATATCAGAATCTCACGAACAAGGAAAACACACAACAACTTTTGCTGAAATGCACAAAATTGGAAGAGGTTTTATAATTGATACTCCCGGAATAAAGGGATTTGGTCTTCAAAATATAGAAAAAGAAGATTTAGGAGAATATTTTCCTGAGATGAAATTCTTAAAAGAATATTGCAAATTCAATAATTGCACACATACCCACGAACCTGAATGTGCAGTAAAAACAGCACTTGAAAATAAAAAAATTAGCAAAATGAGATATAAGAATTATTTAAATATTTTTTATGATGATGATGATAAACACAGATTAGATAAATATGGAATTTAATTTAAGTGTTTTTTTTATGCAAGTATATTTTTCTAAATTTGAAAACTAAATAACAAAAGTTTCTATGAAATTAACTAATTTTCTGTCATTTACAATCTTAATTTTAATTTCTAAAATTGTTTTTTCACAACAACAATTTATGCCTCTCGGAAATTTTTATGAACATGAAGTGAGTTATGAAATTAATAAAAAAAATGTAGCAATTAATACAGCATTTAAACCAATTCTTAAATCTGATATTATAAAAATTGTTAAGATTGATTCAGTTTTATATGATTTTGAAAGAAAAGACAAGTTTTTTAAAAAGCATAAAAATAATTGGTTTTGGAGGGCACTTATGTTTGATGATTTTATAACAGTTGAAAAAGAGAATTTTGATTTATATATAAATCCATTGTTTTATGTAGAATACGCAAAAAATAATATTAACACATACAATATAAATACAAGAGGAATTGAATTAAAAGGAAATATTGGCAAAAAAATATCATTTTATTCAAGTTTCAGAGAAAACCAAGCAAAATTTAGATCATACATTTATGCTTGGTCATGGAACAGGCTTGTAGTTCCTGGGCAAGGGGCATTAAAAAAGAATAATAAAAATAAAGAGAATTTTGATTTTTCTTCCTCATCTGCATATCTTTCATACACACCCTATAGCTGGTTAAATATTCAAATAGGGCAAGATAAAAACTTTATAGGAGAGGGATATAGGTCCTTATTGCTTTCAGATATTAGTTCAAACTATCCTTTTGCAAAATTTAGTTTTACATATAAATCTTTTAAATATGTAACAATGTTTACAGAGTTTCAAGACTTTTCAGGAGCATATTATGATTATCATACAAAAAAACATGGAGCATTTAATTACCTTTCATACAACCATAAAAACAGATTTGAAATTGGTCTTTTTGAAGGTGTAATTTACAGAACAACTGATACATCAGCAGGATATTCAAATAAGTTTAAGGCTGATTTTTTTATTCCTATAATTGGATTAAGAACAGGTGTAAATGGTTTTGATTCAGAACATAACGTTTTAGCAGGAATTAATGCAAAAATAAAAATTATAAAAAGCATACAAACTTATGGGCAAATTGCAATAGATGACCCAAAACAAGGAAAATTTGCCTATCAGGCAGGAATAAAAGCCTTTGATTTATTGCACGCCTATTTAAAAGATGCAAACTTATATTTTCAAGCAGAATACAATATTGCAAAACCAAGAACATATTCGCACAAAAACCTGAAATATCAAACATGGTCGCATTATAATCAGGAACTTGCACATCCTGCGGGTTCAGATTTTAAAGAATTTTTTGTAAATGCAACAATGCACTACAAAACTTTTTTTGTAGATTTCAGATATAATAATTTGACTTTGAATAATAAATCTACATTTTCAGAAATTTATTCAACAGATTTTAATACTTATTTAAGCATTGTTAAACCAATAAATATTACACATAATACAATTACAGGAGGATATATTCTCAATAAAAGAACAAATCTTCAATTTTATGTAAGTGTAGATGTGAGAACAAAAAAAACATCTGATTTTAATGAAAACAACACATTTATAATGTTTGGTATAAAAACAAGTTTGAATAATTTTTATTATGATTTTTAGTCTGTAAAGTATGCAAAGTGCAACATTATGCTAGATTTAACGTTTTCAAAATTCAACAAATAGAAAATGAATATATATTCAAAAAAACAAAAAGTTAAATTAGCTATTTTTATTTTTGCAATACTAATTGGTATAGGTTTTATTTTGTATTCCGGTTATATCACAAAAAAAATATCCGAAGAAGAACGAAAAAAAATACATACTTGGGCAGAAGCACTTATTGAAACAACCGAAGCACCTCTCGATGCTGAAATTAGTCAAACTCTCTACAAAATTGTTCTTGAAAACAAGACTATTCCCGTAATTCTGCTAGACAATGAAATGAATATTGTTACATACAGAAACTTAAACGAAAAGAAAGTAAGCGATACTATATACTTGCAACAGAAATTGCAACAAATGAAATCTCAGCACGAACCAATTGAAATTGAGTATCTTGCAGGGCAGAAAAATTATGTTTATTATGAAGATTCAGATTTGTTGAAGAATTTATACTACTATCCTTACATTCAAATTATAGTTGTTGCATTTTTTGTAGGTATTTCATATTTTGCTTTTAGCACCTCACGAAAAGATGAAGAAAATCAACTTTGGGCAGGAATGTCCAAAGAAACAGCACATCAATTAGGTACTCCAATTTCTTCACTAATGGCATGGGTTGAAATGCTAAAATTAAAAAATGTTGATAATGTTTTAATTGATGAGGTTCAAAAAGATATAAAACGTTTGGAAACAATAACCGAAAGATTTTCAGGAATTGGTTCAACTCCTGTTCTCGTAAGAGATAATTTATATCGTATTTTAAACGAGTCTGTATCGTATTTACAAATAAGAACATCAAAAAAAGTAGATTATATTTTAAATTATGATAAAAAAGGAGAACTTTTAATACCTCTTAATGAAGCACTTTTCGAATGGCTGATTGAAAATATGTGTAAAAACGCAATTGATGCAATGCAAGGAAACGGAAAAATTACTATTTCTGTTATCGAAAAAAACGATAAAGTAAATATTGACATAAAAGATACCGGAAAAGGAATTCCTAAATCTCAATTTAAAACTGTTTTTAAACCCGGTTACACTACTAAAAAAAGAGGGTGGGGTTTAGGATTGTCTCTTGCCAAAAGAATAATTGAAACTTACCATTTAGGTAAAATATTCATTAAAAAATCAGTAATTGGAAAAGGTACAACTTTTAGAATTGTTTTGAAAAAGTAATCTTAAAAATTATTTGTAAGCAGGGCAATTATTGCTACGCCCTTTTCCTTTTGTTTTTTTGTTATTTCTGATGTTTCTTTTTTTATTCTTAAAATTATTGCTATTTCTTTTGCCGTAACTGAAATTATTACTGCGTGTTTTGTTTTTAATTTCTTTTTCAGTACAATAAAACATAAAGTTAATTCCGAAATGCAAACTAAAACTTCTGTTGGTTTTGGGATTAAATGCAGCTAAAAAATTATCTGAAATTGCATAAATTTGAACAGGTCCTAGTTTAAACCCCAAACCTACACCCAAATTTTTAAAACTATTGTTCATAACAGAGTAAGATAAACTTGCTTGAAAACGATTTTTCCAAAAATTACTATTTGCAGATAATGTTACAGAAGGATATAAACGTTTGTTGAAAAATGCAGTACGGCTTAAAAGCCCAAAATTTAGTTGCTCAGAATAATTATAAGTTGCTCCTGCGTATAATTTAGGATGTAAAAAAGAATAATATGAAGATGAATTATTACTTAGATTGTATGATTTTTGCAAAGAATCAGCATATTCATTTTTTATAATATCCAATAATGAGTCTAAATTGTAACCTTTTTTAAAGATTCCTTTTCCTACGTATTTAGAAATATCAACACCATCATAAGCAAATTCTCCTTTTCCTTGGTAAGTATGTGTATTTTTCTTCCATTTTATAAAACCTATGTCTAATAGTGATGCCGAAATTGTAATAAGTTCATTGAATTTATAAATTGCACCAATGTCAATTGCTCCACCTCTATTTCCGTTAAAAAGAAAGTCTTTTCTTATGTCAAAATCATTTATTTTTGCATCAGAGGGGAAGTTTAAAGTGTCGTAACTAATTGAAACAGGGAAGGATATGTTAGTTTCTATATCTGCAACAGCTTTTAAATCATACATATCTTCATCAGTATATAATTTAAAATATGAATTTGTTATTTGTGCATTTGCAGTTCCATTTATGTATTTTAATTTTCCGCCTATTGTAAGTTTAAAATCAATTGTTTTTGAAATGCCTAGGGCAAATTCATTATAATTAACTGCACTAAAAAAAGGAGCTAATTGCAAATAATTTTCACCAAGAAAATTTCCATTTCCATGCGATATTTTGATGTAATCGTCAGGATATCCTAATTTTAAATCAGTTTTATTGCTTATATCAAAAGAAAAATAATAGTCATTGAATTTATATCCTATAGCAAAAATATTTATATTTAGATTGCTTTTTAAATAATTCCACTTACGAAGTTTTTTTTCTAAGTTTTTAATATCAATTGCATAACTTCCTGAGTTTAATTTTTTGAAAACATCTTTATATTCAAAACCTGTATTTGCAATATTAAAACTTAAAGAAGAAATTGCAGGAAGACCAATAAATAATCCGCAGTTATGTTGAATTGCAGGATTTATAAGTGTAGATTGCTGTATATCAGGCATATTGAACAATGTCCTGTCCTGAGCTTTTAGCAAAAAACTGCTTAAATAAAATAATAAAAAAACTAAAATAAGTTTTAGCTTAAAAGTATTTATTTGTATCAAAAGATTAAGTTTGTTTTAGGAACGAAAAAAAAGGATTAAGTTGTATATTTTTATAAGATTAAACTTTAATAAAAAGTTGCACCTATTTACAAACATTTCCCGCTGTCCATTTTGTTTTCCCTGTGCTTGGTTCAATAGCATGAAACGAGCCTGAAATATTTGCAATAACATATCTTCCGTTAAAGTAAAAATCGTAGAGGCGGCAACTTTTTCCACTTTTTTGAACTTCATAAACAATTCTTCCGTCTGTTTTGTCAATTCCAATTATGTACCCTAAGTTGTCCGAAGTATATTTTTTACCGAAGGTAATTATAGTTTCCCCTGTAAGAACCATAACAGGACCATCCCACCACGTAACATCTTCATAGCCTAATGGGATATTCCAAAGAGTTTCATTGTCTTTTTTTGCAATAATTGAAAATATATCTTTGCTACTTTTTTCTTTCTTTTTTACTGAATATGTGATACCACCGGAAATTGCAAAATTTTTATGGGTATATTTACCTGCTCTTCTTTTGATTTTTTTAGTAAAATTTTCTTTTTTAAGATTAAGAGATTTTAAATCAATTATTTGTTTAGTATTATCATATGCTTCAATAAATAACTTATTATCAGAATAATAATATTTATCTAATTTATCACTTAATAAAAAAGTTTTTATTTCAGCAAGATTTGTTTTGTCATACAATGTTAATGTAAAATCATCTTTTGCAAGAAAAATAAATTCATTGTTTATAACAACAAGTGAGGACTTTATTTCTTTGTCAATTTTAATTGAACTTGTTCTTTTTCCTGTTTTTCCATCAATAATTTGCAAATAATTTTGACTGTCTTCAATATTAAATGCTAGTGTTACAATATCAAGAAATTCGTCATTGTTGTTTTTAATTAAATAACCACCATTATTTGAATAGTTGTATTTTGGAACACCATAATATGTTTCGTTATCTGTAAAAGGAATTTTATTTATTAGCTGTTTATTCATAAAAAAAGAATATCCGAAACCAAATAAGAATATAATTACAAATAAAATAAGATAAAATTTAGTGTATTTTTTAGAGTTATTTGCCATTTTTCGATAAAAATCATTTGCCGAAAAATCAATTTTATTGACAGAATCGCAATATTCACATTTAATTGTTTCAGCACTTTTATCAATTTTAAGTTTTGCTCCGCAATTCTTACATTTAAATACCATAGTAGTTTTGGGTTAAATTTTTTAGCTTATATAATTAACACATCAATAATACTTAAATTTCCATTTAGACATATTAACTCTTTCTTCAATTTTGTTTTCTAATTTATCTTCAAGCTCAGGAAAAAAATCAATACCTGTTGCTTCTTCAACTTCATCTATTGAAACAACATAATTTTTAAAAGTGCTTGTTATATTTTCGTTGGGCATAATAAAAGCAATGCCTTGTTCTCTGTCGGGGTCAAGAATTATTTTATAAAATTTTTCAGGAACACTAACTTTATTGCTTCCAATTGTGGGTAGTCTTGATGTTAAAATCCCGCCTACAACAACATATACGCCATCATAAATATCAGCCCAATGTCTAACTTCTTTTTCAAGAGATAACCATTGTCCGCTGTTAAATTCATGAATCATCGGCGACATATTGCTCATTAAGAAACTTTCAGACATTGCTTGTTCAGACCACCTGAAATCAGCTGCGGGAGCTAAATGACCTCTTGCGTAAGTTTGGTTTGTGGGCTCATAATCAGATAGTTGAGAGCTTGTGGAGCTAACTTGGCTGTCTTCTCTAAAATCATCTGTTCTTGTATATGTTGTGTCGGTTGCTTCGGCTTGTGTTAGTTCGTAGGCTACCCAGTCTGCTTGCTCATGGGTTTCGTTATAAGAAAGTGCATAAGCAAAATGTTCAATAATTTGATTGTCTCCAACTTGGGCAGGATACTCAATTTTATCTTTCTCAAAATTCTTTTTTTTGCAAGAAAATAATATGGAAATAAATATTAAAACGAGTATTATCTTTGGGAAAAGTTTCATATATCAAAAAAGTTAAAAGTTTGAAAGTATAAAATTAAAAGTTAATTTGCATTTATCATAGAAGCACTGGGAAAAACTTATTTTTAGTTACGCCCTTGGTGTCAAAATTTTTGTCATTTGAATTTCGTATTATTTTTTATCGGCTAATTTAATTAAGAAAAGATTAAAAATCAATTTTATTCAGAATTTTCTTACTGATATTTGCATTCTCCTTTATATAAGTTTTTGCATTATCGCCGGTTTCATTTCTGAAATTTTCATTTGAAATTAGATTTTTAAGAATAGAATTAAAATCTTTTTTATTAGAAATTGAAAAAGCTGCTTTTCTGTTTAAAAGTGCTTTTGCTTCATCAAATTTATGATATTTTTTGCCAAAGATTACCGGAATTCCAAATACTGCTGCTTCCAAAGTGTTATGAATTCCTGCTCCAAAACCTCCGCCAATGTATGCAATATTTCCATATGAGTATAAAGATGAAAGCATACCGATATTATCAATAATTAAAATTTTTACTTCTTCAATATTGTTGCTGTCTGCAAGAGAAAGTCTTAAAGTTTTTTTGTCGGAAAGATTATTAATTCTGTTAATATTTTCATTTTTAATTTCATGTGGAGCAATAATAAATTTGATGTTTTTATTTTCATTTTTATTTATAAAATCAAAAATTATTTCCTCATCCGGTTTCCAAGTGCTTCCGGCAATAAAAACTAGTTTGTTTTTAGTGAATTTATCAATTAAAGGAAATTTTTTACTATTTTCAGATATTTCAATTACCCTATCGAACCTAGTATCTCCTACAACACTAACATTTTTAATGTTTATACTCTTTAGAAGTTCTTTTGATGTTTTGTTTTGAACAAAAAGGTGCGAAAAATTATGTAATATTTTTCTGTAAAAAGAACCGTAAAATTTAAAAAATACCTGTTCATTTCTAAAAATTCCAGAAATAAGATAGCTAGGAATACTTTTATTTCTAAGTTCGTTTAAATACCAATACCAAAATTCATATTTTATAAAAAAAGTTATTTCTGGATTAAGAATCTTGATAAGTTTTCTTGCATTCTTTTTATTATCATCTGGAAGATAAAAAACAATATCAGCATTTTCATAATTTTTTCTTATTTCATATCCGGAAGGAGAATAGAAACTTAAGGCAATTTTATATTCTGGTTTTGTTTTCTTAATTAGTTCAATTATAGGTCTTCCTTGTTCAAATTCTCCAAGCGAAGCACAATGCATCCATATAGTTTTTTTAGCTTTAAAATTTTGAATAGTTTTAAATGTATTTCTAGTTCCTTTATGTCTTAGTTTTGCTTTTTTATTAAAAAATGAAGCAAGTTTAACAAGCAAAGAATAAAGAAAAATAGATGTAGAATAGATAAATTTCATTAAAAAATTGGATTAATTAGAACAAAATTATAAAATTTAATTGAATTTTATAAAAAATTAATTAATTACCAATCGGTATAATGCCGACTCTCCTAGTAAATAAAGGGCTTTTGATTTTGAGTTGTTGTTTTTAATTCTTACTTTTACACTTTAACATTATTAATTCTAAATTATAAAAAAATGATTGAACAACTCTTATCAGGATTAAAAGACGAAGCATTAGGTGCAATTAATGACCATCAGGATATTCCTAACAGCAAATTAGATTCTATTTTAGATGTCATAGGTTCTGTAACAAAAAATGAAGTTGCAAAAGAGACTTCAAACTCAGGATTGGGAAATATTATGAATTTATTTTCTGATGATGATAACAATGAAGGAGCAAATTCATTGCAAGGAAACATTATGGAAAATGTTATTTCGGGTCTTACAAAAAAATCCGGACTAGGTGAAGGTGCAGCTAAAATGGCAGCATCTGTAATTATTCCTATGTTATTGAAAAAAATAACACAGAAAAATAATTCAACTCCTGCCGACGATTCATCTCCAATTATGGATATTTTTGGTGCTTTAACCGGCGGAGGTTCCGGTGGTGGAATAATGGGAACACTTGGAAAACTTTTAAAATAGTTTTTTTTAACTTTCTATTTATGCCTTATTGAATTTCAATGAGGCATTTTTTTTAATGCTGACATATTTGTTATTTTTTATAAAAGGAACACATTTTGAAAAAGGAAGTACAGAAATGCACAATTAATAAATTAAAAACAGTTATATTGGGCAGAAAATTTGATATAAACAGAAAAAAATAAAAAATATGAGTTTCTTTAAAACATTAGACGTAAACGAAGATAATGACAAAAAGGCAGGAGAATTAGAAACTGCCGAGAATGTAAAATGTTTAATTATAGGTTCTGGTCCTGCTGGATATACTGCGGCAATTTATGCAGCAAGAGCAAATCTTAATCCTGTTATAATTCAAGGAATGGAAGCAGGTGGTCAGTTAACAACAACAACCGAAGTTGAGAATTTTCCTGGTTATCCTGAGGGAGTTACAGGTCCTGTTATGATGGAAGACCTTAAAGCACAAGCAGAACGCTTTGGAACAGATGTTCGTTGGGGAGAGGTTACATCAGTTGATTTTTCAAAAAGACCTTTTAATGTGATTGTAGATAATAAAAAACCATTTCTTGCAGAATCAGTAATAATTGCAACTGGAGCAACAGCAAAATATCTTGGTTTAGAATCGGAAACTAAGTTTAAAGGTGCAGGAGTATCTGCTTGTGCAACTTGCGATGGCTTTTTCTATAAAGGATTAAATGTTGCTGTTGTAGGAGGTGGAGACACTGCTGCCGAAGAAGCATCATATCTTGCAAGTCTTGCAAAACAAGTTTATTTAATTGTTAGAAAACCATATATGCGAGCTTCAAAAGCAATGATTAAACGTGTTGAAAACACTCCAAATATTGAAGTGCTTTATGAACACAACACAAAAGAAGTAACAGGAACAAATGTTGTTACAGGGGCAACTCTTGTGAAAAGAATGGGAGAAGCTGATGAACAAGAAGTGAAAATAAAAATAGATGGTTTTTTTGCTGCAATAGGGCATAAACCAAATTCAGATTTATTTAAGGAATATATTGATACTGATGAAATAGGCTATATTAAAACTATTCCGGGAACATCAAAAACAAATGTTGCAGGAGTTTTTGCGGCGGGAGATATTCAAGATTCAATTTACAGGCAAGCGGTAACTGCTGCCGGTTCCGGTTGTATGGCTGCTCTTGATGCTGAAAAGTTCTTGGCAGAGCAAGAATGATTTTGATTTTACTTATAAAAAAATGTCGGTCAGGCTCTAAACCTCTCCGACATTTTTTGTATAGTTTTATGAAACTTTTCTCATTCGTAGCATAATAATTTGGGCTAAAAAGTAAGCTCAGTAAGAATTGGGTAGTGGTCAGAAAAAGATTCTTTTATTCTTTTGTATTTTATGCATTGTAAATTTGGACTATGAAAAATATAGTCAATTCTGAAAAAAGGAATATTCCCAACATAAGTGTTTCCTATACCAAACCCAGCTTCAATAAATCCATCTTTTAAACCTTCTTTCAGCTTTCTGTATGTGTAAGAAATAGGTGTGTCATTAAAATCTCCACAAACAATGGTTTTGTATGGAGAATTTTCAATATCTAAAGAAATTGCATCAACCTCATGAGAACGAATTTTATAAGCACTTAATAATTTTTCTCCTATGTCTTTTACCCCTTCAATATTTTCATCTTTATTGTTCAAATTAACATTATTCATAAACTTGTAATCGTCTCTGTTTAAATGTATTGAGGCGAGGTGGATATTGTAAATTCTTATTGTGTCCTTGCCTTTTTTAATATCGGCAAATATATTTTTATTGTTTTCCGAACCATCATTTACATATCCATGATTTATAATAGGGAACTTACTGAAAATTGCATTTCCAAATAAAGTCCTTCCTTTTCTGGATGAAATTATATAATCTTTTATTTCTTGTATTTTTTTTATTTCTTGTTTTCTTTTATTTTTTCTGTTTGAAAAAAATTCTTGCAAACAAATAATATCTGCATTTTCTTTTTTTATAATATCTATGATATTATCTCCTGCATTTTTGTTTTCATTCCATTCATACAAATCAAACATTCTAACATTGTATGTCATTATTTTAAGGTTGTTTTCCGAATTTGAAATTATTTCTTTATTGTTGAAAGCATAAAAATCTCTAATATGATTTATTCCCAACAAAAGAGCAATAAGTGAAATAAAAAAATGAGACTTTTTTTTATATATTCTAAAAAGTAAGAATAAGAAATTAGCAATAACTAAAAAAGGGAAAAATAGACCGAAAAGTGCAAAATAATGAACCTTATCCGGGCTTATATGTACAGATATATAGGATAAAAGTAATAAGCCTGCAAAAATATAATTTAGAAAAACCCCCGTTTTATATAGAAAAATTTTCAAGTTTGTTTTGGTTTAGAATACAATTGTAATAAAAATGAGGTAAAAATGCAAGTTTCTTATTGCCTTAATTGTTAAAAAAATAAAAAAAAAACAATGTAAAAATATATATCTTTGTATTCTGTAAAACAGAAATGCTATAATAAATGAAACCCTTCCTGATTTTTCAAATACGACCAATAAAGCAGGCTGCAGATAATGAGTTTATTTCAATATTAAAATATGGAAAGCTAAGCAAAAAACAAGTTGTTCGTGTAAATTTAACCGAAGAAATCTTCCCTGAGCTTAATTTATCTGATTACTCAGGAATAATTATTGGAGGCGGAGCAAGTAATGTTTCAGATGCCGAAAAATCAGACATTCAGAAGAAATATGAGGAATATTTGGTATCTGTAATGAATATAGTAATTGAGCAAGATTTTCCCTATCTTGGTGCTTGCTATGGATTAGGAATTTTAGGTTTACAGCAGAAAGTAAATGTGAGTACCGAAAAATACGGAGAAAAACCCGGAGCTGCAACTCTATACATTACAGATGAAGGAAAAAAAGATAAGCTCTTGCAAAATTTTCCAGATTCTTTTCGTACTTTTCTCGGACACAAAGAATCGTGGCAAACTTGCCCTTTAAATGCTAAACTATTAATAAGTTCAAAAGATTGTCCTGTACATATGGTGCGAATAGGCAAAAATGTTTATGCAACTCAATTTCATCCAGAACTTGATTTTGAAGGAGTAAGGCTAAGAGCCGAAATTTATAAAGATGCAGGGTATTTTAAGCCAGATGAATATATTGAAATAATTAATAATGCAAGAAAAGAGAATGTTATTTATCCTATGAAAGTTTTAGAAAACTTTGTTAAGTATTACGCTAATAATAAAAATGAGATTACGAAGATTATATAAAACTAAAAACTTTGAATTTTTTACCGCTTCCTCAGAAACGAAGATAGAAATACCTTTTGTTGAGCAAGGAATAAAAGCAGGTTTTCCATCGCCTGCTGAGGATTTTTCAGAAGTTTCAATAGATTTGAATGTTGAATTACTTAAAAACCCTGCATCAACTTTTTTTAGCAGAGTAAGTGGAGATTCTATGCAAGATGTAGGAATAAGCGATGGAGATTTGCTGGTAATTGACAAAAGCCTTGAAGCTAAAAATGGAAAAATTGCAGTTTGTTTTATAGATGGAGAATTTACTTTAAAAAAGATAAAAATTGAAAAAGATTTTTGTTGGCTCATTCCGGCAAATAAAAATTATAAACCCATAAAAGTAACTGCCGAAAACGATTTTTTAGTTTGGGGTATAGTAACTTACGTAATAAAATCATTTTAATGTTTGCACTTGTAGATTGTAATAATTTTTACGCTTCCTGTGAGCGAGTATTCAGACCAGATTTGAACGGCAAACCCATTGTTGTACTTTCAAATAATGATGGATGTGTTATTGCACGAAGCAATGAAGCAAAAATTTTGGGAATTCCTATGGGAGCACCAGCATTTAAGTTTAAAAATGTTTTTAAAGAAAATAAAATTTCTGTTTTTTCAACAAACTTTGTTCTTTACGGAGATATGAGCAAACGAGTTATGGACATACTTGCTTCTTTTGTTACTGAAATTGAAATTTATAGTATTGATGAAGCATTTATGAATTTTAATGGTTTTAAATATGTTGATTTGCAAGAATATGGAGAAAAAATTAAGAAAACTGTTGAAAAATCAACAGGAATACCTGTAAGCATAGGTTTTGCAAAAACAAAAGCACTATCAAAAGTAGCAAACAGAATAGCTAAAAAATTTCCTGAAAGAACAAAAGGAGTATATATTATTGATACAGAAGAAAAACGGATAAAAGCATTAAAATGGCTGAAAGTTGAAGATGTTTGGGGTATAGGAAGGCAAAATTCTAAACGTCTTTATAATTTTGGAATAGAAAATGCAATGCAATTTACGGAACAATCGGATAATTGGGTTAAAAAAAATATGTCTATTGTAGGTTTAAGATTAAAACACGAGTTAGAAGGAAAATCAAGTTTGAGTATAGAGAAAACTAAAATTAAAAAAAACATCTCGCTTACCCGAACTTTTGAAAAAAATTATACAGAATTTGAACAAATAAAAGAAAGAATATCAACTTTTGCTGTAATTTTATCTGAAAAACTACGAAAGCAAAATTCTGATTGCAATGCTTTGTTTATATTTCTGTATTCAAACAGACATAGAAAAGATTTATCTCAATACAATAATAGTACTGTAGTAAAACTTCCTTTCCCTACAAATTCAAGTATAGAATTATCAAAATTTGCAATAGAGGGGCTTAAACAAATTTTTAAAAAAGGTTTTCAGTATAAAAAAACCGGAATAACAGCTCTTGATATTACTCCTGAAAACAGAAGGCAAATAAAACTTTTTGAGAATTCGGCTTCAAAGCATAAAGCTCTTATGAAAGTTATTGATAATATTAACCAAACAACAGGGCAACAAAAAATAAAACTAGCAAACCAAGATTTGAAACGAACTTGGAAAATGAAACAAGAAAAACTTTCTCCTTGTTACACAACCCGATTGAGTGAAATTATGAATGTTAAAGTTTAGAAACCCTCTTATTGTTTTCTTATGCCTGGCAGTAGCTAACTATCAGATATTTGCAAAAAAAAACTACTTCAAATAATAGTACTATTCAAACCAAAGGATAAAAAGCATCTTCAATATGGTCGATTTCAAATTTACCGTTCTGCTCAACAATTGAAATAATATCAAAACGAGCTTCAAAATCTATTTCAAATTCTTCAATATATGCATTTGCTGCTTTTATTATAAATTTTTGTTTTTTTTTTGTAACAGCCTGAAAAGGTTGTTCAAAATACGTTCCGCTTCTGCTCTTAACTTCGGCAAAAATTATCATTTCATTATGTTCGGCAATTATATCAATTTCCAATTTTCCAAACCTCCAATTTCGTGCTTTAATTTTATAATCTTTGTCAGTAAGAAATTGTACTGCAGCATCCTCTCCTTTATTTCCTAAGATGTTGTGGTCTGCCATATTTATAATTTAATAATGTAGTAATGGAACAATTTTATAATATTTATTTAATTAAAGTTCCAATTTTTTTACCCTCAATAACTTTTTTTAAATTACCAACAGTGTCCATATCAAAAACATAAATTTGCATATTGTTTTGCCTACACATTGTAAATGCAGTAAAATCCATTATTGTTAATTTTTTATTTAGGACTTCATCAAAAGAAATATTTGTGAATTTTGTTGCATTTGGGTCTTTTTCAGGGTCTGCGGTATAAACCCCGTCAACTCTTGTGCCTTTTAGCAATGCGTCTGCTTCAATTTCTAATGCTCTTAGAGCAGCACCAGAATCTGTTGAAAAAAAAGGATTCCCTGTTCCACCGGTAAGAATAGCAATTTTTCCTTGTTCAAAGGCTTCAATAACTTTTGTTTTAGAATATCTTTCGCCTGTTGGTCCTGTGTTGAAAGCAGTAAAAAGTTTTGCGTTTTGTCCGGAAGCTTCAAAGGCAGATTCTAATGCCAAACCATTTATCATTGTGGCAAGCATTCCCATATAATCACCTTTCACACGGTCAAAGCCAAGATCAACTCCGCCTAAACCTCTAAATATGTTTCCTCCTCCAATTACAATTGCAACTTCAACACCTTTTTCTGCAATTTCTTTAATTTGCGAAACGTATTCATTTAAAATTTTTGTATCAATGCCAGTTCCTTTTTCTCCTGCAAGAGATTGTCCGCTAAGTTTTAAAAGTATTCTTTTATATTTCATTTTCTTATAGTTAAAAGTAGGAAGGTAAAAGTATAAAGTTCTTTTATTAATACAAAGATTTTAAAATATAAGTTTACTATTTTAACTTTTACCTTCCATAATATTTATTAATTTTGCGAACTATAAATTTACAAAGAATAACACAAAATTATTAGATATACAATTACACTATTATGGATACAGTATTAAGCGGAATTAGGTCAACAGGAAACCTTCATTTAGGAAACTACTTTGGTGCAGTTAAGAATTTCTTGAAAATGCAAGAAGAAAATAATTGCTATTTTTTTATAGCAGATTATCATTCTTTAACAACGTACCCAACTCCGGAAAACCTACATAATAGTGTAAAATCTGTTCTTGCAGAATATCTTGCAACTGGTTTAGACCCTGAAAAATCTGCAATTTATGTTCAAAGTGATGTTCGTGAAATAACCGAATTATATCTTCTTTTAAATATGAATGCCTATGTTGGCGAACTTGAAAGAACAACTTCATTTAAAGATAAGGTTAGAACACAACCAAACAATGTAAATGCCGGTTTGCTTACATATCCGGTTTTAATGGCTGCCGATATTTTAATACATCGCTCTAATAAAGTTCCTGTTGGGAAAGACCAAGAGCAAAATTTAGAAATGGCAAGGAAGTTTGCAAAGCGATTTAATTATATGTATAAAGTTGATTATTTCCCTGAACCACAACCATATAACTTTGGAGAAAATTTGGTAAAAGTTCCCGGATTAGACGGAAGCGGAAAAATGGGAAAAACTGCTGGAAATGGGATTTATTTAATTGACGAAGATAAGATTATACAAAAAAAAGTAATGCGTGCAGTAACAGACAGCGGACCTACAGAAATAAATTCTCCTGTTTCCGAGCCTATTAAAAATTTATTTACTCTAATGAATTTAGTTTCAACAGCTGATACTTTAGATTTTTTTAAGGAAAAATATGCTAACTGCGAAATTCGCTACGGAGATTTAAAAAAACAACTTGCAGAAGATATTATTAAATTTGTTACACCAATAAGGAAAAATATTCTTGAAATTCAAGGAGATACTGAATATTTAAGAAAAGTTGCAAAGCAAGGTGCAGAAAAAGCTATTGAAAGTGCTTCAAAAACTGTTAAAGAAGTTAGGAAAATTATTGGTTTTAGGGAGTTTTAATTTTTTTTGACAGAATAAAAAATGTTCCATTGTTATTATACCTTAAATCCGCAAGTTAATTTTTTACTTATTGAAAAACAGATAGATAATTGGTCTGCAACTATCACTGAATAAGTAAAAGACAGGTAATGCTAACTTTCTGTTTATTATTATCGTTGTGTCCCAACTTGCGAATATGAGTTTATAGTAAATTGTTTTTGGCTATATTTTTTATGAATAATACTATTGCGACACATTATAATGTGTTACGATATAAGATATAGTTTAATAATTTTAACACATTTTATATAAAGTGCGATTTTGCCCTATTACTTAATGATATAATATTTTTTATGAAGTATCTTATCTGAAATCAAAAGAATGAAAAACATATCTAAAATAATTCTTTTTATAATGCTTGTTTGTATTATTGAAATAAGTAATGCAAGCACTTATTTTGTAAGTCACACAGGTAATAATACTAATGCAGGAACTATTAGTAACCCTTGGCTTACAATTAATTACGCTCAAAATCAATTAGCTCCGGGCGACACATTATTTGTTAGAGGAGGTCTTTATAATGAAACTGTTTTTATAGGTGTTTCAGGAACAAATTCCAATCCAATAAATATATTGGCTTACCCAAACGAAATTCCTATTATTGATGGTCAAAATACTTTGCCAAATCAAGATTGGGAAGGACTTTTAACCTTATATGGCAGTTATTTAAAGGTAAGCGGATTTGAAATAAGAAATTCAAATGTAAACGGAACTGTGCAAGGAGGTGTAGGCATTCATTTAGATAGTGGAATGCACAATAAAATTAGTTTTATGAAGGTGCATCATATTAGAGAACAAGGTATTATTGTGGAAGCAGATAACGCTATTATTGAAGATTGTGAAGTATATGATTGTGCTTTAAGTAACATTAATTTGGATATGCCGGTTGGTTGGGCAAATGGTATTTCAGTTGCAAAAGAGCAGTCTAATGGGATAACAGATAATGTGGTCGTTAGAAGATGTGAAGTTTATAATAATTATGGGGAAGGAATAAATGTATTTGTGGTTCAAAATGTAACCGTAGAAGATTGTATTTGCTACGATAATTGGACAATGAATTTATACCTTAATGATGCCACAAATTGTACTTTGCAAAGAAATATATGTTATAATTCAGATAATTCTACCTTTCCTAAAAGAGATGGAGAATTTACAGGAATTACACTTGCAGACGAAATTTCGAATGGAACTACAATTCCACATTCAGCAAATAACAAAGTCATTAATAACTTTTTATACAATGCAAATTTAGATGCTTTTTGGTGGTCTTTAATTCCAAACACAGGTTTAGACAATGTTTTAATTGCAAATAATACTGTTATAAATGGAAATTTCCATACAGGACATTTTGCTTTTAACAGTATTATAAATGTTAATTCATCCATAAAAAATAATATTTTCACAGGTAATGTTCTTGTTCCAGACAATCAAGGTCTTAATTTTTCTAATAACAATTGGCTGACAACACCTCCTACAAATGCAATGGGAAATGGAGATGTTATAGGAAACCCATTAATTTTATCAATAGGAAATGCTGATGCAGGGCAGTTGGCTGGTGATTATTTTAAATTAGCAAACAATTCGCCATGTATTCAAAAAGCTGTGGTTTTAACTGAAGTTAGCCAAGATTTTTTTGAAAACAACAGAGATAATTTGCCGGATATTGGAGGACACGAATTTTCTACAATACTCTCCATAGAAAAAAATGATTTCAATAATGAAATAAAAATATTTCCAAATCCAAACAATGGTATTTTTTATATATCGTTAAAAAAAGGTTTAATTGATGATGCTACTATTTATATATACAATAATTTTGGTTCTATTGTATATATGGAAGCGGTAAAAAAACAAGATATAAATGATAAAAAAGAAATAAGATTAAACAATATTACATCAGGAATTTATTTCATTAAAATAATATCAAATAATCAAACATTTATAAATAAAATTATTTTTATTTTATAAGCCACAATTTAGTTGTGGGTTGAAAAGTGTTTTTTTATATGGGTTTAAGTCTTTTTGTGAATTTTTAAAAGGGACTAATAATTTAAAACATAATTTTTTTAATATTTTAAACAAAATGAACAAATTTTCAAAAAAACAAGCAAAAAAGACTATTAAAAAAGGAGCAAAGAGAATTAGCGAAGAAGATTTAAAGAAAGTTATTGAGAAAGAAAATTTTATTGAAGAAAAAATTATAAAGAATAAAACTCTTAAATCTTTGTATGAAGATGTAAAACTATTTATTTCTATTATTAAAGATTATTATAAGGGAACATACAAAGATATTCCATATTGGTCAATTGCAGCCATAGGTTTTTCTTTACTGTATTTTTTGAGTCCTATTGATTTTGTTCCGGATTTTATTCCTATGGTAGGTTATGTTGATGACGCATTAATACTTGCAACCTGCTATAAAATGATAAAAAAAGATTTGATAAAATACAAAGAATGGAAAGTGCAAACTAAAAGTGCCGAATAGTATTAAATAAAAACAATGAACAATAATCTTGACTACATAGAATTAATTTGCGAAATAAGCCCAAACTTGCAAAAACACAGAGAAGTATTAACTGCAAAACTAACTGAAAAAGGTTTTGAAAGTTTTATGGAAACAAATAATGGTATTAATGCGTATATTCCAGAAAATCAGTTCAATAAATTAAGTTTAAAGAGCATTGAAGGAAAGTTTTCTAATTTCAAAATAAAACTTTCTCTCAAAATAATTAAAGATGAGAATTGGAACAAAACATGGACAGAAAATTATTTTGAACCAATTATTTTTGGAAATAAACTTGTTATAAGAGCTTCGTTTCATCCTAAGTTTACAAATGTTGAAAATGAAATTATTATTGATCCAAAAACTGCATTTGGAACAGGTTATCATGCAACAACTTATATGCTTATTGAAGAAATAATGCAAATAGACACTGAAAATAAAAGCGTTTTGGACATGGGAACCGGAACAGGGATTTTAGCAATACTTAGCAAAATGCAAAAATCTGCATATACTTATGCTGTTGATATTGACCCAAAATCTGTAACAAACACTTCTGAAAATATAATTATTAACAAAACACCGGATATTGATGTTGCACTTGGAGACACATCGGTTTTGAAAAACGAAATGTTTGATGTTATTTATGAAAACATTTGGAAAAATATTGTAATAGAAGATTTGCCTGTTTTGGAAAAACACCTTATGCCCGGAGGGATTGTTTTGTTAAGTGGGTTTTACTATAAAGAATATGAGGAAGTTAGAAAAGCAGGAGAAAAGGCAGGATTAAAATTTCAATATGCAAAAGAAAAAGACGGCTGGGCAATTATTAAGTTTTTGAAGCATACATAAAAAACTGTCAAAATAGTTTTTTAAAAAGTCCCGCACTCCTGCGGGACTCCAAAATCTATGAAAAAAAACTACACAAATTACAGAATCTCTCTAAAAAACTGTAATTTTACTTTAAACTGATGAGCTAATCTGACGGGTAAGCCCACCAGTAAGACTATCTGTTTGTAACGAAACAATTACATTACTTTA
>CAMZKL010000032.1 GCA_947311255.1 uncultured Chlorobiota bacterium | reverse complement strand
TTGACATATAACAACACCGAAGGTGTTGAATTGTCTGTAATATTTAGTTCTATTTTGTATTTGTTTTTTTTCAACCCTTCTAGGGTTTATTTTATCTGTTGCATCTTTTCCACAGCTTACACCTGTGGTTATTATTGTTAAATCCCATAGGGATTTTATATACTTGATGTGTCTTAATATATAAAAAAATTATTTTGCATATTAAGACAATTTAAGCTAAAAAAAATCCTAACAGGATTTAACATAATAATCACAGATGGAACTTGTGGAAAAATAGACAATAGACAGAACTAAGCCTAAAAGGCTAGAACAAAAGTAATATACGTAAATAATTCAATACTTTCAGTGTTGTTGTGTATTATTAGGACTTTGTGTCACAGGTTGATACCTGCGGTTATTAATGTTAAACCGCTTTGCGGTTTATTCCTGCATTATATATTAACTTAAAGTGTCTTAGTACATAAAATAACTATTTTAATTGTTAAATAATCTTAAAACCTCCAAGTTTAATGCAGCAAAGTGCATACAATGATAAATATTGTTACATTTGCCGCAAATAATAATAAACATTACAATTCAGACTGCATACATTATAATATGTAGTTATAAAAAATATAATATGAAACAAAATCATTCATTCCACATCCCAGTTTTAGGAATAGGATATACACTTGACACACCTGTAAAGGTTGCTCAATACGGAATAGACTCTGTTGTTTCCTTGGTTGATGATATACTACTAGAGAAATTAAGGAAAGTATATTGTGAAAAATTTGAAGTTCATTATAATGAAATTTCTGATAAAATTGAAGATTTTAGAGCAAAAAGAATTACATCATATTTAAATCTTATAAATGATATTTCTAAAAAGAAGTTTGAAGATTTAAAAAGTGCAACTTCTGAGAAAGCTAATGAACTAAAAGAATATATTAATTTATTACCCGATAGTTCTAAAATTAAAAATGAGTTTAAAACCTTAACTAACAAACATTTTAACTTAAATAAAATTAGTGATTGGGTAAAAAATAATTTGTCAATTGGCAGTATTGATGTAAACATAATGACTAAAATTGATAAAGATAATTACTCAAAAGGCGAAAAGCTCCCTATTAAATATAATGATGCTCATGCGGCACTTCGTGGTTTTGCAAATAGTGATTTATCTTCTTCAATGATATTGTCTGCAGGAATGAGCCCAAGACTTTATAGCTACATTGAACAATTTGAAGACTTCTTTCCTAATAAAAGCGGATTTATTAAAAAGAAAATAGTTTTAAAAGTTAGCGACTATAGGTCAGCACTTATACAAGGTAAATTTCTGGCAAAGAAAGGCTTGTGGGTTTCAGAATACAGAATAGAATCGGGTTTAAATTGTGGTGGGCATGCATTTGCTACTGAAGGATTTCTTTTAGGTCCTATTTTAGAAGAATTTAAACAAAATAGAGATGAACTTATAAAATCTATATATGAAATTCTTGTAAGTTCACTTTCTGAAAAAAATAAAACTGTACCTAATGATATTTTACCTTTAAAAATTACAGCTCAAGGAGGTGTTGGGACTACAGAAGAACACGATTTTCTTATAGATTATTATGGAATGGATTCTGTTGGTTGGGGAAGTCCGTTTATGTTAGTTCCTGAAGCCACAAGCATTGATAATGAAACATTAAACAAATTAGTTATTGCAGAAGAAGATGATTTATACCTAAGTGATATTTCGCCTTTGGGAGTTCCTTTTAATAGTCTGAAAAACAACACTAAAGATATTGAAAAACAATCTTTTATTGAACAAGGCAGGCCAGGAAGTGCTTGCCCCAAAGAATATTTAGCTTTAGGAAAGTCAGATACCGGAAAAAACATTTGTTCAGCTTCAATAAAATATCAGTTTAAAAAAATTAAAGAGTTAAAATTAGAAAATCTAAGTAAAGAAGAGTACAATAGTAGATTTGATAAAATTGTAGAGAAGTCATGTATTTGTGTTGGTTTAGGAACTTCGGCATTAAAAGCAAATAATATAAATACTAAAGTTGAAGGTGAGGGGGTTTCTGTTTGTCCTGGTCCAAATATGGCTTATTTTTCAAAAGAAATGAGTTTAAAAGAAATGATTGGCCATATTTACGGCAGAACAAATGTTATAAAAAGAAATGACAGACCTAATATGTATGTTAAAGAATTAGGCCTTTATATTGACTACTTAAAAAATAAGATACAGGAAACTAAAGATAATGTTACAAAAAAACAAGCAAAATATTTAAACTCCTTTTCTTCTAATCTCGAAAAGGGTATTAATTATTATCAAAGCCTTTTTAAAGATTTAAAGTGTAAGTTTTCGGATACAAAACAAAATATTTTAAGCGATTTAGAAAACAGTAAACTTAGCTTACAGAATTTGAATACACAAATAAAGAAAATTCAAGACTCTTTAACTATTTTAAAATAATACTCAACAGTTAGGCGGGCTTTTGCAACTCCCTATCAGTGAGCGGTTTGTGCGGTTATTGTTTTTAAGTCGGGAAGTTGGTAAACACTATAATAATAGGACTTTAGTCCTTTTATCATTTTAGTATTTTTTAAATTTAATGGACTATTGACTACTGCCACAAGTACTAAAAATGGACTTTTAGAAAATACAAGAACAATTCATTTTATGGGCTGATTTTTTATTTTTTCTTAAGTAGTTTAACTATTTAGCTTAGTTTAAAACAATTAGTTATTTCATGAATGCCCCTAACGAACTGTTAAATTGCCTTTGCTTTATTATAACATTTTCTGCAAAGAGGCTCATACATATCTTTTTCTCCAAGAAGAAATTGCTTATCATTATCCGATAAACGGTGAGAATATTGGGCAAGATTTCCACAACGCATACAAATTGCATGAACTTTTGAAACATATTCTGCAATAGCAAATAAACGAGGAATTGGACCAAAAGGTTTTCCTGCAAAATCCATATCCAAACCTGCCACAATCACTCGTATTCCTTTATCAGCAAGACGATTACAAACCTCAACTAAAATGTCGCTAAAAAATTGAGCCTCATCAATTCCTATAACCTCATAGCCATTTGCTAATTGTAGAATGTCTTGTGCCTTAGCTACAGGGATAGAATCTATTGAATTTGCATTATGAGAAACTACTTTATCCTCAGAATATCTTGTATCTACTTTAGGTTTAAAAATCATTGTTTTTTGCTGGGCAATTTTTGCACGCTTCATTCGCCTAATTAACTCCTCGGTTTTTCCAGAAAACATAGAACCTGCAATAACTTCAATCCAACCTTGTTTTCTAACTTTTTCTTCCAAAAACATATTAATTCTTTTTAAAATAGTTTAACTTTGACAAAAATATACAAAATATGAAGTTCCACTTATTTCTAATAATAATCTTATTATCAAGTTTTGAACAAAACTTTGCTCAAAATACAGATTATGCAGAAGAAATCGTAAACACAGTATGCTCTCCAGAATTTCACGGACGAGGATATGGAATGGGTGGCGATAAAAAAGCTGCAGATTATATAATTTCTCAATTAAAAAGAAACAGGCTTAAAAAGTTCTCAAAAAGTTATATTCAAAATTACACACTTAACACAAATACACTTTGTGGAAGAAATGAACTTATAATTAATAATAAATCCTTAAAAGCAGGAAAAGATTATTTAATATCTGCATCATCTCCTTCAATTTTAGGAAAATATAAAGTTATTGAACTTAAAAAAAACATTATAAATGACAGTCTTAAATTAAGAACATTTATTACCCAAAATTTATCAAATAAAGTTGTATTAATTGATACATTAGGACTAAATGACAAAAGTTTTTCAAATGCTTATAATCTCATTACTGAAAGAAATGTTTTAAAAGCAAAAGCAATTATTAAAATTGAAGATGGAAATTTAACCTATATCCCATCGCAAATTCAAAAAGATTTTCCTATAATAATTCTTAAAAGAAAAGCATTGCCAAACAAAGTTAACACTGTTAATTTTAATATTGAAAGTAAGTTCCTTAAAAATTATAAAACTCAAAACATTATAGCATATATAAAAGGGAAGTCGGACACAAGTATTGTGTTAACAGCTCATTATGACCACATTGGACACATGGGTTTAAATACATATTTCCCTGGTGCAAATGATAATGGAAGCGGAATTGCAATGGTTTTAAATCTTGCAAAATACTTTTCAAAAGAAAAAAAGCCAAAATATAATATTGTATTTATGTTTTTTAGTGGAGAAGAACTTGGTTTACTTGGCTCAAAATATTATACTGAAAATCCTCTTTTCCCTTTAGGCAAAATTAAATTTTTACTGAATCTTGATATGGTTGGAAGCGGAGATAAAGGAATTAAAGTTGTAAATGGTTCTATTTTTAAAGAAGAGTTTAATAAATTAGTAAAAATAAATACCGAAAATAATTATTTGCCAGAAGTTAAAATTAGAGGAGCAGCAGCAAATAGCGATCATTATTTTTTTTATGATAAAGGCGTAAAATCATTCTTCATATACACACTTGGTGAATATAAAGAATATCATAACATTAATGACAAACCTGCAAACCTACTTCCTTTTACAAATTTTAATGATTTAAGTTTACTTCTTATTGATTTTGTTAATTCTTTTTAAACTTATAAGACCTGCCAAGTCTTTAAGACTTGGCAGGTCTCTCAATATATAAATATGCTACATGATTTAATAAAACAAAATAGAACTTATCGCCGTTTTTACGAAGATGTAAAAATTTCAAGTGAAGACTTATTGTCTTTTATTGAACTAGCACGTTTATCATCTTCGCCAAGAAATCAACAAGCATTGAAGTTTTATTTTTCAAATACAGAAGACGTTAATAAAGACATATTTACAACTTTAGCTTGGGCAGCTGCTTTACCAAATTGGCATGCTCCCAAAAAAGGAGAAAGACCATCTGCTTATATTATAATCTTAGGCGATAATTCATTAATAAAAGAAGGGGCAAAAGCATATCATGAAGTTGCAAGCGGAATTGTTGCACAATCAATTACACTGGGTGCAAGCGAAAAAGGTTTTGGCACTTGCATGATTGCAGCAATAAAAAGAAAACCCTTACGAGAACTTATAAATTTGCCAGAACATCTTGAAATTTTATTAGTTATTGCCATTGGAAAAGCAAAGGAAGAAGTTATTCTTAAAAAAATGCCTAAAAATGGAGACTATAATTATTGGAGAGACGAAAAACAAAACCATTATGTTCCCAAAAGAAGTTTAGAAAAAATTGTAATTAATAAATAATTTATATTTTTGAGGAAAATAAAGAACACAAAAAGAACATGACAAATAAAAAAAATATAGCCGTTCTTGCAGGCGGAAATTCTTCGGAATATTTTATTTCTTTAAAATCGGCAGAAACAATTGCTAATGAAATTGATAAAGAAAGATATAATGTTTATACAGTTCAAATAAAAGGTGATGAATGGACACTAATAAACAACCTAAATTGCGGATTAATAATTCATAAAAATGATTTTAGTTTTACAGACAGAGGACAAAAAGAAAAGTTTGATTTTGTAATATCAGCAATTCATGGAACGCCTAGCGAAGATGGGTTATTGCAAGGATATTTTGACCTTATTGGAATGCCCTATGTTGGAAGTGGAGTTCTAGCCTCATCATTAACATTTAGCAAGTTTTATTGCAATACATTTTTAAATAACTTTGATTTTGTTAATATTTCAAAATCTGCTCTTTTAAGAAAAGGCACAGAATATAATGCCAATGAAATTATAAAAGAACTAGGACTTCCTTGTTTTGTAAAACCAAATGCAGGAGGTTCAAGTTTTGGAATTACTAAAGTTAAGAAAAAAGAAGATTTAGATGCAGCAATTAAAATTGCTTTTAAAGAAAGTGACGAGGTTATTATTGAAGAATATATTGAAGGTGATGAAATTCAATGTGGGATTTTTAAAACTAAGTATAGTGAATATAAATTACCTTTAGTGGAAATCGTTCCTAAAAATGAATTCTTTGATTATCAGGCAAAATACGATCCTAACTTTTCAGAAGAAATTATTCCCGCAAGAATATCTGATGAATTAACAGAAAAATGCCAAAACATAACATCTGAACTTTATGATGCCTTAAATTGCAAAGGAATTGTTCGTATGGATTTTATTTTAAAAAATGGAGAGTTTTGGTTTCTTGAAGCAAATACAATTCCTGGCATGACCAACGAAAGTCTTGTGCCACAAATGATAAAAAAAGCAGGCATGACAATAAAAGAAGTTATGAATTTACTTATTGATGATGTTCTGGGTAAATAGTTATTATTTGAGTTCACTCCTAAAAGTATAAAAAAACGTGAAATGACCTATTTAGTGTCGGTGTGAATTTGTTAATTGGTTGATTATAAGACAATAATATTACTGCCATTTTGCAAAAATATTCACACCGACACTTTTTGGAGTGGACTCAGAATTGCCCCGTTTGCTTTTCGAACATCATTTAGGTTTTTAAATTCTGTTGTAAGGTTATAATTTTTATCAGGATTTATGGTATAACCCAAAGTGTCCAAAAAAATTTCACGCAAAAATCCTTCTTGGTAATTTTCTTCTGTTAGTTGCATGATATTATGCAATCTTTAATTTATTACCATAGAATTTTTGAAAATTCTCAAAAGCCTTATCTGCTTTCTGGGCATAAAGATTTTTGAGGTATTTATTTGTTACTGATTTCCAGAATAACGACATATTTTCTTGTTAAAGAAACAAAGATAAAAAACCGGATTTTTTAATTTTTCTTTGAACTAGTCTGCCTTGTCATGTAAATATTTATTGTTTTGATTTATTTCAATTTCTCCATCTATTTCAGAAAGTGTTATTCTTGAGTATTCTCTATTGCTAGAATAGTTGTCTTGTTTTAATTTTATTCCCTTTCTTTTAAAAGCAGGAGTATTTTCTAAGTTTTCTAAATTATTTTTGTATGTTTCAGCCTGAAATTCATTTGTTTCTGTGGTTTCTTCTTCAATTATATCAACTTCGGGAGCAGAAGTTTCAACAAATTCAAATTCAGTTTCTTCTTTATTAGTTTTTTCTGTTTTTGGAGGAGAATTGTCTTCAATTTTATATACTTCTTTGTATTCGTCTGTTTGTATTTCGTTTTCAGTATCTTTTATAATTTTAATTTTTGGTTCTTTTCGTGTATGATTTTCATAAAAGTTATCTTCTTCGGCTAGTTTATTTTCTCCACCAATAATTATTATTTTTTTCTTTTGGTCAGTTTCTGTTGTTTCCGGTTTTTTTTCTATATATAGTTCAGGAACTTGATGGGTTCCAAAACCTGTTGCAATAACTGTAACTGTAATTTTATCTCCTAAATCTTCGTTTATGGTACTTCCCCAAATTAAATCTGCTTTGTTTCCGGCTGCTTTTTGAACATATTCGTTAATGTATCCGGTTTCATCCAATGTAGCTTCGTTTTTACCTGATGTAATATTTAGTAAAATGTTTTTAGCACCTCTAATATCAGTATTGTCGAGTAGGGGAGAATTCATAGCTTCCTTAACTGCATCTTCAGCTCTAGTTTCGCCTTCTCCTTCACCTGTTCCCATAATTGCGATTCCACTTTCTTTCATAACTGTCTTAACATCAGCAAAATCCACGTTAATATATCCTTCAAGCGTAATTATTTCTGCAATTCCTTTGGCAGCAACTGTTAGGACTTGATCTGCTTTTCCAAGAGCTTCTCTTACTCCAAGATTTCCGTATATTTCTCTAATTTTTTCATTATTTATAACCAATAAAGCATCAACATGCTTTTCCATTTTATTAATACCTTCAATTGCAGATTTTATTCTTTTTTCGCCTTCATATTTAAAAGGAATCGTAACAATACCTACGGTGAGAATTCCCATTTCTTTTGCAGCTTTTGCAATTTCCGGAGCAGCACCTGTTCCGGTTCCTCCACCCATTCCGGCAGTTATGAAAACCATTTTTGTATCAGTACCTATTTTTAGTTTTACCTCTTCTATGTCTTCTATTGCAGATTCTTTTCCAATTTCGGGTTCATTTCCGGCACCCAAACCTTCTGTTAATGTTTTTCCAAGTTGAATTTTTGTTTCAACAGGGCTTTTAGCAAGTGCTTGAAAATCGGTGTTTGTAATTATAAAATCTACTCCTGCAATTCCTTGTTTAAACATATGGTCAACAGCATTACTGCCTCCACCTCCTACTCCAATTACTTTAATTAATGATGCAAAATTTGTTGGTAAGTCAAAAGATAATAAATCGTCCATGATATTTTTTTTTATTTGTTGTAAGTTCCTTTTTTAATTTTTAAGAATTTTGTATTAAATGTTTTAACATTATGATATTAATTTGTTCTTGTCTATAAAGTTAGTTTTTTGTGTCTAAAATTTTATAAAAACTATTCATCCGAAGACTTTAAACACAAACATAAAATGAATATTATTCAATTTCTGTATCTTCATCGTCAAAGAAATTAAATGCAGTTTGTTTTGCGTCTTCTGTTATTTTATTTATTATATTTCTTAAAGTTCCGCCTCTTTTTTTCTTTTTTTCTTTTTTGTTTCCTTTATATTTTGTGTTGTCTGAACTTTCAAAACCGAGCATAACTAATCCTACTGCTGTTGAAAGTTTTGGGCTGTTGTCTTTTGTTCCTTCTGGAAATATAAAAGAAGATGGTTTTGAGAGTTTTACATCAAAGCCTGTAACAAACTTCATGAGATGAGGGAGCCTTTCTAAAAGAGAACCTCCTCCTGTAAGAACAATTCCTGCGTGCAATTTATCAAAGTAGCCAGAGTTTAGGATTTCAAATTTAACTATGTTAATAATTTCTTCCATTCTTGCTTGAATTACTTTTGAGAGTTCTGTTAAAGAAATTTCTTTTGAATCTCGCCCGTTAATCCCTTTGATTACTGCAAGGCTGTTGTTTACGGCAAATTCACTTAATGCTGTTCCGCATTTAGTTTTTAATTCTTCGGCATCTTTATGTAGTATTTGATATGCTTCTTTTAAATCGCTGGTTACTATATCTCCGCCAAATGGAATAACAGCGGTATGTCTTAGAATGCCACCTTTGTATATTGCTAAATCAGTTGTTCCTCCTCCAATATCAACAAGTGCAACGCCCATTTCTTTTTCATCTTCTGTTAAAACAGCTTTTGAAGAGGCAATTGGTTCAAGAAATAATTCATTTACATTAATATTTGCAAGTTCTACACATCTTTTTATGTTTTTAGCACTTGTAGTTTCTCCAATTATTATATGAAAATTTCCGGATAATCTTTTTCCAAATCTCCCAACAGGTTCGTCAATGCCTGTTTCTTTATCTACTGAATAGTTTTGAGGGATTACGTCAAGAATTTCTTCATTGGCCTCAAGAGACATTGTTTTAATTTCGTTTGTCATTTTATCAACATCTTCTTGGGATATTATTCCGTCGTTTGAATTAATAAAAATTGAATGGTTATTTTGAACGCTTTTAATGTGTTGCCCTGCAATGCCTATGAAAGATGAGTTAAATTTTATATCTGATTTTTTTTCGGCAATTTCTACTGCTTCTTTTATTGCATTTGCAACTATTCCAATATTAACAACCATTCCTTTTTTAACACTATTTTTTGGTGTTGGAATAGTTCCACGAGTAAGAATTTTTATTTTTCCATTTGTATCTCGTTCGCCGGCTATTGCTACAATTTTTGTTGTCCCTATGTCTATTGCAGTTATTATTTCACTCATTGTTAAAAAATATTTTGTGGTTTGTATATGTTTTGTTTTAATTTATTATTAATTTTTTCTTACGCAAACAATTTGATTTTTATATTTTAAGTTTATTTCTTTATATATTCCCCAAACTTTGTTATTTAATGTTTTGAGATAAAAATTTTTTAAATATTTCAGTTTATTTTTATAATTGTAGATGTCTCCTAAAACTACAATATGGTTTCCTACCTTAGGTATAAGTTCATAATCTTCATTAGGTTTTACAAATATTTGTTCAATTTGTGCTTTTAAAAAATCATCATCCGAAATTTCTTTAGCTAATTTGTATATATCTCTTAATCTTTCTGTTACAATTGTGTCGTTTATTGTTAGTGCTGTGTTTTTATAGTCAAAACCAATGTTTCCGTTAGCAACTATAACTCTTGCACTGCCTTTATTTGAAACGGGCATAAATGTTCCTTCTTTATCAATGTAAAAATTATTTCCGTATATGGGCATTATTCTAACAATTGGGGTTTTTTGTTCAATTTTTATAGCCAAAATGCCATTAATTGTTTTGTAAACTTCTGCGTTTTTTACAGAAGGATGTTTTTCAATAAGTTTTTCTAAATCAGATAAGTTAACTGAATTTATATTGTCTCCTATTAAATCTTTGTATTTGTTAAGTACTATTTTTTTTATGTGTTCTTCGTTAATAAGTTGTTCTTTTTCTGTATTGATTATTTCAATATTTATGTCCTTACATATTGTTTTTTCTGAAAAAACAAGATATAAAGTAATAATAATTATTATTACTAAAATACCAGAAAGGCTTAATATTTTTTGTTTTTTATTCACTTTAATTATTGAGTTTTTATTGTTCTAGTTTGGTTTTTATTGTTTCAACTAAATTGCCTATATCTCCAGCTCCAATTGTTAGTATTACTTCGGTTTTAGTTTTGTCAATCTTCTTTAATAAGTCTTTTTTATTTGCCAAACTTTTGTTTTTGTTTTTTATTTTATCAAAAATTAATTTAGAACTAACACCTTCAATTGCTTTTTCTCTTGCAGGGTAAATGTCTAATAAAATAATTTCATCCAAAATGTCTAAGCTGTTTGCAAATTCTTCGGCAAAGTCTCGTGTTCTAGTGTACAGGTGTGGTTGAAAAATACCTGTTATATGCTTGTCCTTATAAATGTTTTTTATTGAACCGATAAATGCTTTTAATTCTTCTGGGTGATGAGCATAATCGTCAATGTATATTATTTCCGGTGTGTTTATAATATATTCAAACCGTCGTAAAACTCCATTCCATGTTTTAAGAGCTTCTTTAATTTTATTTTCGGAAATTTTATGAATATGTGCTGCTGCAACTGCTGCAACAACATTTTCAATGTTTAGATTTCCAGGAATGTTAATTTTTATATTTTCAATTGTTTCCTTTGGTGTTTCAATGTTGAATGTGCTGTAGTTTGCATTGGTTTTTATGTTTTTTGCATAGTAATCTGCCTTTTCATTAAAAGAGTATGAAAATGTATGAAATGGGAAATTAGATTTTTCAATTTCTATGTTCTTTTTAATTATTAAATATCCACATTTATTTATTTGACTTGCAAATTTTTCAAAAGTTCTTTTTAAATCTTCTATATCTTCATAAATGTCAAGATGGTCTTCATCAATTGAAGTTATAATTCCGCACCAAGGGTATAGTTTCAAAAATGAACGGTCGAATTCATCTGCTTCTGTTATTGCAAATTCTGCTTGTTCGGGTTTAGAACTTAAAATTAGGTTTGTTTCGTAGTTTTTAGAAATACCTCCAAGAAATGCGTTAAAGTTTATTTCTGCATATTTGAAAATATGAGTAATAATTGTAGAAACAGATGTTTTTCCATGTGTTCCTGCAACTGCTGTTGTTTTATATTTATTTGTTATTAATCCAAGTATTTCTGAACGTTTGTAAATTTTATATTTATTATTCTCAAACCATTGAAACTCTGTGTGTGAATTTGGAACTGCCGGAGTATATACTGTAAGTACTTGGTTTTTAGGCAAATTTTTAATTTCTTTGTCTATGAAATTTACATTATCTTCATAATGAATTTTTATTCCTTCTGAAATTAAACTTTTTGTTATTTCACTTTCGGTTCTGTCATAACCATAGGTGGGAATTCCAATATTATTGAAATATCTTGCAAGAGCACTCATACCAATTCCACCAATTCCGATAAAATATGTTGCTTTAATATTTTTTAATATGTTGATTTTGCTCTGCATTTTTTGTGTTAATTTATAATGTATTAATTTGAAATTATTTAATAAGTTTTAAAACTTCTTTGGCAATTTTAATGTCTGAATCTTCAATTTTTTCTTTGCCAATATTTATTGCCAATTCATTTATTTTTTCTGGATTATTAATTAGTTTTATTGCCTCATCAATCAGCTTTTCTTTTGCTTCTTTGTCTTTTACTATTATTGCAGCATTCTTATTTACTAATGAAATAGCGTTTTTAGTTTGGTGATCTTCTGCAACATTTGGAGAAGGCACAAGTATTGATGCTTTTTCAAGAAGTTTTAGTTCAGATATAGTTCCTGCTCCTGCTCTTGAAATTACAACTGATGCAGCTTTGTATGCTAAATCCATTCTTGAAATGAAAGCAAAAATCTTTATGTTTGTTGCAGCTGATTTTTTTAGTTCTAGTTTCGATTCTTCAAAATAATTTTTTCCTGTTTGCCAAATAAAGTAGAAATCTTGTTCTTTAATTTTTTCAATGTTTTTTATTATACTGTCGTTTATGTTTTTTGCTCCACCGCTGCCTCCAAGACATAGGATAAGTTTTTTGTTGGGTTTTAAATCAAAAAAACTTAATACTTCATCTTTGTTTGCTTCTGGGCTTACAATCCTGTGTCTGCATGGATTTCCTGTATGTATAATTTTTTCTTTTGGAAAAAAACGTTCTAACCCGTCATAATCTACACAAATTGTATTTACTCTTTTAGAAAGAATTTTATTTGTTATTCCGGGATAGGAGTTCTGTTCTTGAATTAATGCCAGAATACCTTTTTTTGTTGCTACATAAACTAATGGTCCGCTTGCATATCCGCCTACTCCTACTACTGCATCCGGTTTGAATTCTTTTAGTATTTTTTTAGATTTTAATATGCTTTTAAATAGTCTGAATAAATTTTTAAAGTTTTCAAATGAGATTTTTCGTTCAAAACCTCTAATATCAAGTAATTTTATCTTAAAGCCAGCTTCCGGCACCCTTTTTTCTTCAATTTTTCCTTTTGCACCTACAAATAATATTTTAATATCTTGGTTTATTCTTTTTAGAGCTTGTGCAATTGCAATAGCAGGAAAAATGTGTCCGCCTGTACCACCACCACTAATTATTATTTTGGGATTTTTTTTCATTTGCTTAAAACTTTCTAATTAATTGATGTTGAATAAATTGCTTTTGTGTCAAAATATAAAATTTAAAGTTTACTCTTCGTTTACTGTTTTTTCTGTTGATTTACTAATGTTAATTATAACTCCAAGAGAAAAACTTGTTACCAATAATGATGTTCTTCCCATACTTATTAGAGGTAGTGTTTGTCCCGTTACCGGTAGAGCTCCAACCGAAACTCCAATATTTATAAATGCTTGTAAAACAATAGCCAGAGTTAATCCAAGTGCTAAATAAGCTGCAAATAAGCTATTTGTTCTTTTTGCAATTCTTACGCCTCTATAAAATAATGCTCCATATAAAAGCATTATAATTGTTGCTAACCACAAACCATATTCTTCTATTATAAATGCAAAAATAAAATCGGAATGAGATTGTGGTAATAAATACCTTACGTTTCCTCCTCCCGGCATATTTCCGAATAATCCTCCGTTAACTATTGCCATTTTAGCAATATCTAATTGATATGTTTCATTGCTGCTTAAACTTTCTTGATTTCCAAAGAACATTTCAAATCTATGTGTCCAGGTTGATAGTCTTCCGGGCAAATGGAGTAGTTCTGCAAAAAAAACATATAAAATAAAAGCACCAATGGCTATTAATAAGATTTTATAAATTGTTTTTATTTTAACAGATGCTATAAACATAATTGTTATAATAATTGCAGCAATCATAAGAGCCGAAGATAAATCTGCTGGAAAAATAAGACCTATTGTAAGTACAAATGCTATTGTTGCAGCTTTTACGTTTTTACTGTGTTTCTCTTCGTCATTCCTTTTAGATGCTAATAAACTTGCAACCAGCATAATAAGTGCAATTTTTGCAATTTCAGAAGTTTGAAGTTCAAATCCAATAATTGGAATTTCTATCCATCTTTTTGCATTATTGTGTGATACACCTGAAAATAATGTGAGAATTAATAATACGATTATTATTGGGAAAAATATTTTTATAAGTTTAAGATAAATTTTGTAATTTATTCGAGAAAATATAAGCACAGCAATTAATGCGAAAAAAACTGCAGATATTTGTCTAACTAAAAAGTGTATATCTCCGGTTTTATATGAAATCATTGCAGATGCACTATAAACTGCTGGTATAGACATTATTAGGAGTAATAATGTTATTATCCATAATACACTGTCGCCTTTAAATATTTTATTTAATTTTATTGTTTGCACCTATTATATGTGTTGATTGATAGTTTACTCCTTAAAGCTAAATTTGTAACTTGCAGATATTATAAATTTCTTATTTTTTCTTTAAATTTCTTACCTCTATCTTCGTAGTTTTTAAATAAGTCAAAACTTGCACAAGCTGGAGATAACAAAATAACTTCTCCTTCATTTGCAAGTTGATATGCTGTTTTAACTGCTGTATCCATTGAATTGGTGTCATAAACAGCCACTATATTTGAAAAAGCATCAACAATAAGTTTGTTATTTGTTCCCATTGCAACAATTGCTTTTACTTTTCTGTTAACTAAATCTTTAAGTATTCCATAGTCGTTTCCCTTATCAATACCACCCATAATTAGAACTATTGGGTCGTTTATAGATTGAAGTGCGTACCAAACAGAATTAACATTGGTAGCTTTGCTGTCGTTTATAAACTGAATGCCTCTAACTTTAATGTATTTTTCAAGTCTGTGCTCTACTCCGGCAAAATCTGATAAGCTGTTTTTAATATTTTCATTGCTTATTCCGCTTATTAATCCGGTAATTCCTGCTGCCATAGAATTATATACATTGTGATCACCTTCGAGTGATAATAGTCCGTTTTTCATATGGAAATTTTTAGTAATTATGTCAATAATAATTTTGTGTTGTGTTTTATAAGCTCCTTTTTTAATTTTCTTTTTTACTGAAAAAGGAAACATTTGTGCTTTGAAATTTCTATTTTTTATCTCTTTTAAAATTACTTTGTCATCTTCGCAAAAGATAAATGAATCTTTGGAAGTCATGTTTTGTGTTATTCTAAATTTTGAATTAGTATAGTTCTGAAAATTGTTGTTATACCTGTCTAAGTGGTCTGGTGTAATGTTTAGTAAAATTGCAATATCCGCTTTGAAATTATACATCCCGTCTAACTGAAAACTGCTTAATTCAATTATGTAATATTTGAAATTTTTAGTTGCTACCTGCATCGCAAAAGACCTACCAACATTGCCTGCAATTCCTACATTTAATCCTGCTTTTTTAAAAATATGATATGTTAATTCTGTTGTTGTTGTTTTCCCGTTACTTCCTGTTATACAAATTAGTTTTGCATTTGTAAATCTTCCTGCAAATTCTATTTCTGATATTATAGGAATACCTTTTTTATTTGCAGAAATAATTATGGGAGCATTCTCTGGAATTCCCGGACTTTTAATTATTTCATCTGCATTTAAAATTAATTCTGTGCTATGTTTTTTTTCTTCAAATTTTATGTTTTCTTTTACTAATGCGGTTTTGTTTTGTGTACTTATTTTTCCATAGTCAGAAACAAAAACATCAAATCCGTGTTTTTTAGCAAGAATTGCAGCTCCCTTTCCACTTATTCCAGCACCTAATATGACTATTCTTTTTTGTTTCATTGAGTATTTGTTTTTTCAAACAAGAAATTTGTTTATTTATCTGATTTTCAGGGTAATAATTGTTAGAATTGCTAATAAAATTCCAATTATCCAAAATCTTGAGACTATTTTTGATTCAGGTATTCCTTTTTTTTGATAATGATGGTGAATTGGGGACATCAAAAATATTCGTCTTCCTGCTCCATATTTCTTTTTTGTGTATTTAAACCAGGCAACTTGTACCATTACTGATAAACTTTCGATTAGAAATATTCCGGCTAATAACGGAATTAGTAATTCTTTTCTTACGATTATTGCAAAAACTGCAATTATTCCTCCCAATGTTAAACTTCCAGTATCTCCCATAAAAACTTGTGCAGGATATGAGTTGAACCATAAAAAACCAATTGTTGCTCCCATAAATGCACTTGCAAAAACTACAAGTTCTCCAATTTTAGGGATGTACATGATGTTTAGATATTCAGCAAAAATTATGTTACCGGAAACATATGCAAAAATTCCTAGTGTCGCTCCAATAATTGATGATGTGCCTGTTGCAAGTCCATCTAATCCATCGGTTAAATTTGCGCCATTTGAAACAGCTGTTATAATAATTATTACAAAAATTACAAATATTACCCATGCAGCATCTTTTTTGTATTCTCCCATAAATTCAACGAGAGTTTCATAGTTAAATTCATTGTTTTTTAAAAATGGAATAGTAGTTTTTAAAGGTATGTCTTCTTTTGTTGTGTGATGTGCTGTTATTATACTTTCTTGGTTTAAATTAGAAGAATCTGGGTTTTCTCTTATTTGAATATCATCACTAAAATAGAAGGTTAAACCTACTATTAAACCTAAACCAACTTGTCCAATAATTTTATATTTTCCAGATAAGCCTGCTTTGTTTTTTTTAAATGTTTTTATGTAATCGTCAATAAAACCAATAATTCCCAACCAAACAGTTGTTGTTATCATTAAAATAATATATATGTTTCCTATTTCAGCAAATAATAAAACAGGAATTAAGATTGCTGCAATTATTATAATTCCTCCCATTGTTGGAGTGCCTTTTTTTTCATATTGACCTGCTAAGCCTAAATCTCTAACAATTTCACCAACTTGCATTTTTTGTAATTTGTTTATGATTTTTTTTCCAAAAAGCATTGATACTATTAAGGATGTAACAGCCGCTAATCCTGCTCTGAAAGATAGATACTTGAACATTCCTGCTCCTGCAAAATCAATTTTGTCTAAATACTCAAAAAGGTAGTATAACATAGTTGTTTAATTTAAAAAAAATTCAACTGTTTCTTTGTCGTCAAAATGTGTTCTTATTCCATTAATTTCTTGATAATTTTCATGGCCTTTCCCTGCAATTAAAATAATATCTCCTTTTTTTGCGAGCATAACAGCGGTTTTAATTGCTTCTTTTCTATCGGTTATTTTTAAAACATTCATCTCGCTGTTGTTTAGTCCATTATACATATCTTCAATAATTGTTTCTGCTTTTTCATTTCTGGGATTATCTGATGTTAGAATTGCTTTATCACTTCCTAAACTTGCAATTTTTGCCATTATTGGTCTTTTGTCTTTATCTCTGTTTCCTCCTGCACCAACAACGGTTATTAGAGATTGTTCGTTTTTTTTAAATTCGTTTATTGTTTTTATCACATTTTGTAATGCGTCTGGTGTGTGGGCATAGTCTATTATAGCTGTTATTCCATTTTTGGTAACTGTTTCAAATCTTCCTTCAACTGCTTGTAAACTGCTGAGAGCTGTTAAAACGTCAATTTTATTTTGTTTTAATAGAATTGCAGTTGAGAAAACAGCAGTTAAGTTATACGCATTGAATGTTCCTGTTAAAAGAGTCCAAAATTCAGTATTGTCTATATTCAATAACATTCCGTTAATATGTTGTTCAATTACCTTTGTGTTAAAGTCTGCAAAGTTTCGTATTGCGTAAGTATATTTTTTTGCTTTGGTGTTTTGAAGAATAATTTCCCCATTTTTATCGTCTTTATTAGTTAGAGCAAAAGCATTTTCTTGTAAATTATCAAAAAAACTTTTTTTGATTTTTATGTATTCTTTAAAAGTTTTATGATAGTCTAGATGGTCATGAGTAATATTTGTAAAAACTGCGGCTGAAAATGTTAGTCCTCCAATTCTGTTTTGGTGTATTGCATGAGAACTTACTTCTGCAAAACAGTATTCACAACCTGCAAGAACCATTTCGTTGAGTAAATTGTTAAATGTTATTGTATCTGGTGTTGTATATTTTGTTGGTATTCCGTTTTTGTTTATGTAATTTTTTACTGTTGAAATTAAACCTGTTTTGTATCCTAAACTCAAAAATAATTTATATAATAATGTTGCAGTGGTTGTTTTTCCGTTCGTGCCAGTTATTCCTATAAGCTTTATTTTTGAAGAAGGGTTGTCGTAAAAGTTTGATGTAACAATGCCTAAGGTTTGAGAGCTGTTTTCAACTTTTAAAATTGTAATGTTTTCATTAATTAGAATATTTGTTTCTGTAATTATTGCAGATGCACCCGCTTTAATTGCATTTTTAATAAAATTATGACCATCTACATTAACCCCTGCAACAGCTACAAAAAGATGTCCTTTTTTTGTTTTCCGAGAATCGAAACTAATTCCTGAAACGAATGTATCAATAGAGCCAGATATTAATTTGGAATTAATGTTTTTGATTATGTCTTTTAGTTGCTTTTGCATTATCTTGGTTGTGAATTATTTTAATTCAATTTTAATTTTCATCCCTTTTTTTATTTTAGTACCAGGAGCAATTGATTGTGCTGTTACAAACCCTCTTCCTTTTATTAATGGAATCGCTCCCATGTTTTCAATTATATAAATTGCGTCTTTTGCACCCATATATCGTAAGTCCGGTAGAATTTCAGCTTTTATTTTTTTATTATTAAATAAAATTTTGTTCTCTTTTACTTCTGATGTTACCCATTTTGATTTTTTCGTATTTTTTTTTATTGGTATTGAAAGGGCTGTTAATATATGACATAATTCATCTTGATTTCCATTTTTTGAGAGAGGAAGTTCTGTGTTTGAGATTGTGTCTGTATTTGGATTTAATTCTCGATCTCCTTTAAAAATTTTATCAGCAATTTTTTTAAAAACAGGTGCAGCTGCTAATGCTCCATAAAAATCTGTTTTAGGTTTGTTAATTACAACAATAATTGAATATTTTGGATTTTCAGATGGGAAATATCCTACAAATGATGCTCTATATTTGTCGTTATGTGTTTTTGTTTCTGCGTCATAATATTCTGTTGTTCCGGTTTTTCCTGATATTTTATATTTTTTTGTATTTATTAATTTAGCAGTACCATCAGTAACTACGTCTCTTAATATTTTTTGTGCTTTTTTCAGTGTAGATTTTGAGCAAATAAGCGAATTTGTTATTTGAGGTTTAAATTCTTTTAAAATAATGCCGTTTTTTTCAATTTTTTTAACAATTTGAGGCTTAACCATTTGCCCATTATTTGCAACAGCATTATAAAAGTTTAAAAGTTGAAGAGGCGAAATTCTTACTTCGTACCCATGTGCTATCATACCGGGAGTTGACGGTGCCCATGAAGAATTGTCTGGTGATTTTATAATAGGATCGTCTTCTCCGGAAATATCCACACCGGAAATATCTCCTATGCCGAGAGCATACAATTGTTTTAAAAAATGTTTTATTTTACCTTTTTTCACATAATTTTCATCAATAATTTTAACCATCCCTACATTTGATGATTTTGCAAAGACTTGTTCCACAGTTATTTTACCATAAGCATGACCATCTGAATCGTTTATGTCCACACCTTTGTAATGGATGTTCCCTTTTTTTGTGTCAATAATATCGTTTAAACCCACAACACCGTCTTCAAGAGCAGCCATTAAAACAGGCAATTTAAAAGTGGAACCTGGAGCTAAGTTTTCACCTATAGCATAATTTAAAACTTCTGTAAAAGTGTTATTTTCATATCTTTTTAAATTTGCAATAGCCTTAATGTATCCGGTTTTAACTTCCATAACTACAACTGAGCCGTAATCTGCTTTTAATTTTGTTAATTGTTTTCTTAATATATCGTCAACATAGTCTTGTAGGTCAATATCTATTGATGTGTGTAAATCCATGCCATTTTCTTTTTCTAACACTTCTCCTCCTTTAATTTTCATCCAGTTTCCTCCTCCAATTTTTTTCATGTATGATTTGCCTGATCTTCCTCCAAGTTCTCTGTTGTATGTGTATTCTAGTCCTGCTTTCCCTTGTTTTAATCCTGTTCCCTTATGTTCACTTAAAAATCCTATTGTTCTCCGCATTAATCTATCAAATGGACGCTTTCTTTTAGTTGTTTTTTTACTTAAAAAACCTCCTTTGTTACTATTATATCTGAAAAGTGGAAATTTTTTTATTTCAACAAACTCATCGTAAGTTAATTTGTCTGCAATTTTTAAAAATCGCGAGGATCTTCTTCTTGCATTTATCAATTTCTTTTTGTAATCTTCTTTGGTTTTGTCTTTGAAAAAATTAGATAAACAGATTGCCAAACTGTCAACTTTTTCATTAAACAATTTGTCGGTTAATCCGCCTGCACGAGTGTCCATGTGAACATCAAAGAAGTTTACTGATGTTGCAAGCAGTTTGCCTTTGTCATCATAAATGTTTCCTCTGTTTGGTTTGTCCTCCCTTAAATTAACTGCATATGAATTTATTTTTATTTTCCATTTGTTTCCTTCAAAGAACATTGTTTTGATGAGGCTTGAATATATGTAAATAACAAAAAATAACAGTCCGATATAGACTACTGCCGTTCTGCTTATTATTTGTTTTCTGTTTCCCATTAAATTTTAAAGTGTTGATTTTATGTGATGTTTATTTATTTTCAATCTTTTTTAATTATTATTACTTTAGGAGGTTTTTCCGGTAGTTTTAAGCCTAAATTAATTATTGTACTATCATTTGCTACTTTTCTTTCAGTTCCAAATTCCATAAGTTTTGTCTCTATCTTTGTGTGTTTTGAATGTAAAACTTCAACATTTTCTTTTAATGTCTTTTTTTTAACAACTAATTCTTCTGTTCTGTACTTATTATAAATTAATAAAATAACAAGTAAGACAATAAAAAGTGTATAATAAATATTTTCTGATTTAATTTCACTTCCCAGCCAATTTCCTGTTAGAATGTTTCTTATTATTGTTTTTACCCTTCCCATTTATATTCTTTCTGCTATTCTTAGCTTTGCACTTCTTGCCCTGCTATTTGTTTCTGTTTCAATATTGTCAGGAATAATTGCTTTTTTTGTAATTTCTTTAAAATTCTTTTCTTGTTTGCCGTAAAAATCTGTTATTCTAATTCCTTCAAAATTATTGAATTTTAAGTAATTTTTAACAATACGATCTTCTAAGGAGTGATAACTAATAATTACAAGTCTTCCTCCTTTTTTTAATAATATAGAACTTTGTTTAAGCAAATCTTTTAAAACTTCAAGCTCTTTGTTTGTTTCAATTCTTAGGGCTTGATATACTTTTGCAAAAATTTTATATTCCTTGCTGGTTTTTATTGTTTCTCTTATTATTTTATTTAACTGCTCTATTTCGTTAATTTTAGTTTCTTTTCGATATTTTGTAATTGCAGTTGAAAGTTTTCCTGCACTTTTCAACTCTCCGTATGTTCTTAAAATTCTAAATAATTCGTCTTCGGAGTAATAATTTAGAATGTCTAATGATGAGTATTTTGCGTCTTTATTCATTCTCATGTCCGGAATATCACTTTTCATAAATGAAAAACCTCTTGTTGGTTCATCAAATTGATGAGAAGATACACCAAGGTCAGCAATAATTCCATCTACTTTTTCATAGCCTGCATATTGAATGAAGTTTTCTAAATATTTGAAATTTGTATGAAAAAAAATAAATTTATTTTTATATTCTTTATCGGATTTTATGTTTTTTGTATTCTTTTCAGCATCTGTATCTTGGTCAATTGCTATAAGTTTTCCGGTTGTTAATTTTTTTAAAATTTCAATTGAATGTCCGCCACCTCCAAATGTAACGTCAACGTAGATACCTTTTGGGTCAATGTTCAAACCATCAACAGATTTTTTCAATAAAACTGGTATGTGATAATCTCTTTTCATTTTTAATATTGAAAAACATGAGTTAATCTAGTTCTGGTAAATCGCCTCCCATTATTTCTTCAGCAAGATTTGAAAATTCATCTGGATTTAAACCAATTGTATTATAGTTTTCGGCAGACCAAATTTCAATCTTTTGGTTTTGTCCTAAAAACTGAATATCTTTTTTTATTTCAATTTCATCTATTAACCTTGATGGAATTAAAATTCTATTATTAGAATCAAGTTTTAGTTCAGCAGTACCTTTGTAAAATTCTCTTAAAAAAGCAGAATGTTTCCTATTGTAAGGATTTGTTTTACGTTTTATTATTTCAGTTTGTCTATTCCACTCATTGTCAGTGTATATTATCAAACACTTGTCGTAAATGTCTTTTTTAACAACAAATTTCTTTGGGCTTTCATCTGGCATCTGTTTTATGTATGCAGACGGAAAACTAACCCTTCCTTTTGAGTCAATTTTTGCCGTGAAGTCGCCTTTAAAATTTGTCATTCTATTCTTTATTAAAATATTTAGTGCAAATATAAAACATTTTATCCCACAATCACCCACTTTACCCCATAAAGTCTTTAAGGTCAAGTTATTGACTTATTAACAAATAATGTAATATACTGATTTACAGCATAATAATTGTTTTATCATAAATTAGATGTTTATAAAAAAATTAGAAGAACAAAACATGAGTAAAAAAAAGTGATAAATATCTTCGTATAATATTTTTGTTAATTCGTATGAACAATACAGGTTAATTTTTTTAAATTTGCAAAAAAAAATAAAATGGCAAACGCAGATAAATTTAAAAAAGTAATTGCTCACGCAAAAGAGTATGGTTTCGTTTTTCAATCCAGCGAAATATATGATGGATTAAGTGCGGTATATGACTATGGGCAAAATGGTTCAGAACTAAAAAACAATATTAAGAGATATTGGTTAGATTCAATGGTTAAGTTGCATGAAAACATTGTTGGAATAGATTCTGCAATTTTTATGCACCCAACTGTTTGGAAAGCATCCGGTCATGTTGGAGCTTTTAATGACCCACTTATTGACAATAAAGATTCTAAAAAAAGATACAGAGCAGATGTGCTTATTGAAGATTTTGTTGAGAAGATTAACATAAAAATTAAGAAAGATATTGCTAAAGCAAAAAAACGTTTTGGAGATGCTTTTGATGAAAAAGAATTTCGCTCAACAAATGGAAGAATATTAGACCGCCAAAAAAAGATTGATGAAATACTTTTAAGGTTTAAAACTGCGATGGAAAAAGAAGACCTTGCAGATGTTAAACAAATAATTATTGATAACGGTATTATTTGTCCTGTTTCTGGAAGTAAAAATTGGACAGATGTTCGACAATTTAATTTAATGTTCGACACAAAACTAGGTTCTGTAAGTGAAGAGGCAGATGTTATTTATTTAAGACCCGAAACAGCACAAGGTATTTTTGTTAATTACTTGAATGTTCAAAAAACCGGAAGAATGAAACTGCCTTTTGGAATTGCTCAGATTGGAAAAGCATTTAGAAATGAGATAGTTGCAAGACAATTTATTTTCCGAATGAGAGAATTTGAACAAATGGAAATGCAATTTTTTATTCGCCCCGGAGAAGAAGATAAATGGTTTGAATATTGGAAGTCATTAAGAATGAAATGGCACGAAGCTTTAGGGCTTGGGAAAGAAAAATACAGATTTCACGACCATGAAAATCTTGCTCACTACGCTAAAGCAGCAACTGATATTGAATTTGATTTTCCGTTTGGGTTTAAAGAATTAGAAGGAATACATTCAAGAACAGATTTTGATTTATCACAACATCAAGAGTTTTCCGGTAAAAAACTTCAATATTTTGACCCTGAACTTAATAAATCTTATGTCCCTTATGTAATAGAAACTTCAATTGGAGTTGATAGAATGTTCTTAACCGTACTGGCAACTTCTTTTGAAGAAGAAGAGATTAAAAAAGAAAATGGAAAAATAGAAACAAGAACTGTTTTAAGAATCCCTCCTGCATTAGCTCCGATAAAAGCAGCAATTCTTCCGTTAATGAAAAAGGATGGTTTAGCAGAAAAAGCAAGAGAAATTTTAGACGACTTAAAATACGATTTTAATTGCCAATATGAAGAAAAAGATTCTATAGGAAAACGTTACAGAAGACAAGATGCAATAGGAACACCATACTGCATAACTGTGGACCACCAAACACTTGAAGATGAAACTGTAACAATAAGAGAAAGAGATACAATGCAACAAGAAAGAGTAGAAATTAGAAAACTTTCTTCAATTATTGATGGAAAAGTTAATTTTAAGAATTTATTTAAAAAATTAAGATAATTGAAAATTGCAAATATAGAAATACCGCATTTTCCTTTGCTACTTGCCCCAATGGAAGATATTACAGATCGTTCATTTAGGCAAATGTGCAAAGATTTTGGTGCCGATGTTTTATATACGGAATTTGTTGCTTCGGAAGCATTAATTAGAAATATTGACAAGTCTCTTAAGAAATTAAAAATTGATGTAAGCGAAAGACCAACCGGAATTCAAATATACGGACATAGAATAGATGCAATGGTTGAAGCTGCTAAAATTGCAGAAGAAGCAAAACCAGATTTAATTGATATAAATTATGGATGCCCTGTAAAAAAAATTGCTAACAGAGGAGCAGGTTCCGGAATGCTAAAAGATATTCCAAAATTAATGGAAATGACAAGGCAAATTGTTAATGCTGTGAAAGTGCCAGTAACTGTAAAAACTCGATTAGGTTGGGATTCTGAAAGTTTAATTATAGATAAAATTGCCGAAGAATTACAAGACACAGGAATACAAGCATTAACAATTCATGGACGAACACGTTCTCAAATGTACAAAGGAAAATCAGATTGGAGCTTAATTAAAAAAGTTAAAGATAATCCTAGAATAAAAATTCCGATAATAGGAAACGGAGACATAACATCTGGTGAAGAGGCTCAAAAAGCAATTGATGATTTTGGAGTTGACGGTATAATGATAGGAAGAGCAACAATTGGAAAACCTTGGATTTTTAAAGAAGTAAAACACTTTTTAGAAACAGGAAAAGTTTTAGCTCCACCTTCAATTGAAGAAAAAGTAGAGATTGCAAGGCATCATTTTTTTAAATCAATTGAAATAAAAGGGGAAAGAACAGGTTTTTTTGAGATGCGAAGACATTTTGCCATTTATTTTAAAGGATTAAAAGATTTTAAACAATTAAGACTTAGGCTTTTAACATCAATGGATGTAACAGAAATAAATGAAATACTAGACACTATAAAAGAAAGATATAAAAACAACTAAAATTAAAAAATGATAAACAATAAGACACTCTTAATTGTATCTATAATTGCCGTGATAGCAGTTATTACATTGTCTATATATTTTGGTAGAACAAAAAGAAATCTTTCTCCTGTTATCAATGCTGTTCCAAACAAAGTAGCTTTGATTTTAGAAACCGACGATTTTTCATATCTAATTAATAAAATATCAAAGAATAAAGATATTAAATCAATTATTTCAGAATTAAAACTTGCTCAAAAATTTAATAAAAACTTTTCGTTTATAGATTCTTTAATAAGAAACAACAAAGTTCTTAAAAAATTTATAAATCATAAAACGGTTATTGTCTCAGCACACCTATTAGGGAAAGAAAATATGGACTTTCTATTTGCAACAAGTTTTTCAGAAAGAAATAAAATAATAAACACTTTTAATTTGGAAATTTTAAAAATTGATAAGAATATAATTTCTGAAGAAAAAACATTTGCAGGAGCTGAAATTTTTCATAAAAGAATTCCAAATAAAAAACTTGATTTTTTTTATACTTTTTATGAAGATTTTTTTATAATGTCTTTTTCAGAAGTTTTATTGCAAAAATCTATAAAAAATATAAATAGCAAAGCATCTTTGTTTTCAGATAATAATTTTAAGATACTATATCAAAACACATCCAATAAAAGCATTGCGTCTTTATTTATTAACTACAACAATCTTTTTTCATTCATAAATAGTACAACAACCAATATTTTTAAAGATAAAAATATGCTCATGCAAAAATTTGCGGACTGGTCAGTTTTTAATCTTAATATAAAAAGGAAAGAAATTAATCTTACAGGACATACTATTTTAAAACCCGAAATGCAATTTTTAAGAATGTTTAAAAATTCAAAACCTGAAAGGAATAAAGTATTAAAAATATTGCCGGAAAAAACATCAATGTTCATAGCACTAAATATTGGTGATGGGTCAGATTTTAAATATAAATATGAAGAATATCTTGGAATGATGAGAAATCTTAATAATCACAAAATAAGGCTCGCAGAATTTTATAAAAAATACAGAATAACAGAAGATAAAAATAGCTTATACGAAATAATTGGAAACGAAATAGCATTGGGATATGAAGATTTTAATAAAAACGGAAAAAAACATAATGCTTTTGTTTTTCTAAAATATAAAGATGTTGAAAAAGCAGAAATGTTTTTTACAAGTCTAAATAAATTTGCAGGAAATAATTCAGAAGCCAAAAAATATATTAGTAACAGCCAAGAATATAAAATATTTAAAGTTCCCGAGAAGAATTTGCCCGAAATGTTTTTTGGAACTATTTTTAAAGATGTAAATGCAAGATATGTTTCATTTATTAATGATTTTATGGTTTTTAGTGAGAAAATTAATACACTAAAAACACTAATTAATTCATATGAAAATGAAAGAACTTTAAAACGAAAATCTCAAAACTATTCATTTATTAAAAGCTTTTCAGACCAATCAAATATCTTTTTTTATACAGATTTGTTTCATTCAAAAAGTATAGTAAAACAAATTCTTAAAGAAGAAAAAGCAAAACGTTTTGAACAAGATGCTAATGTCTTTGAGAAAATTCAAGGACCTGCAATCCAATTTATATCAGATACTTATCCCATTTATACAAGTCTTAAATTTACTATAAATTCTAAAAAACAACTAATCTCAGAAACTGTTTGGGAAGTAAGATTAGATACCGTAATCGCCGGAAAACCTTTTATTGTTTTAAACCATAACACAAATGAAAAAGAAATTGTTATTCAAGATGTGGCAAATAAAATATATTTAATAAATAAGTCTGGTAAAATTCTTTGGACAAGGCAACTAGATGGTAAAATAATTAGTGAAATTTATCAAATAGATTTTTATAAAAATAAAAAACTTCAATTATTTTTTAATACTAAAAATAAAATATATTGTATCGATAGAAAAGGGAATTGGCTCGAAAACTATCCGGTAATTTTAAAATCTACAGCAACAAACGGTCTTTCTGTATTTGATTACTCCGGAAGTAGAGATTATAGAATATTCGTTGCAACTAAAAACAAAAAAGTGTATCTATATGGAAAAGAAGGAAATATAATTGATGGTTGGGTTTTTAATAAAACAAAAAGTACTGTTACTGGTAAAATAAATCATTTTGTAAATAAAGATAAAGATTATATAGTTTTTAGAGATAAATCAAACATATATATTCTTAATAGAAGAGGCGAGACAAGAGTTAAGCCAGAGGCAAATATACAATTGTCAAAAAACTCGGATATTTTTTTTGTTGATGAAAACAATAACTCAAAAGCACATTTTTCCCTAACAAATCCCTCAGGAACAGTTTATTCTATTTTTGAGAATGGAAAAATTGCCAAAATTGAGTTAAAACAATTTACAAATAATCATTTTTATAAATACGTAGATGTTAATGGAGATAAGATTCCGGATTATATTTTTACAGATAAAAACCAGACGGAAGCATATAATGGAAAAGATAAAAAAAGAATTTATTCTTATTCCTATGATGAAAACCTTATAAACGATTTATCAGTTTATAAATTTAGCAATACCGACACAAGATTAGGTACAAGTTCAAAAAATAAAATTTATTTAATTAACAGAAAAGGAAGACTCTGCAAAGGATTCCCTTTAACAGGCTCTGGTTTGTTCAGCATTGCCGTATTTGATGAAAGCAATCAATACTCCTTAATTGTTGGAAACAAGGATAATTACCTTTATAAATACCAAATTAAATAAATTTTATTATTTTTGCACATAATTTGTGTTTAACCTACATATTAAATCTTTAAATTATGAAAAAAAAACTTCTCACTTTTCTAACAATATTAGTTCTATTTATTACACTCTTTAACATAAACTCTTGCAGAACCGATTTTGGTTTTAAAGAAATTGATAATTTAAAACTTGACTCTTTCTTTTTAGAAGGAAGTTTTGCTGGCCCAATAATAAATTCAGAATTAACCCTAATAGATTTTATACCAGATAGAGAAAACGATTCATCCTTTTGGGCAGAAGTAGATGGCCAAAACTTAGTTCATCTAAGGATGGAATATATTGACTATCTTATTTTAAAGATGAATGAAATATATCCCCTAACTCCTCCTCTCGGCTATCCTGCACCTGCTGGAACACCAATTCCTGCTTTAACAAAAACTGTTGAAACAGATACTTCTAAGATGAAAGCATATGACAAGTTATTAAGCGGAAAGTTGTTTTTTGAAGACCCTAGAATAACATTTACAATTGAAAATGAAATACCTGTTGTAACATATTTTAAAATGGACACTATCACGTTCTTCTCTTTTGATACAATACCAATAACTCATACAGATCATACAAATTACCCTTTAAATGCTCCTTCTTCATTAAATGAAATTGCAACAACTACAATTTTAATTGATACAGTCGCAATTCCTGAATTGGATACAATTTTTTCACCAGTTCCAAGATTCATATCTTTCTTTTTAACTGCCGGAAGCGAAAGCATTCAACCCCTTCCTTTTGAAGTTACCGGAGACGAAGAAATGAGAGTGAGTGTTGATATAGATTTACCACTTGACGTAAGACTAGATACTGTTGTTATGGGAGATACAATTGCTCTAGATTGGCAAGATGAAACATACGAACAAATAACCTCTGCAACACTAAAAATCAGAATTACAAACGGTTTCCCTATTGATGCCTATGCACAAATATATTTTGCAGATACAACAGATGCAGGAAAGCCCGGAAATATTTTAGATTCTTTATTTACAGATATTAATCATGCTTCTGTTTCTGAAAAAGGGTGGCATCTTGAACCAGCAACAACAGATGCACAAGGAAAAATTATCACAAGTCCACGAAGCTATATTATGGTAACTCTAACGCAAGAACAAATAGCTTCTTTAAGACAAAGACATGCCTCAAAAGTAATTATTACAGGAAAACTAAACTCATTTAATTCTCATTTAGGCCATTTTGTAAAAATATTAGGAGATTATAAAATGGGAGTTAAAATGGGAATTAAAGCCGATTATGCTGGCTCAACAACAGATATTGAATAAATACTACACACGATGACAAAAATTTACAAATTTAATAAAGCAATACTTACACTAATTGTTTTAGGGCTTTTTTCTAGTACTGTCTTTTCTCAGGACAATACAATGTTTTGGATGAAACATTTACCACAAAGCATGAATACTAATCCCGCAAAACAATCTTGTAAGTTGTTTATAACACTTCCTGTTTTGCCAAATTTTTCTTTCAATGCAAATCATAAAGGATTTTCTTTTAATGATGCAATTATGAACCATCCAACAGCACCAGATTCATTTATGATAGATTTAAATACAATTGAAAAAGCTTTGAAAGAAAAAAATGCAATTTTTTTAGAAACAAATTTTTCAATATTTAATCTTGGATTAGCTCTCAGGAATAATTTGTACTTAACATTTGGAATAAACTATAAAATATCAGAACAATTTCAATATCCAAAAGCTCTTTTAGAAGTTTCTCATGGAAACTATAGAGAAAATGGAACCCCTTTAGCTTTTAATTTTACCCAAAATTTCACAGTATATAGAGAAACTTATCTTGGTCTTTCAAAAAAGTTATATAATGGTTTTACACTTGGAGCAAGAATTAAATATCTTACCGGACATGCAAATCTTTCTACAAAAAGCATGAAATTCGATTGGTACACTTCAACCAAAGAAGAAGATACTTACGATTGGATTTTTGAATCAGACTTTGACATAAGAACATCAACACCAGTAGATTGGAATTTTAAAAGAGATTCGGCAAATAAAATTAATGGAGTTTCTTATGATACTACTTATGTAGATAATATTGGCAAAAACTATAAAGATTTAATTTTTACTAAAAATCATGGATTAGCTTTAGATGTTGGTGCAGAATATAATATCAACGACAGATTCTTATTCTCTGCATCAGTTATAGATTTAGGCTTTATTAGTTGGAAAGCAAACCCTAAAATTATGACTCAAAAAGGCTCCTTTAGATATAATGGATATGATTTAACAAAATATATAAACAGCCTTAGTGATGCTAAAAATAACAATTCATCACTACAGGATTCAGTAGTTAATGATATATTAGATACTTTATTAACATTTTACGACCCAACAATTAAAAACTCAAAATACACAACAGGTTTAAATACTAAAATTTATTTAGGTGCAAACATCTCTGTTAAAGAATGGTTAGATTTTGGTTTGCTATACAGAGGAGCAATTGTTAATAAAAAATTATATTCTTCATATACAGCTTCTGCAAATCTGAATTTCTTTAAAGCTTGGTCATACTCAGCAAGTTACTCTATTATGGATGGTTTTCAACACAATATAGGAATGGGTATAGCATATAAAGTTGGACCTTTTCAAATGTACCTTGTAACAGATAATATTGCAGTTCCATTTTGGGCAATAAATCAAAGTAGTTTTTCTGACAAATGGATAAGAAATACAAAAAGAGCAAATCTAAGTTTTGGAATTAATTTCATGCTTTGCGGGAAAAATAGAGACAGAGGTTTGCTAGAATAGTTTTAAACAAACATCTTAAAATAGATAGTTAGTCTTGAATTTTGTTCAAGTTAAAATAAATAAACAATTTCTAAAAAATGGCATTGAAAATCCCTCAGTTCTCTAAACTCCCAAAGCATAATAGGTTTAATTATTCTCCTTTATATTATGATAAACGTAAAGAAGAATTAGAAAATAAAATAAAAACAGCAAAACAGCAAAAAGAACTTCAAGAGAAAGGAGAATATAAACCCGAAATAAAAGGCAAATTTGTAAGGAAATTTGACAGAGGAGTCATAAAAAAACATAATAAATCTGCCAATGTAAGACTTGCAATAATAATTGGTTTTTTAGGAGTAATATTGTATTTCGTATTTCAAAAATTAGACCTTATAAGTTATATGTTTGATGTTTTAATGTCTGGATAATATATAAAACTATTGCTTAACAATATGGCTACAATACACATAAGAAAATATTCTTTTCTTTAAATATAAAAATAAAATAATATTAGAATGAATACAAAAAATAAAGGATTTAACACGAAATTAGTGCATGCAGGAGCATATGAAGATGTTTTTGGAAGTGCTGTAACTCCAATTTATCAAACTTCAACTTTTGCATTTCAAAATGCACAACATGGTGCAGATTGTTTTGCAGGAAAATCTGATGGGTTTATATATACTAGAATAGGAAACCCAACAATAAAAGCCTTTGAAGACGCAATGGCAGAATTAGAAAACGGTGTTGGAGGAGTTGCAACAAGTTCAGGAATGGCTGCTGTAAGTTCAGTATATATGGCTTTGTTGGGTGCAGGAAAACATATTGTTTGTTCAGCATCAGTTTACGGACCATCAAGAGGAGTTTTAGAAAGAGATTTTTCACGCTTTGGTGTAGAAATGACTTTTATTGATACCTCTGATATACAGCAAATTAAAAATGCAATTCAGGAAAATACAACAGTTCTTTATATCGAAACTCCCACAAATCCTACAATGCAATTAACCGACTTGGTTGAGGCTTCAAAAATTGCTCACAAACATGGCATAACCGTTGTCGTTGATAATACTTTTTCAAGTCCTTATTTGCAAAAACCTCTTAACCTGGGCTGTGATGTTGTTCTTCATTCTGTTACAAAATATATTAATGGACATGCCGATATTGTTGGTGGAGTAATTATTGCAAAAGAACAGGATATGTATAAAAAGATTAGAGCTTCAATGGTATATCTAGGCGGAAATATGGATCCTCATCAAGCATTTCTCACTCATAGAGGTTTAAAAACTTTAAGCATAAGAATGGATAAAGCCGAAGAAAGTGCGATGAAAGTTGCACAATATCTTGAAAATCATCCCAAAGTTGATTGGATATTATATCCCGGATTAAAATCCCACCCACAGCACGAACTTGCAAAAAAACAAATGAGTGGCTTCAGTTCAATGATTAGCTTTGGCCTAAAAGGAGGCTTAGATGCAGGTAGAACTCTTATGGATAATGTACATTTAGCCTTATTAGCTGTTTCTTTGGGAGGAGTTGAAACTCTTATTCAGCATCCTGCATCAATGACTCATGCTGGAATGACAAAAGAAGCAAGAGAACAAGCAGATATTTCAGACGGATTAGTCCGTTTTTCTGTTGGAATTGAAGATGCAGAAGATATTATTGAAGATTTAGATCAAGCTTTGGCAAAAGTTTAGAAAAAAAAACATATATTGTTTAAAAACGGACATTTATTGTCCGTTTTTTTGTGCAGAAAAACACTAACGCAATATTACACTTTTAATATCTTTGTAGAGACTTTCATGAAAGTTTTAAAAAAGTATGATTCTCCCCCCCGATACTTTTAGGAATAGATATGTGTTTATTTTAAAAAGTAATTTATATTATTAACATAGCATCACCATAAGTCCCAAATTTATAGCCCTCTTTAATAGCAATTTTATAGGCTTTAAGAGTTTGCTTATATCCGCCAAAAGCACAAGCAGACATTAAAGGTATTGATTTTGGAAGATGGAAATTGGTAATCATTGCATCTGGCAAAAGAAAGTCGTAAGGAGGGAAAATAAATTTGTTAGTCCATCCTTCATATGGTTTTAATAAACCGGTAACAGTAACAACACTTTCTAATGTTCTTACAACTGTTGTTCCAACAGCACAAATTTTATGTTTGTTTTTCTTAGTATCATTAACAACATCTGCAGTTTCTTGCGACACATATATTTGCTCATTGTCCATTTTGTGTTTAGTCAAATCTTCAACATTTATGTTTCTGAAATTTCCTAAACCGACATGTAGAGTAATAGGAATAGTTTTAATTCCTTTAATCTCAAACCTTTTTAAAAGTATTTTGCTGAAATGTAGCCCGGCAGTTGGTGCTGCAACAGCTCCTTCTTGTTTTGCATAAACAGTTTGGTAGCGTTCGCTGTCTTCTGGTTCTGTCTCTCTGTTTAAGAACTTTGGAAGTGGGGTTTCTCCTTGCTCAGTTAATGTTTTTTTAAATTCATCATAGTCTCCATCATACAAAAATCTTAGTGTTCTTCCTCTTGATGTTGTGTTGTCAATTACCTCAGCAACAAGTGTTTCCGAGTCCCCAAAGTATAGTTTATTTCCAATTCTTATTTTTCTTGCAGGACTAACTAAAACATCCCACAAACGTTGTTTCTTGTTAAGTTCCCTCAGAAGAAAAACCTCAATTTTTGCACCGGTTTTTTCTTTAATGCCTTTTAGCATTGCCGGAAAAACTTTTGTATTGTTAAAAACAAATAAATCATCAGTATTAAAATATTTTAATACATCTTTGAAGACTTTATGTTCAATTTTTCCGGTTTTTTTATGCAAAACCATTAAACGAGATTCGTCTCTATTTTTAGCTGGGTATTTAGCAATTTTATCATTTGGTAAATCGTAAACAAATTGAGATAGTTTCATATAGTATATTTTTTTTGCAAAGAACTTGCAAAGTTATAATAATTTCTGGAAATCATCTACTGAAATTGCATCTTCAACTGAAAAATTTCCAATTTTTGTTCTTCGCAGCTCAGTTAGATGTGCTCCATTGTTTAATGCAATGCCTATATCTCTGGCTATGGCTCTTATATAAGTCCCTTTGCTACAATTAATTTTTATTTCAACATAAGGTAAGTTAATTTTTAATATTTTAATATCATAAATTTCAATTTCAACAGGGTTCAATTTTATTGGTTGCCCTTTTCTAGCACTGTTATAAGCTCTATTCCCATTAACTCTTTTAGCAGAAAAAGACGATGGTATCTGGTTTTGTTTTCCTTTAAAACTCATAACAACATTTGTTATTGCTTCCTCCGTAAGTTCGTCTATAGAATAAATATTGTTTACCTCTGTTTCCAAATCAAACGAAGGTGTAGTTTCTCCAAGTTTTATTGTTGTTATATATTCTTTTGGAGAGTCTTGATATGTTTGTAAAGTTTTAGTTTTTTTTCCTGTGCAGATTATTAATAAGCCAGTTGCCAAAGGGTCTAAAGTCCCCGCATGTCCAACTTTAATCTTTTTAATATTATATTGATATTTTAGAGAACTTCTTATTTTATTAACTACATCAAACGAAGTCCAGTCTTTCTCTTTGTCAATTAAAAGAACTTTTCCTTCTTGAAAATCTATTAGTTCTGAGGGCATAATATTTTTTTTAATTTTAAACTATACAATCTTTCAAAAAAGATTTTAATTAATTTACAAATAGAAATAAGCATAAATTATTGCAGAAAAACCAACAAGTATGCAATATATTGCAAAATATGCAAGTTTACTTCTTTTTACAAGAGCAATCATCCAACTACAGGCAAGCAAACCTGCAAGAAATGCACTAGCAAAACCAATACTTAAAGTTCCTAATTGAGAACTATCAATACTAATTCCTCCTCCTAAAATGTCTTTTGCAACTTTTCCAAAAATTAAAGGAACAACCATTAAAAATGAAAAACGAGCTGCTTTTTCTCTGTCAATACCTAAAAGCACTGATGTTGAGATGGTTGCTCCAGAGCGAGAAATTCCTGGCAACATTGCAATAGCTTGTGAAATACCAATAATTATTGCATTAGTGTATGATATTTTTTTATTTGTGTTTTTTGCTTTGTCTGCAAGAATTAATAAAGCTGCAGTTATTAATAACATAAATCCAACAAGCATAATACGCCCTGAAAACATTGCCTCTAATTGTTCTTCAAAAAAGAAACCAACAATTACAGCAGGAATCATCGAAAGAACAATTTTTGCCGAGAAAATAAATTCATCATTAATTTTGAATTGAAACAATCCTTTAATAATATCAAAAACTTCTTTCCTGAAAATTACTATAGTACTTAAAGCAGTTGCAAAATGAAGAACAACAGTAAAAGTTAAACTTTCTTTTGGGAGAGAATTGTCTCCAAAAATAACTTTTCCTATTTCAATATGTCCACTACTGCTTACAGGTAAAAATTCTGTAAGTCCTTGAATTATTCCTAAAATTAGGGCTTCTATCCAATCCATTTATAAAAAAATTAAATTAAAAGATTTGAAGATTTTAGAGTTTTGAGAAAAATGTTAGTTAGTTTTTTCTTAAAAATCAGTATTTAGTTAAGAACATTTAACCAAGATATTTAAAATACCAATAATCAATAACTTATTTAGGTCATAGTTAAATATTAAAATAGGAAAAGCAAAAAAATAGGCATAAATGATAAAAATAATTATTCTTCTTCTTTTGGTTTTTTCATAATTGCATAAATTTCAAAAATAAAACCTGCAAGAATAACTAATGGTGCAAGTGTAATTCTTCTAAAACTAAAAAGTTCATCTGCATTAAAAACTTGGGGATCATCAGAACCTCCGCCCATCATTAATAAAAATCCAATAATAATTATAACAAAACCTATTGCAAGCAAATAATAATTTTGTTTGCCAAGAGCAAAACTCGTATTCTGAGACTTATCTTTCATTGTCTATGATTTTAAAATTTAAATTTGTGCAAATATAATACAAAATCTATAACCTAATGTTTGTTAAATATTAAAATTAAAAAAAGTGATAATTTTTTTCGGTTATACTATTTGTATGTCAATAAGTAACAATTGTGAGAAACTCAATACTTTTTTTTAATAATTTAATATTGCTGTTATCTTTGCATAAAATATATATAAATTTAAAAAAATAAAATGAAAGGATTTTTTAATCATGTATTGGCCAGTATGCTTGGAACTTTTTTAGTTCTTGTTTTTCTTGTTATAATTAATGTAATTATTATAGTTGGAATGATATCTTCTCTAGGTTCTTTATCTGGAGAAAATGCTGAAATTTCAGATAATTCAATTTTACAACTTGATTTTAAAAATGCAGTTGCAGATAGATCTCTGGTAAAACCAAATATGTCTTCTTTTAAATTGGAAAAAAGATTAAGTTTAAGAAGTGTTATTGAAATTATTAAAGATGCAAAAGATGATGAAAAAATAAAAGGTATTTATTTAGATTTATCTGGTTTGCAAATTGGAATTGCTTCTGTTGAAGAAATAAGAAATGCACTAAAAGATTTTAAAACATCAGGAAAATTTATTCTAGCTCATGCCGAATATTATTCTCATAAATCGTACTATCTTGCAAGTGTTGCAGACAAATTGTATTTAACACCAGAAGGAGCAGTGCAATTTATGGGATTAACTGCTCAAATTATGTTTTATAAATCTATGCTTGAAAAAATTGGTCTTGAACCCGAAATTATAAGACATGGAAAATTTAAAAGTGCCGTTGAACCTTTTATGTTGGATGAAATTAGTGATGCCAACAGAGAGCAAACGCTTAAATATATAGGCTCAATTTGGAATTCTATTTTGAAAGGAATAAGTGAAGAAAGAGGTGTTTCAATAGATTTGTTAAACACCTATGCAGATAGTGTTTTAATTCGGAATGATAAAACTGCAAAAGAACTTAATCTTGTAGATGATTTAAAATACAAAGATGAAGTTCTTGCTGAATTGAAAGACTTATCCGGAAGTGGTGAAGAAATAAAATTGGTTTCATTAATGCAATATATAAATTCTGAAAAAGATTTAGACGCAATTTTAAATCCGAAAGAAGAAAATATAGCAATTGTTTATGCCGAAGGTACAATTGTTAATGGAACAGGGGATGAAGAAGAAATCGGATCAGAAACTCTAGCAGCAGCAATAAGAGAAGCAAGAGAAGATGAGTCTGTTAAAGCTATTGTTTTAAGAATAAATTCTCCTGGTGGAAGTGCATTAGCATCTGAGGTTATTTGGAGGGAAACCGTTCTTGCAAAACAAACCAAACCATTTTATGTGTCAATGGGAAATGTTGCAGCTTCGGGAGGGTATTATATTGCATGTCAGGCAGATACGATTGTGGCTCAACCAAATACAATAACTGGTTCAATAGGAGTCTTCGGCCTATTGTTTAATGCCAAAAAATTAATGAATAATATAGGAGTAAATATAAATGCTGTAAATACTAATAAATATTCTGATCTGGGTAGTCCGGCAAGAAAAATGACACAATTTGAAAGAGGAATAATTCAAACGTCTGTTGAAGATGTTTATACAACTTTTATTACCCATGTTGCAGAAGGTAGAAAAATGAAAGTTTCTGAAATTGATGAAATAGGGCAGGGAAGAGTCTGGAGCGGAGAAGATGCTAAAGACATAGGACTGGTAGATGTAATGGGAGGACTAGAAACAGCTATTGGTTTTGCAGCAAGAAAAGCCAGATTAACTGAATACGGGATTAAAACATATCCGGAAAAAGATAAAATGACAATGATTTTAGAAGGAATGATGACTGATGTTAAAACTTCATTTATTGAAGAGGAGCTAGGCGAGTCTTATATTTACTATAAAAGAATAAAAAATGTTACAAAAATAAAAGGTATTCAAACCCGAATGCCTTATTATCTTGAAATTGAATAATGAAAATTTTTAAAGTCATATTATTGTACCCGATTTCTTTAATTTACGGTTTTGTTGTAAAATTGAGGAACACATTATTTGACCTTAAAATCTTAAAATCTCATGAGTTTGATATTCCAATAATTTCTGTTGGAAATATAACCGTTGGTGGCACAGGAAAAACACCAGTTACTGAATATTTAATCTCAATTTTAAAAGAAAATTATAAAGTTGCTGTTTTAAGCAGAGGATACAAAAGAAAAACTAAAGGCTTTATTCTTGCAGAGAATAAGTCTGATGTTAATTCTATTGGAGACGAACCTTATCAGATAAAACAAAAATTCCCACAAATAACTCTTGCGGTTGATGGAAATAGAGTAAGAGGAATAAAAAAACTTCAAGAATCTGATAAAAAAATTGATTTAATTATTTTGGATGATGCTTTTCAGCACAGATATGTAAAACCGGGTCTGTCAATTTTATTGATTGATTTTACTCAACCATTTTTTGATGATTATTATTTGCCCTTTGGAAGATTAAGAGACAGTATAAAAGAAAAACATAGAGCAGATATAATTTTATTAACAAAAGCTCCAAAAGATATTAAACCAATTGATATGAGGATTATAGCTACAAATATTAATTTAAAAGCCTATCAAACACTTTTCTTTTCAACATTTTCCTATAATAAATTTTATTCTGTCCATAAAGATATAAATAAAACTATTAATATTGAAGACCTTAAAAATGCCGTTATTCTGTTAGTTACAGGAATTGGAAACCACAAACAAATTTTGTTGCAATGTAGTGGAATTTCAAAAGAAATTATTCATGAAAAATATAAAGACCATCATGAATATACTGAGTCTGACATGAATAATATTTCTAAAATCTTTAATAATATAAAATCAGAAAATAAATTTATTCTTACAACAGAAAAAGATGCTGGAAAATTAAAAAGATTAATTTGTGATGATAATTTAAAAACTAAAATGTTCTATTGCCCTATTGAAATTAGTATTTTAAATGACGACCAAGATGAACTTAACCAAAGAATATTTTCCTATATTAAAAAAGATAAAGGTCAATATAGATTCTTAATTTCAAGAAAACAGTTTTAATTATTTTTCGTTTAATTTAAAAAATTACCTTTGCCGGTAAATATACCCTTTGGGAGGTTTTATACCCCAAAAGTGGTTTTAAAATAAATTTTATGAAAGCAGAAAAAAATAAAGTAGTATCAGTAAGTTATGAACTAAAACTTTCTGAAAAAGATAATGATATTATCGATTCAGCAAATGAAAATAAACCATTAGAATTTTTGTTCGGTAGTGGAATGATGCTCCAAAAATTTGAAGATAATTTAAGTGGTTTAACAACTAATGACACCTTCAAATTTAAATTAACAAGCGAAGAAGGATATGGAACAAGAAATGATGATTATGTTTCAGATGTACCATTGGATATTTTTAAAAAAGATGGAAAAATTGAAGATGATTTATTAGCAGTAGGTAATGTGATTCCTATGCAAGATGAAAATGGTAATCATTTTAACGGTCAAGTTGTATCTGTTGAGAATGAAATGGTAAAGTTGGATTTTAACCATCCACTTGCTGGAGAAAATTTATATTTTACAGGCAAAATAGTTGGTCTAAGAGAAGCAACAGAAATTGAACTTCAACACGGACACGTTCATGGACACGGGCATCATCATGGGCATGACCATGACGATCCTAATCATAAGTGTAGCTGTTAAACTTTACTTTTCCAAATTTAAAGAGAGAATACTTTGAAAATTATCTTCAAATGATTTTACCGAAAAAGTATGTTTGTCGGAATATTGAAGATAAAGCCTTTTTTTGAGGTTTTTTATACCTATGCCTTCACCTTCATGGTTGTTTTCTCCTTTAAGACTGTTTTTTACAAAAATATTGATATTTCTATCCTTAGAAATATCAATATTAATTTTTATAAAACCTTTACCCACGTTTTTATCTAAACCGTGTTTAAAAGCATTTTCTACGAGTGGAAGAATAAGTAATGGTGCAATTTTAATTCCCGAAGTTTCTCCTTTTATGTTAAATTCAATATTTGTATCTTCTCCGTATCTTATTTTTTGCAAATCTATGTAGTTCTTTAAGTTTTCAATTTCAGTATCTAATTCAATACTTGGCACATTACATTCATACAAGACATAATCCAACAAAGAAGATATTTTAAGAACAACTTCCGGTGCTTTTGGAGACTTGTCAAGAGTTAAACTATATAAATTGTTTAAAGCATTAAATAAAAAGTGCGGATTAAGTTGAGATTTTAAATGTTTCAGTTCAGCATCTTTTAATTGAAGATTTATTTCCAGTTTTTCTTGGATTAATTTCTGTTGCCTTTTTTGAGATTTCAACCAAATTTTTGCAATTTTTATTGAACTTGCAATTCCAATTATCATTAATTTTACCGTAATTGTTGGTATAATATGTTTATAAAAGAAAGCTTTATATGAAGAAAACAAGCTCCCTTCGGTTAAATAATGATATTTATAGTCAATTAAATTACCTAAATACTGAAAAGGCAAACTAACAAGAATAATTAATATTAGAAAAAAGAGTATTGAAAAAAGCCCAAATTTTAGATATTTCTTTTTTAAAAGAAATTTAGGTAATAAAAAGTATAGCATAAAGTAAACACCAATTAAATCGGTAGGAGTATAATACTTTATGTCGTATAAAAGTGTGTAAAAAAAAGGTCTATCATATATAAATGCCGAAATTGCATCATAAAAGATTGTTATCACTATCCAAAATAGTAAATGATAGGCTATTCTTTTGTAATCTAATGCTTTTAATTTTTCTTTGAAATTCAAAATAATATTTTTTTGCAAATATAACTGTAAATTTATATTGAAATATTATTGTTATAAGAAATATATATTTAATATAACCAATGTATCTTTCTGTATAATGAACAACAAAAATAGATGTGAAAATGTTGTTTGTATTATAAAACTGTACATATGAATAAATTAGTTTAAATATTAAAAAAAAAGATACATATTTGAACAAGAAAATAAAACACTAAAGATTGTAATAAAACTTTAATAAAAAACACTATCAAAATGAAAGTCTTTTTACTTTTTAACTGCCTTCTTGTTTTTACATTTGTTGTAACATATGGGCAAAACAAAACATATACAACTCAAAGAATTAAAAACAATTCAATAAAAATTGATGGTTTTTTAGATGATGCAGATTGGAAAAAAATTGCTTGGGAAGGTAATTACACACAATACGAACCAAATGAAGGAACAAAACCATCGCAAAATACAGAGTTTAAAATTTTATATGATAACAACAATATATATGTTGCCATAAAGGCTTACGATACAGAACCTAAAAAAATTGAAAAAAGAATGTCCAGGCGAGACAGTTGGGACGGTGATTTAGTTGCAGTTCAAATTGATAGCTATTACGACAAAAAAACTGCATTTGTTTTTGCCGTTAGTGCTTCGGGTGTTAGGTCTGATGCCGTTACAAGTAATGATAATGTTGATGATGACGACGACACATGGGATCCGCTCTGGACAACAAAAACTTTAATTACTGATTTTGGGTGGACAGCTGAAATGAAAATACCTTTAAGTCAGTTAAGATTTAATGACAACAAAAATCAAAGATGGGGATTGCAAGTTGTAAGATTCTTATTTCGAAATAAAGAATGGGATATGTGGCAATTTATTCCTCAAAAAGCATCTGGTTGGGTAAGCAAATTTGGATCATTAGAAGGTTTGAAAGATTTGCATCCCAAAAAGCAGATTGAAATTTCACCCTATGTTTCAACAAAATTTGAGTTTTATAAAAAAGAAGATGGAAATCCTTATGCAGATGGAAAAGACATGTTTTTAAATGCTGGGCTTGATGGAAAGATTGGGATAACAAATGACCTGACTCTTGATTTTGCAATTAATCCGGATTTTGGGCAAGTTGAAGCAGACCCTTCCGAAGTAAATTTAACAGCTTATGAAACTTTTTTTAGTGAAAAACGACCATTTTTTGTTGAAGGGAGTAATATTATTGATTATCAAATTACACCAGGAGGAAATCCTTTGGCACGAGATAATCTGTTTTATTCCAGAAGGTTAGGTAGTGCTCCTCGTTATTACCCTAATGTTTTAAATAATGAATATTTAAAAATGCCTGAAAATACAAGGATTATTGGAGCTCTTAAATTAACAGGAAAAACAAAAAAAGGCGTTTCCATTGGAATTATTGAAAGTTTAACAAGTCAAGAATTTGCAAAAATTAATTTCGAAGGAGATGAAAGGAAAGAGGCCGTGGAGCCATTTACAAATTTTTTTGCTGCACGTATGCAAAAAGATATGAATAAAGGAAATACAATAATTGGAGGAATGCTTACATCTGTATTTCGTTTTATTGATAATGAAAATTTTGACTCGATGAATAAGTCTGCAATAACAGGAGGTTTAGATTTTATACAATATTTGAAAGATAAAAAATACTCTATTTCTGCAAAGATTGCTGGAAGCCGAATAAACGGAAGTGAAAATGCAATTTATAAATTACAAACATCTTCTCAAAGATATTTTCAAAACCCTGATTTGCATTATGTGAATTTTGATTCAACAAGAACATCATTATTAGGATACGGAGGAAATATAAATTTTAAAAAACAATCTAATAAAGGATTTCGATTTATGGCAAATTTAACTTGGCGTTCACCGGGCTTTGATTTGAATGATATGGGGTATATGAGAAGAGCAAATAATGTTTTTCAATATGTTTGGGCAGGATATTCTTTTACCAAACCTGTGTTTGTTTTCAGGGAAGGAGGAATTAATGCTAATGAATGGGTAGGATGGGACTATGGTGGAACAAATACTTTTTATGGAGGAAATATTGGAACTTGGTTACAATTTAAAAACTTTTGGTCTTTTAACTTAAATATAACTTCGGAAGGAAGAACAATTGACAACTCCGTTTTAAGAGGTGGGCCTGCTATGATTACTCCTGGAATGTTTAATTATAATCTCGGTATTGGTACAAATTCAACCAAAAAAATAAGATTGAATCTTCATTTTTGGGATAATTATAGCTTTAATAATTCTGGAAGAAGCTATGGTTTGTTTGCATTTATTAAATACCGCCCTATTAATATCTTATCTGTTTCATTAGCTCCAAGTTATAATTATAAAAACTCTGAACTTCAATACATTTCTACAATAACTTTTAACAATGAAGACAGATATATCTTTGGAGAAATTAATCAAAAAACTTTTTCAATGACTATGAGAGTTGATTTAAACATAACACCGGATTTTACGATTCAATATTATAGTGCTCCTTTTATTAGTGCAGCATTATATTCTGATTATAAGAAAATTACAGAGCCCAAAAACGGTGTTTATGAGAACCGGTTTCATTCATTTAATGAAAATGAAATAAACTATTTACCACAAGATGATATATTTCAAATAAGCGAAAACGCAGATGGGAATTATAATTACAATTTTAGTAAATTGGATTTTAATTATCAACAATACCGTTCAAATCTAGTTATAAGATGGGAATATAAACCTGGTTCATTATTATATCTTGTTTGGTCGCAAGACAAAACCAATAATAGTTCAAACGGAACTTTTAATTTTAGAAATAATATTAAAGATATGTTTAAAGTAGGGGCATTGGATGTAATTTTAATTAAATTTTCTTATCGTTTTATTCATTAAACCCGCATTATTTAGTTCTAATAGGTTGAGCAAACATTTTAACATCTTTTGCAGTTATTGTATCATTACAAAGAATAATTAAGCGTTCAATTACATTTCTAAATTCTCGAATATTTCCCGACCAATTTATTTTTTGAAGTTCTTTAATAGCAGATTTTTCATATTTTAACTTTGCTGTTCCATGTTCTTTTGTAATTTGTTTCATGAAATGTTCTGCCAACAAAGGAATGTCTTCTGTCCTTTCATTTAATGATGGAACATGAATTAAAATTACACTTAATCTGTGATATAAATCTTCACGAAAACTTTTGGATTCAATTTCTTCTTTTAAATTTTTGTTAGTAGCAGCAATAACGCGAACATCAACTTTAATTTGTTTATCGCTACCCACTCTTGAAATTTTATTCTCTTGTAAAGCTCTCAATACTTTGGCTTGTGCCGAAAGGCTCATATCTCCAATTTCATCCAAAAATATTGTTCCTCCATTTGCTTGTTCAAATTTGCCTGTTCTTTGTTTATGAGCTGATGTAAAAGATCCTTTCTCATGTCCAAATAGCTCACTTTCAATGAGCTCCGAAGGAATGGCTGCACAATTCACTTCAATAAAGGGCTGTTTGCTTCTTTTACTTTTTTCATGAACACGATGTGCGACTAATTCTTTTCCTGTTCCATTATCTCCAGTAATTAAAATTCGAGCATCAGTTTGAGCAACTTTATCTACTATTTCTCTAATTTTTTCTAAAGCCTCTGATTCCCCAACCATTTGGTATTTTTTACTTACTCGTTTTTTTAGATTTTTAGTTTCTGTAACAAGTTTTTCAACTTCCAAAGCATTTTTTACAGTAATTAAAAGACGATTTAGGTCAAGTGGTTTTTCAATAAAATCAAATGCTCCTTTTTTAATTGCACCTACTGCAGTGTCAACTGTTCCGTGTCCGGAAATCATTATAAAACGGATGTCAATACCTTTTTCAATAACTTTTTCTAAAACTTCAATGCCATCCATTCCCGGCATTTTTATATCACAAAGAGCTATTTTAAAATCGTCGTTTTCATCAAGAAGTTTTAGTCCTTGTTTGCCATCTTCTGCGAGAACAACTTCGTGCTTTTCGTATTCTAATATGTCTTTCAAAGAGTTTCTTATTGCTTTTTCGTCATCTATTACGAGAATTTTTGCCATCGTTTTATTTTTCTACAAATATATTAAAAACTTTTTGTAAATCTTTGAAGCTATATTACTATTTCAAAACCCTTTTAAAATTAAAATTAACCGAAGGTTGTATTTGTTTTGATTCTTTGTAGCGTTTTATAAGAGTATTCACTCTGTTGCCAGAAGGTTTTTCAAAACTTAAATCAATTAGGAAATTTTTGAATCCTTTTTGCTTAAATTTTGTAACATATTGCATAAATGAAACAGGAATTTCCGGAATTGTATATGTTATCCCGTCAATTATTGTTTTATTATATGTGTTTCCTGTATCATCTTTGAAACTTTCTTCTTCTTTTATTTTTATAGGCATACGTGAAATAAATAATCTTGGATAAAAATAAATAGGCATTATTCCTTTTTTATTTTGATATGCAAAAATATTTTCTTCATCATTCTCAACAGGATAAGTAATTAGTTTTGCTCCTTCTGAGTAGAAAAAATCACTTGCCGCATCGTTGTAGGCATACATATTTTCGTTTCCTGCAAAAATTGTATTTTGGGGCAATAATAATTTTTGTGAAATATGGCTTAAGAAAAATCTATTAAGCCCTTTTTCTGTATATTTTTTAGCAAGGTTTTTATAATAATCAATTTTTCCTTCCGGTATAAAATGAGGAAATTCAATCCATATTTTTTGTTTATATTTTTGAATTAGCTTTGCTCCTGCATCTAATTTGTCAAAATCTGATTGCGAAAAAGAAAAAATAATATTATCAATTGCATCAAATCTTATTTTTCGCATCCAAGCAACAGAATTAATTCTTACAAATAAAGTAAAACTTTTCTTTTTTTGAACACTTGAAAAAGATTTTACGATGTTTTTCTTTTTTCCGTATGGAAGACCAAATCTAACATCTTTTTTTCCTTCCGGAAGTTTTGATGAGAATTTTTTTTCAATAATTCCCGATAAATATACTGTACTATTTAATAGGAAACTGCCATCTGCTGTTACTTTTACAATTTTTCCTTCTTGTGAGAATTCTCTTACTTTTAAGTTTCTTTGCTCATCTTTATTTGGATGTTTAATTCGGATTCTAAAATCATTTTTTAAATCAAAATTACAATAAAAAATAAAGCCTGTTTTAGTTATCTTTTCAATTTTGCCAAGAGGTAAACCTGTATTTGGGCTTTTATATGTTATTGCATCGCTTAAATCATTTGCTAAGAAATCCCCTGTTTTTTTTCTGCCAGTTTCGGTTTCAAGCATTTTTTTTGCAAAAGGAAGTTTTGTTCTATCATCCATTACCATACGATATGCTCTTGCAACTTTATATACATAATCCGACGATTTTAAACGTCCTTCAATTTTTAAAGAATAAACACCTGCATCAATTAAATTATGGATGTTCTCAATTTGCTGATTGTCTTTTAAACTGTAGAAATATTTAGACTCTTTTTTTGTGTCAAATGTTCTTCTGCAAACTTGTGAGCAAATCCCTCGGTTTGCACCATGCCCTCCAAGATATGAACTGAAATTGCACATTCCTGAAAATGAGTAACATAAAGCTCCATGAATGAAAACCTCAGTTTCAATTTTTGTTTTTTTATTTACATCTTTTGCTTCTTGCAAAGTAAGTTCTCGAGCAAGAATTACACGTTCAAAGTTTTTTTGAAAAGAAAAATTTGCACCAATACTATTATGATTTGCCATTTGAGTACTGGCGTGAACGCTTAGTTTTGGAAAATGTTTTTTTATAATATTATATACTCCCCAATCTTGAATAATTACTGCATCAGGTTTTATTTTATCTAAAAAATCTAAAACATCAAGAAGTTCAAAAAATTCATTGTTTTTAATGACAGTATTTAAAGTTATAAAAACTTTACAATTCTTTTTGTGAGCCAAATCAATGAGGACAGGAATTTGACGATTTGAGAAATTTAATGCTCTGCCTCTTGCATTAAAATTTTTAAGACCAAGATAAACAGCATCTGCACCACCTTCAATGGCTGCATAAAATGTTTCTGTATTTCCTGCGGGGAGGAGAAGTTCTGTTTTGTTCATGTATCTATAATTGTATAATTAGTTGATATTAAAGAAGTTGCTGAAATACTCGTATTTGTAATATTTGTTTTGCTTTGCTCCTTGCAACACTTGCTTTTTTTGCAAATAATTAATGTGCTGAATAATAGTCTTGCACTTGTGTGTTAAAATTTTATTAAGAATGCTTCATGTGTATTGTTTGTAGATATTCTTTTGAAGAACCATCTTTAATGTTTTTTGTATTTTGATAAATCAGAAACTACATACCAAAGCGTATCTACTATCAAATATATTTATTTATATCTTAACCATTTCCAAAGCTCCTTGTAAGAAACCTTTTTTCCGTACATTAAAATGCCAACTTTATAGATTTTTGCTGCAAGCCAAACCGTTGCCAAAAATGTTCCCACAAGAAGTCCCATTGAAAGTAGTAATTCCCAAATTTCATATCTTCCCATTGCAACTTTAACAGGCATAATAATTGGAGATGTAAAAGGAATGATTGACATCCAAAAAGCTAATGCTCCGTCAGGATTTCTTGTTATACCCATTGCTGCAACAAATGCAATAATTAAAGGAACTGTTACAGGGAGCATAAATTGTTGTGTGTCTGTTTCATTGTCAACAGCTGCACCTATTGCAGCAAATAAAGATGCGTATAATAAATATCCTCCTGTGAAAAAGAAAAGAAATGTTGTAATCATTGCTAACCAATTGAAATTCATTATTTGAACAAAAGTTTCAGATAATTTATCATTGTTTGCAAAATTAGGAAGTTGTTCGGACGATATATTTTGAATTTGACTAATGTCAATCTGTTCTGGATTCATTTCTGAACTAAAAATAAGGCTAATTCCAATAACAATAACTCCTGTTAAAACTGCCCACAGGAGGAATTGTGTTAGGGCAACAAGGGCAATACCAATAATTTTTCCTGCCATTAATTGAAAAGGTTTTACTGATGAAATCAAAACTTCAACTACTCTGTTTACTTTTTCTTCAATTACCCCCCGCATAACTTGCACTCCGTACATGAAAATAAACATATAAATAATTATTGCAGCAACAAAGCCTATTCCTATTGGCAATTCTGCTGAGCTATCTTTTTCTCCGTCATCTGTTAATGTAATTGTTTCAATATTAACAGAAACCTTTGCTGCATCTATATCTTCCTTATTAATTCCCAGTTTTTTATAGTTTTTTTCTTCTAAAAATGTTTCAATATTTTTTGATAGTTGCATTTTAACATCTAAATCAGGACTTTTTTCTGAATACAAAATAAATTCATTACTCAAAGTGTCTAGTATTGATAGCATTGCATAGTTTCCTGACTTACGAAACTCATCTTTTCTTTTCTCAGCATTTTTCTCGTTAACAAATCTGTAAGTTAAAGTTTCCGAATTTTCAAAGGCTTGTGTGTATTTTCCTGTTTTGTCATAAATAGCAATAGTTTTTTTAGAATTGTCGTCCATTGTCATAAACCAAAATTGAGCTGCAAATAGTGCTCCCATTAAAATTGGTCCAACAAATGTCATTATAATGAAGGATTTTTTCTTAACTCTTGTCAGATATTCTCTTGTTATTATTAGAGGTATTTTGTTCATGTTTTTTGGTATAAAGACCTTGTGGTTTTTTAAAACCATATGGTTTAATTATTAATTATTACCGCTTACAGCTTTTATAAAAATATCATGCATTGAAGGAATATATTCATTAAAAGAAATAATTTTTCCAAATTGGAGCATTCTTGAAAGTAAATCGTTTGATGTTAAGTCATTTAAAATTTTTACTTTCAAAGTTGATTGCCCATTTTTTTGGCTGTTTTCAACCATTTTATAGTCGGCAGTTAAGCTAGCAGCAAGTTTATTAAAGTTTCCTTCAAAAACTATTTCAAAAATGTTTGATTTAAAATCATTTTTAATATCAGAAACTTTTCCATCTAAAACTTTGTGTGAATTATTGATTAAAGCAATATGGTCACAAACTTCTTCAACTGATGCCATATTGTGGGTTGAAAAAATAATTGATGACCCTTTTTTCTTTAATGCAAGGATTTCATTTTTAAGAATATCTGTATTTATTGGGTCAAAACCACTAAAAGGTTCATCAAAAATTAGTAATTTTGGTTTATGAACTATTGTTGTTATAAATTGGACTTTTTGTTGCATTCCTTTTGAAAGCTCTTCAACTTTTTTATCCCACCATTCATTAATTTCAAATTTTTCAAAAAGTTTTTTTAAATTTGATTTTGCATCACGCCTTGTCATGCCTTTTAATTGTGCAAAATACATAGCCTGTTCACCAACTTTCATTTTTTTGTACAATCCTCTTTCTTCTGGGAGGTAACCGATGTCTTTTATATGTTCGGGTTTTAGTTTTTCACCAAATAAAAAAATTTCTCCGCTGTCTGGTGCAGTAATTTGATTAATTATTCTAATTAATGTTGTTTTTCCGGCACCATTTGGTCCTAATAATCCAAAAACAGAAGCTTCTTCTACCAAAATACTTACTTCTGATAAAGCTCTGTGGTTTTCAAATTGTTTTACAACATTTTTGGTTCTTAATATTTCCATGTTTTTTTTGTTGCGTACAAAGATATATAAGTTCACGATTTTAAAAACTAAAAACCAATGAACTAGGGCAATCATACTTTGTTAAAATCTGTTAAAAGTAATAATTTGCTATGAATCGTGCTACGTTTTAACGTGTAACGGTAACATTAATTTTTGATTTTTTTCACTTTTTAGTTTCTCTATTCTTAAAAACATTAGTTTGAATTATTAAATTTCATAAATTGTGTTGAAAAATAAAAGGATGGTTTGTCCAGACAAACTGGTATAATCAACCAACAAATTGTGTAATATTTAAAAACTTAAAATTAAAGGGAAGTACTAATATTCGAGATGTCGCCTTTTTTTGCTTTCATAAATATCATCCATAGTTATTAAGATACCTGTTTCTTCAACATCTCCAAAGTTTGTATTGATGGACGTTCCAAAACTCTTCATACTTCTTGATAGGCTCATGTATGAATTTATTAAAGGAGGTACATTTTCTCCTCTTGCTCTTACTTCTTTTGAGAGTATTTTTTTATTTTTATCAAAATCATCATCAATAAAATATTTTTTTAAATCTTTTTCGTTGTGGTGGTAGGGCAAAGGGTTTTTAGGATATACAAGTTTATTGTTTTTTCCAAAATGGAGTTTTAAAAAATATAAAATCAAATCTCTAGCAAACTTGTCATAATTTGTGTACATAGTAACTTTTCCAAAAAAGTATTTTAACCTTGGGTTTCTGTGCATAAGAGCCCCTAGGCCATCCCATAAGTTGTCTAATGCGAAAAGTGCTTTTCTTGTTGCACTTCCTGACTGAAAGTTTGGCTGGATAAAAGAACGCCCAAGTTCAACCATATAAGGCATATAATCATCAATAAATTCATCTGAGAAATTAAGTAATCCTTGGGTTGCAAGTTTTATGTTTTTTCTTTTTTCGTCAGATAATTCACTAAGGTCTATAAATCTATAACCGCCTGTTATTTCTTTATCTTCGCTATCCCAAATAATTAGTTGCTTATATGGGGTTTGGGCAGTATCATAAGAATCAATATCGGTTTCTTTTCCGGTTCCACCTCCGGCAATTCTAAAAGCATGTTCACGTAATCTTCCAATTTCTTTCATGATATTGGGAGAATCATGTGCTGTGCATATATATATTTCATTATCTCCGAAATTTGTTCGACGCATAAATTTATCTTTTGTGAGTTCTGAGCTCAAAAGGTCTTTTTCTATTGCGGGAATAATATCTTTCATAAACTTACACTATAATAAATTCTTAAATGCCAAATTTAAATAAAAAAATTGTATATAAATAAAAAAGACACATTATCATATAATATGCCTTGTTTTAATAAGTTCTTTTATGCAAAAAAAGGATTTAGAATTTTAATGTAACTCCTGCTTTAAGAGTTGAAATTCCATATCCTAGTTCAGCAAAAAAACCAAATTTGTCATTTGGTATCCAACGTGCACCAATAAATTCAGCATGAATAAAAGTTGAGCCAGATCCTCCTGTTGCATAGCTATTTGTGTAGGAATAACTCCAAAATCTCAAGCCTGCATTTAAGCCTGCATATAAATCAAAATCGCCGGTATCAAAGAAACCAAGATGAAAAACACCTCTTGCAGCTGCAATAGTTCTAGTATAAGTATATTTGTATGAACTGTAATTGCTCCATGATGTTCTGAAAGAACCAAAACCTCCAACTCCAACAACTCCAACATTTGGAATGTCAACTATTCCGGCTTCAAAACTTGCATTAAAAGAAGGTATGGGAGCAAGAGAGTGTCCATAACTTGAACCTATTCCAATTCCTACATTTAGAGCTTTGTCTCCTTTTTGAAACATTTGTGCATTTAAAGAATAAGTTGTTAAAACAACTGCTACTAAAATCATAATTTTTTTAAACATATCTTTTAAAGTTTTTTTGATTAAAAATAAATAACAAAAGTAAATATTAATAAATGAATAACCAATAAAAACCAAATAATTCTAATATTTGATACCTTTTGTTTTTTTTTTTAACTTTGGCATTTTAATTCTAAAAATAAAAAAATGAAAGCTTTTCATGCCTATGATATCAGAGGAGTATATAACAAGGACTTTAATAAAAATGACGCTTATAAGGTCGGCTTTTTTCTTCCACAACTTTTAGATACAAAAAAAATACTTGTGGGAAGAGATGTTCGAACTTCTTCACCTGAGATTTTTGAATATTTATGTGAAGGAATAAATGATGCCGGAGCAGATGTTTATAATCTCGGATTATCTACAACTCCAATGGTGTATTTCATAACTGCAAAGCATAAGTTTGATGCTTCTGTTATGATAACAGCTTCTCACAATTCAAAGGAATATAATGGAATGAAAATTTCCAAAACAGATGCTTTGCCGGTTGGATACGATTCTGGCTTAAAGGATTTAGAAGATTTGATGAAAAATGAAGAAGTTATTGTAAATAAAAATAAAGGGAAAATAATTGAATATCCGCAGAAAGAAAAATATTTGGACTTTTTAAAAAGTTATGTCCCAGATATTTCTGATTTGAATGTTGCAATTGATTGTTCAAACGGAATGGCTGCATTACTAATTAAAGATTTGCTGGAAGATAAACCAAAATATATTTTTGACGAACTTGACGGAACATTTCCAAACCACGAAGCAAACCCCTTAGTGCCGGAAAATATTGTTGATCTTCAAAAACTTGTGAAAAAACAAAATGCAGATATTGGAATTATTTTTGACGGAGATGCTGACAGAGTTATGTTTACTGATGAAACAGGGAAATTTATATCACCAGATTTAATGATTGCTGTTTTGGCAGATTATTATAAAGACGAAAAAGGGAAATTTTTGCAAGACATCAGAACTTCAAAAGCTGTTGCAGAATATATAGGAGATAGGTTTGAAAAAGAAATGTGGAGAGTAGGCAGGGCATATGCAGCTGTTAAATTGAGAGAAATTGATGGTGTTTTTGGAGGAGAACTTGCTGGGCATTATTATTTTAGAGATTTTTATTATTCTGATTCCGGAATATTGGCAACTTTGATTTTTTTAGATGTTATTGCTGAAAACAATAGAAAAGGAATAAGTGTTTCTGAAATGATATCAAAAATTGAAGCATATGAAAACTCTGGAGAGATAAACTTTAGGCTTGATAAAAAGAAAGAAGCAATGGATGCTGTTAAAGATTTTTATTTAAACAAAGAAAAACCTGATGCATTTTTTGATTTTGACGGATATAGAGTAGAATATCTAGATTGGTGGTTCAATATTCGTCCTTCCAACACCGAACCATATTTAAGAATGCTGGTTGAAGCAAAATCTAAGAATTTACTTGCTGAAAAAGTTGAAGAAATTACTGGCATTGTAGAAAGTTTTAAATAAAAAATATGATAGTAGTTTATTTATTAATTTTGCTTGTATCATTCTATATACTTGCAAAAGTTGTTGATGATTATTTTGTAGAATCGCTAGATGAAATTGCAAGTAAATTAAAGATGTCATCTGATGCTGCAGGAGCAACACTTATGGCTGTTGGGTCAAGTGCACCTGAATTATTTGTTGCTATTTTTGCCTTAATTCGCCCTGACGGAAACCACGAAGCAATAGGAATTGGAAATATTGTTGGTTCTGCACTATTTAATATTTTAGCAATTACCGGAGCCGCAGCATTTGTAAGAAAGGCTGTTATTGCATGGCAATCTGTTGTGAGAGATTTGTTTTTTTACATTATTTCAATTGTAATGTTGCTAGTTACTTTATACGATGGAAAAATAACTATTTATGAAGCATTGCTATTTCTAGCGGTTTATGGAATATATGTTTTTGTTGTAGTTTTTTGGAAAAAGATGTTCAAATATTCAGATCCAGGAGAAACAAAAGAAGATCAAAAAATAAACACTAAGACCAAAAAGAATTTTTTTCAAAAAATAATGTTTCCTTTTGATTTATTATTAAGAATAATTTATCCGAAAAAAAAATATTATTGGGCAACTTTTTTTATCTCAATTTTAATAATTGCCGGAATAAGTTGGCTACTTGTTGATAGTGCAGTTTATATTTCACATATCTTACATATTCCTGAAATAATTATAGCAGTTACAGTTTTAGCAATTGGAACATCTGTGCCAGACTTACTTTCATCAGTAATTGTTGCAAAGCAAGGGAGAGGAGGAATGGCAATAAGCAATGCTGTTGGCTCAAATATTTTTGATATTCTTGTAGGTTTGGGACTTCCGTTTTTAGTTATTGTACTTTCAACTGGCGGCGAAATGAAGATTGATGTTGCAGGGCTTCAATTATCAGTTTATTTTTTATTGGTATCAGTTTTTATTGTTTTTGTTTTGTTCATACTAAACAAATGGAAAGTAGGTAAACTTTTTGGAGGAGCATTAGTCTTTTTTTATTTAACTTATGTTATTTGGGCAATATTAAGTATGTAATTTTCTTATTAATAAGGACGGCTTGATATAAAATAATACCTTTGCAAAAAATATTAAAAACAGATGAGTAATATAGCAGCAATAGTAGGAAGACCAAATGTTGGAAAATCGACACTCTTTAATCGGTTAATACAAGAAAGAAAAGCCATAATTCATGAGTCAAGTGGAGTAACCAGAGATAGACATTATGGCAAGTCTATTTGGAATGGAGTTGAGTTTTCCTTAATTGATACAGGAGGATATGTGAAAGGCTCAGATGATGTTTTTGAAGAAGAAATTAGAAAACAAGTAATTATTGCAATTGAAGAAGCAGATGTTATTATGTTTGTTGTAGATGTGATGACAGGGATTACAGATTTAGATGAATCTGTTGCAAAAATATTGAGGAAAACTAAAAAACCAATATTTTTATTAGTTAATAAAGTTGATAATTCCGCATTGCAATATGATGCAAATATTTTTTATAAACTAGGATTGCCTGAATTATATAATATTTCTTCAATAAACGGTTCCGGAACTGGCGATATGTTAGATGAGCTTGTAAAAGCATTTCCAGAAAGAGAAGAATTTCAAGAAGAAAGCGAACTTCCACGTTTTGCTGTTGTAGGAAGACCAAATGCAGGAAAATCATCATTAATAAATTCACTAATAGGAGAGGACAGGAATATTGTAACCTCTATTTCAGGAACAACAAGAGATTCTATTAATACTCACTATAATAAGTTTGGGCATGATTTTATTCTAGTTGATACAGCAGGTATAAGAAAAAAAGCAAAAGTTTCAGAAAATATTGAATTTTACTCAGTTATGAGAGCAATAAGGACAATTGAAAATTCCGATGTCTGCTTGTTAATGATTGATGCTCAGAGAGGTGTAGAAGCCCAAGATTTAGCAATTTACAATTTAATACAAAAAAACAGCAAAGGAGTTGTTGTATTAATGAATAAATGGGATCTTGCAGAAAAAGAAACAAATACAATTAAAAAGATTGAAGAAGAAATTAGACAAAAATTAGCTCCTTTTAACGATGTTCCTATACTTTTTGTTTCTGCACTAACAAAACAAAGAATTTTTAAGGCCTTAGAAACAGCAATTGAAGTAAATGAAAATAGGAAAAGAAAAATACCAACTCCTGAGCTTAATACTGTTATGCTTAAGGAGATAGAAAATTTTCAACCACCTTCACACAAAGGAAAATATATTAAGATAAAATTCGTTACACAATTACCAACTTATTCGCCAACATTTGCTTTCTTTTGCAATTTTCCAAAATATATAAAAGACTCATACAAAAGATATTTGGAGAATAAATTAAGAGAACATTATAATTTCACGGGAGTACCTTTAAAACTATTTTTTAGAAATAAATAAAAATTTTGAAACTTAATTTTAAAAATATAAAAAAAATTTTCTTCCTATTACTAGGGATATCGTTTCTGTTCGCATGCCCGAAACCTCCCTCTTATTCAGAAATACCTGAAATAGATTTTAAAGAAGTTAAACTTTTCGATGCATATGAAATACTTGGAAGCGATACCTTTAAAGTAAAAGCCTATAAATTAAAATTCGGACTAATTGATGGAGATGGAAATGTTGGACTTCAACCCGAAGAAGAAATTGGGCTGGATGTTGACTCAATGTATATTAATAACTTCTTCTCAATTCTTTATGAGATTAAAAATGGAGATACTATAATTGTAGATTCATTTGACAGATATAATTCAATAATTCCGGACATAAGACCACTCGGACAAAATAAAACATTAATTGCAGATGTTTATATAGATTTAACTTTTTCATATAAAAATGATACTTTATTGTATGATTCCATTATGTTTGAGTTTTTTATGATTGATAGAGACTTAAATAGAAGTAATCTCGATAAAACTCCTTTTCTAAAATTAGATACAATTGGTGTATTTACAGACTAATTTTATTTTATTTTTCATAAAACCTATTTAGTTATAATAAAAATGTATAAATTTGAATTTTGAAATCAAGTTTATAATTAAAATAATTCTATTATGTCAGTAAATAAAGTAATTCTTATCGGAAATGTGGGTAACGACCCGGAAGTAACTTATGTAAAAGAAGATGTGCCAGTTGCAAAATTTAGAATTGCAACAAATGAAACATACAAAAATAAAGATGGAGAACGTGTAACAAATACGGAATGGCACAGTATTGTTGTGTGGAGAGGTCTGGCAAAAGTTGTAGAAAAGTATGTAAAAAAAGGTTCTAAACTTTATGTTGAAGGAAAACTTACGCACCGAAAATATGAAAAAGATGGAGAAACTAAATATTTTACAGAGATTTTATGCCGAGAATTAACAATGCTTGATAGTAGAGAAGATAGTGATAAACCCAAATACCAAGCACCTGACGCTAAAGATGTTTCAAAACCAAATATACAAGAACCTGAAACTGAAAGTTTTGAGGATGTTGATGACTTACCCTTTTAATAAATTGCAATTTTTGAAGAAAGATATTGTTTCCGAACAATATCTTTCTTTTATTAATAACTAAAAACCTTTTAACTTGGACCCCGAGCCTCTATTAAACCTTATTAATCTTAGTGTAGTTTTAAACGAAATAACTTCAACCATATATTTTGGAATACTAGGGATTGTTGTTCTTCTCTTTTCTTCTGCATTAGTATCAGGTTCAGAAGTAGCTTTTTTCTCTCTTTCTCCTTCAAATAAAAATATCTTGAAAGAAGCAGATTCTAAAAAAAGTAATTACATTTTGAATTTGTTAAAAAAACCACAAAAACTTTTAGCAACAATTTTAATTGCAAATAATTTTATAAATGTCGGAATAGTTATGCTTTCTGCGTATGTCATGAATAGTGCTTTTGATTTTTCAGAAACACCAGCTTGGGCAACTTTTTTAATACAGGTAGTTGTAATTACTTTTCTTCTGTTGTTATTTGGAGAAATAATTCCAAAAGTATATGCAACAGAAGCATCGCTTAAATTTGCCTATTTTACTGCAATACCTTTGTCAATTTCAATGAAACTATTCTCTCCCGTAAGTAATATTCTTATAAAATCTACATCTTTTGTAAATAAAAGATTGAAAATGAAACAGAATATTTCCGTAGAGGATTTATCTGATGCCCTTGAACTTACAGAGGCTGATATTAAACAAGATAAAACCATACTTGAAAGAATTGTTACTTTTGGAAGTATTGATGTTAAAGAAGTTATGAAGCCAAGAGTTGATGTTGTTGCTGCTGATATTAATTTTAGTTTTAACAAATTAAAATCGTTAATTATAGAATCTGGTTTTTCTAGAATTCCAATTTATGAAGAAAATCATGATAACATTAAAGGGGTTCTTTTAATAAAAGATTTATTAGCAAACATTGATATAGAAAATTACGAATGGCAAAAACATATAAATTCACCTTTATATGTTCCGGAAACAATGAAAATTAATGATTTACTTGAAGATTTTAGACTTAAAAAAATGCATATGTCTATTGTTACTGATGAATATGGAGGATTTCTAGGAATTGCAACAATGGAAGATATTATTGAGGAAATTGTTGGTGAAATTAGTGATGAGAAAGACACAGAAGAAAATTTGTTTAAAAAAATAGATAAAAAAAACTATATCTTTGATGGGAAAATTTTATTAAATGATTTTTATAAAGTTTTAGAAATTAAAGAAGATATTTTTGAAACAATGAGAGGAGAGTCTGATTCATTAGCAGGGCTTATACTTGAAAAACTAGGAGAAATACCCAAAAAAGGCAAACTTATAAAGATTGGCAAATACAACTTTACGATTGAATCGTCAGACAATAGAAAAATTAAGCAAATAAAATTAAAAATAGAAGAATAATTTTACGTCCTCTTTAGTTTCCAGTTAGATTTTATGTTTGATGTCTGTGTTATAACTTTATGTTTGTTTTCATCAGTTATTTTCACAGCAAAAATTGCTGCAATTATTTCCTCGTCTGATGCTTCTGAAACAGAAAGTTTTTCAGGAGAAAAATAATCATTTACAAATGCTGTACTATAGTTTCCTGATTTAAAAACTTCGTGTTGCATAACATATTTTCCAAATGGAAGAGTTGTTTGAATTCCAATGATTTTAAAATCATCAATAGCTCTTATCATACGCTGCATTGCCTCTTCACGTGTTCTGCCATAGGTGCAAAGTTTAGAAATCATAGGATCGTAATAAATAGGAATAGTCATTCCTTCTTCAAAACCATCATCAACCCTAACTCCAATGCCTTCGGGTTTTTGGTAAGTTTCTAATTTTCCAATATCAGGCATGAAATTATTTTTAGGATCTTCAGCATACACACGTAACTCAATTGCATGTCCGTTAATTTTTAAATCTTCCTGTGAAAAACTTAGTTCTTTTCCTTCGGCAACTCTTATTTGTTCTTTTACTAAATCAATGCCTGTAATTAGTTCAGTAACAGGATGTTCAACTTGAAGGCGAGTGTTCATTTCAAGAAAGTAAAAATTTCCATCATTATAAAGAAACTCAACTGTGCCTGCTCCGGAATAATTACAAGATTTTGCAACATTAACAGCCGTTTTTCCCATTTTTTCTCTAAGCGCAGGTGTTAAAATTGCAGAAGGAGCTTCTTCAATAACTTTTTGATGCCTTCTTTGAATAGAGCATTCTCTCTCAAACATATATACAGTGTTACCAAAATTATCTGCCATTATTTGAATTTCAATATGTCGAGGAGAAGTAAAAAACTTTTCAATAAAAACTGAGCCATTTCCAAAAGCAGAAGTTGCTTCATTCACGGCAAGTTTCATTTGTTCTTCAAAATTGTCAGGGTTGAAAACTGAACGCATCCCCTTTCCTCCACCTCCTGCCGCGGCTTTTATTAAAATTGGATATCCTATTTTTTTTGCAATAACCTTTGCTTCTTCAATGTTCGTAATTGCATTGGCAGTTCCCGGAATCATTGGAATGTTGTATTCTTTAACCGTTTCTTTGGCCTTAAGTTTATCGCCCATTAAACGAATAGCTTCTGGCTCCGGGCCAATGAAAATTATTCCTGCATTAGAAATTTTTTGAGCAAAATCTGCATTTTCTGAAAGAAATCCATAACCAGGATGTATAGCATCAACATTTAATTTTTTACAAAAATCTATAATTTTATCTCCAAGAAGATAAGAGTCAGCAGAGGCAGCAGGTCCTAATAGAACAGCTTCATCAGCATATTTAACGTGTGGAGAATTTCTATCTGCTTCTGAATAAACAGCAACTGTTTTAATCCCAAGTTCCTTTGCAGAACGAATAACTCTAACAGCAATTTCTCCTCTGTTAGCAATAAGTATTTTGTTTATTTTTGTCATGAGAATTTGTTTCTGATTGCTAAAATATGAAAATATCATTATATCTCCAACTATTAATATTGAAAAGCAATTAAATTTTTCCTGAAATCTTATATATTGTCAATCCGGTTATCTCATGTATTAATTCGTTCCAAGAAAATAATACTGCTGAATTTGGAATTAAATAATCATTAAAGTTTAAGTTTTTATATGAAATATAATTTGTAGGGAAAACATCAACTTTTAATCCTGCTTTTTCAAAACATTTTTTTGCTCTTAGTGTGTGTAAAGAAGATGTAACTAGTAAATATTTATAGTTTTTTTCCTGTTTTAAAATTTTAACTGAATTAATAGCATTCTCAAAAGTATTTTCAGATTTATTTTCAATTAATATGTCAACTTTAGGAACACCAATTGAAATTAAGTAAGATTTAATAAAATCTGCTTCTTTATACTTATTATTAAAAAGTTTTCCTGAACCTCCACTTATAAGAAATTTATTTATTTTATGCTTTTTGTAAAGAAGTATTGCTTGCCAGAGTCTGTCAGATGCTTTATGAAAGTTTAATCTGTTGAAGTCTTTGTCGTATGATGAAAATCCCCCAAGAACAATTCCATATTCGTATTGTTTTTTAAGATTTTCATATTTTATTGCTTCTGTGTCAATTGTAGATTTTATTATAGAGAAAATAAAACTATTTGAAAAGAAGAAAAGAAGAAACAAAGCTGTTATTAGTAGCTTTTTTTTCTTCTTTCTGTGTTTTGCTATAATGCCTAAAAATAAAATTAAAACTATCCACAGTAGAGGTGATAATAAAAAAGATAGAGTTTTAGATAGTATAAAAAACATTAATATTCAATTTTGTCTTTTTTGTTTTCCCAATCTTTAAATGCTTTTATTGCTTCATTCTTCATAAGTTGAATGTTGGGAATTTTTCTTTTGTTAAATGGCAAGTCAATTTCCTCATAAATAAAAGAATCGTCAAATCCAATATTTTTCGCGTCATTTTTTGAGTTTCCAAAGTATAATTTATCTAACCTTGCCCAGTAAACTGCACCAAAGCACATTGGACAAGGTTCACAAGAAGTGTAAATTTCACAACCAGATAAATCAAAAGTATTAAGTTTTTTTGCTGCTATTCTAATTGCTGAAACTTCTGCATGAGCAGTAGGGTCATTGTCAATAGTTACACGATTGCTTGCTGTAGCAATTATTTTATTGTTTTTTACAATTACAGCACCAAAAGGACCACCTCCATTTTTTACACTTTCTCTGGATAACTTGATGGCTTCTGCCATAAAATCTTCTTTGTTTAGCATAAGTTCTTTGTTTTTAACCAAAGGTAAGGATAATTTTTTAAACTGCAACAACTTCTTTGATTTCAGGAATTGCATTTCGAAGTGCATTCTCTACTCCAAATTTTAGTGTCTGAATACTCATAGGACACGTTCCACATGCACCAACAAGTTTTACGTGAACAGTTAGGTCTTCTTGTAAACTCACAAATTCAATATCTCCACCATCTGAATTCAAATAAGGTCTTACTAATTCAAGAACTTTAAGAATTCTTTTAATATAAGTTTTCTTTTTTGTTTCATCCATTATTTCTTATTTTATGATGAAGATATATATTTAATTATTTGTTTTATGCAGAACAACTTGCATCTGGGTCAATTTCTACTTTTTTTGTTGGATCTAAATTTGCATTTCTTTCTTCAATTTTAATTGCTATTTCTTTTGCTAAATCGTTAAATGCTTTGCCCATTGGGGTTGTTTCGTCTAGTGATACCGGTTTTCCTTCATCTCCGGCTTCTCTAATGCTCTGAACAATAGGGATTTGTCCTAATAATGGAATGTCCATTCTGAAAGCTAAATCTTTTAAACCATCTTTCCCAAATATATAATACTTATTTTCAGGAAGTTCCTCTGGTGTAAACCAAGCCATATTTTCGATAAACCCAATAATTGGGACTTCAATTTTTTCTGCTCTAAACATACTAACACCTCTGAGTGCATCTGCTAGTGCAACTTGTTGAGGTGTGCTTACAATAACTGCTGCAGTAACCGGCATTGCTTGAACTATTGTTAAATGAATATCTCCTGTTCCGGGTGGTAAATCAATTAAAAAATAATCTAATTCTCCCCAGTCAGCATCTTTAACAAACTGGTTAATGGCACTTGTTGCCATTGCTCCTCTCCAAATTAGTGCGTCTTCAGGTTTTACAAAGAAACCTATTGAAAGCATTTTTATTCCTTGTTTTTCAATAGGAACAATAATATCTTTTCCATTTATTTTTTTAATTTCCGGTCTAGCATCTTCAACTCCTAACATTTTTGGAATGGAAGGACCGTAAACATCTGCATCTAAAAGACCAACTTTTGCTCCTGTTTTAGCTAAGGCTATTGCAAGATTTACTGAAACTGTTGATTTTCCAACTCCTCCTTTTCCAGAGGCAACTGCCAAAATATTCTTTACACCAGGAAGGATTTTTTGTTCGTCAGTCCTACCAAATGAAATCTTTTTGAAGTCAATTTTTTTAATTGCAGGTTTAATTTCAACTTTTACATCTTCTGAAAGTTTAGATGCAATAGTTTTTATACATGCTTTTTCAATAGATTTTAAAAAAGGATTTTTTGGTAAATTAATTGAAAATGAGATTTTGTTATCTTCTGAAACTAGTGATTCAATTGCATTTAAACTAATTAAATCTTTTCCGCTATCAGGGTCTTTTATTTCAGAGAGAACTGTTAGTATTTGTTCTAAACTATATTTCATTGTTTTTAAATTGTTATGTTTAATAAGTCTGTTTATAAATAGTATGCAAATATATGAATTTAGATTGATTCTAAACAAGGATTTTGTTAAATATATTTATTGGGAAGGAGGAATTATGAAATGTTTTTTTTGTTGTGGTAGAGATCTAAAGCTAGAATAGCAGCTGTAAACCCCCAAAAAATAGCAGAATTTTTCACTAAATCTAAGAAATTGTTCAGAACTCCGTGTATATAGTATGTAATAAGACCTAAAAATAGAACCATTACAAGTAGCTTTATTTCAGTATTTGTACTTTTGTTGTATAAATTAACTGCAGTATATCCTGTAAGAATAAAGACTAGAATAATGCTTAAAAATCCAAATAGACCGGATTCAGATAAAGGACCTAAATACTCGCTATGTGCATTGCCAACATCTCCGGAATTTGTACTTATAATTGTTTTTTCTGATGCAAGTTGATAAGGAGCATATTTAAACATATATGTTGCAGGACCAAAACCAAAAATAGGTTTATCTTTAAACATTCTTATTGCAGAGTTCCATCTGTTTATTCTTTCTAAATTTGAGGCATCTGTTGATATGTTTGACATAGATTCTATGTGTTCTGTAAAATTGTCGTTTGAATCTTGGTTGTTTCTTTCAAGAGAGATAAAAATTTGTGTTTTAAAAGTAAAAAATATTGCAATTATTGAAATTGTAGTTAGGAGTATGATTTTAAATTTTATTTTAAAAAGCATTATTAAATATACAAACAGAGCTCCAATTAAGCTTAGCCATGCAGCTCGAGTATATGAAAAAATAATACCGATAAATAAAATAAACAAAGTAATTGCAAAAAGCCAGCGTTTTAACTTATTAAACCTTTTTATCCCAAACATTCCAATCACAAATGGAATAAGCATTGCAATTATAGCAGCATAAGATGTGTGGTCTGGAAGAAATGGTCTAACTGCTTGATTTGATGCTTTTTGATTAAATAGTCCAACAATACTGTGCGAATATAGAGCATATATTACAACTATTGAAAAACCTATTATAAAAAGCCAAAGATATGTGTAAATGTTTTTTATGTCTTTAAATAAGTGTGCAGCTAAAAAAAAGAAAGTTGCTAAAAACCACATTCTGGATAGAAGAAATTTAAAGGATACAATTGGCATTGTGCTACTTATAGATGTAACAAACATCCAAATAATATTTATAAATATAGCAATTGCAATAGGATGTTTAAATATGTTTTTGTCGTATTTTTTTTCAAATAATAATTTTACAATAAAAAGAATTAAAACACCAAAGAGTAGTGGTTCTACGGGTAAACTTATGTTGTTCTCAAGTCCTGGAATAAAATATGTTGCAGGAATAGAAATAGGTGTGAGAAAAATAATTAAAAATAAAAGTTTGTCTAAAGAAATAACTGTTATATAAACCAAAATTAAAATAAAAGGTATTATATTTATAAGTGTTACAAATAAGACATCTTCTTTTGCAATAAAATAGGCACTTGCGATAATATATATTATTGCAATAATATAAAGAAGAAATGTTTTGGTTTTATACATTTAAAAAAATTAAATATTTTTCTTTTTATTTTCAATAAAACCTATTATGAAAATTAGGAGAATAAAAACCGAAAAACCGCCCATTAAAGTTATTACTATTCTTTTAGGAGAAGATTTTTTATCTGCAGGATAAGGGCTTGTAACTACACTTGAATATGTGATTTCTTTTAAATACTTTCTTAAATGAATATTGTATTTTACTTTATTTTTATTATATTTATCTAAAGCATCAATATATTCAATTTCTAGATTGAGTAATTTTCCTCCATTATTGTTTAAAGTTATCAATTGAGATTTAATTGTTTTGTTATAAGTTGCATTCTGACTTGTGGTTTTTAAATTATTGTTATATACTTTTTGAATACCATTAGAATAAAACTTATTATTTCTTTCTGAAACTTTCTCAATCTCCCGATTTATTGAGTCTGCCATATTTTTCCACTTATTCATCTCAGTATGGTAAATGTTCATAGCTTCTTTTTCTTTTGATCTATGTAATTCTCTAACTTTAGAATTGAAGAAATATATTATAGAGTTAACAATTAAAGCTGCTGTATCCGGACTTGTATCAAGTGCTTTAATTTGAACAGCATCGTATTGTGTTTTTGAAATTGAAACATTTTCACTGTATTCTCCATATATTAAAGTTTTAAAATGTTTATATGCAGTATCAATTTCGTAGTGTTTTGGAAGATTATATTTTTTTATAATACTATCTGCAATATTTCTAGAGTTTAACATTTGAATCATTTGCTCAGAATATTCTTCGTCGGAATATTGACTTAAATTAATAGGATAGACAATAGCACTCGACTTGTATTTTGGTTTTATTAAATAAGTTGAAGCTCCAATAATAATCATTCCTAAGAATGTAATTATTAAAATATGAAATTTCCATTTCATAAATATTCTAAGCATATTTGAACTATTCCAGAATGAATCCATTTTTTTTTATTTTAAGTTTCTTTAATAACTATGTAGTAATAATTGAATATTTTTTCTTCCCTTGCCTTATCACTATGTATTTATTGTTTAAAAGATATTGGTCAGTTATAAGTGTATCAGAATTTGTGAATTTTTCCATATTTAAGCTCAAACCTTTATCTTTTACTAACCTTCTTACCTCTGCTTTTGATTTGAAAATTTGAGTTTCTTCTGCAAGTAAATCAAAAATATTTATTCCTTTTGAAATAACTTCTTTATTTATTTTAAATTTTGGTACACCAGAAAAAACAGCATTAAAAGTATTGTCATTTAAAGATTCGAGTTGCTCTTTCGTACCTTTTCCAAATAACATTTTAGATGCAGCAACAGAAGTATCTAAATCTTTCTTGCTATGAACCATAACTGTTATTTCTTCTGCAAGTTTGTTTTGTAATATTCTTGCATAAGGTGCTTCTTTGTGTTCTTTTATTATGTCCTTAATTTCATTTGTGTCAATAACGGTAAATATTTTTAAATACTTTTCAGCATCTTCATCAGAAGTGTTAATCCAAAATTGGTAAAACTCATATGGCGAAGTTTTTTTTGGATCCAACCATATGTTTCCACTTTCAGTTTTTCCAAATTTTCCGCCATCTGCTTTTGTAATTAATGGACTTGTAAGAGCATAAGCTTTGCCTTGTTGAATTCTTCTAATAAGCTCAGTTCCTGTGGTAATATTTCCCCATTGATCTGAACCGCCCATTTGTAATTTGCAATTATGTTCTTTGTATAGATGTAAGAAATCATATCCTTGTACTAATTGGTAACTAAACTCTGTAAATGATAATCCTTCTGCATCTTTATCTTCTGAACCAAGCATTCGTTTTTTAACAGAATCTTTTGCAATCATGTAATTTACAGAAATATGTTTTCCAACGTCTCTAATAAAATCCAAAAAACTGAACTTACTCATCCAGTCATAATTGTTTACAAGAATTGCATTATTTTCAATTTCATTAGAGAAATTTAAAAATTTACTTAATTGTTTTTTTATTGCTTCTTGATTGTGTCTTAGAGTTTTCAGGTCTAATAAGTTTCTTTCTTGTGATTTCCCCGAAGGATCTCCAATCATTCCTGTTGCTCCACCTATAAGAGCAATTGGTTTATGTCCTGCCAATTGGAAATGTTTTAATAGCATAACACTTACCAGGTGGCCGATATGAAGTGAGTCTGCTGTGGGGTCAATACCAACATAGGCTGATACTTGTCCGTCTTTTAGCATTTCTTCGGTGCCAGGCATGATGTTATGAAGCATACCTCTTTTTGTAATTTCTTCAACAAAGTTCATTTAGATATTTTTTTTGCAAAGGTAAATAATATCCTTAATCAGAAAAGGGACAAATGAAATTTTATATTTAATCTTTTAAGAAAGAAATAGTTTTTATAGTTGAAGGGGCAATATTTTTAATAGGTTTATACATTATTGTTTTATTTTTTTCTGTTGAACTTAATAAGTCATAACCAGTGTCGATTTTATCAAAAAAAAGTAAAAAGATACTTAAAAGGAAGATATATTTTATAATACTAGTTAATATTCCTAATGAAATGTTTGCAAAACCTTTGGTGTTTGTTCCAGCTGCTTCAATTTTGTTGGCAATAAGATTTGAAAGCCAAATTGTAGCTGAAAACAGAATAATAAAAATGATTTGATGTAAATTTTCAAGTCTAACTGTTGCTCTGTCTCTTATAAAATCAGCAATACTTTCAGACATTAATCCAAACAATGCAATTCCAACAATAATAACAAGAAGGGACAATGCGTGAACAACAGGACCTCTTTTAATTCCTTTGTATGTTGCCCATAATAATACAACTATTATAAAAACATCTATAAAACTAAATTGAATATTCATAATGAAAAAATAATTAGGAAACAAAGTTAGTAATTATTTTTAGTTTGAATATTTTTTTGAGAAAATTGAAAATAAAAAAGTTATGTATGTTTTTTAATGAATTATATGTTCAGATTCGGCTTGAATTATTTCTTTAGTTTCTCTATTACTAATAAATGCAACAAGTTCACAATGGTTAATGTCCCATTCTTCATTTACATGGAAAGTATATGATTTGTTAATAATATCACCCTCAGATGCATTAGAAACAAAATTTTCTCCAAATGCTCCTGAAATGCTTTTCCTTAACATATGCCTATGAATATAATTTTCAATAATCCCGTGTAGTGACATTTGAGCACTTATTATACTGTCTTCTGTAACATATAGACCAATGTTTAAATTATAATCAATATCATATAAAAACTCTGCTGATATTGTTGCCGTTACTTTATTTGTATTTTCATCATATGAACTCTGAATTGAAATATCAACATCTGGTGGGATATTAAATATTAAATTAACTTTTGTTTCCCAATTGTCTTTACTAACTATGTATGAAGGGCTTGAATTTGTACCATAATTTTTTCTGTTTATAAGACCATTAGGCAACCCCTGATTAGAAACTTTAAAAAAATCATCTAGCTCTGTTCCGGCAAGTGTTCTGTAATCATTATCAAATGGTTCGTTTGAAGGACTTGCAAAATTACTTACATGAATTGCAATTGGAATAACATGGTCGCAATATTTATTTTTTATTTCATGTAAAATTTCAGCTGCTTGCGGACAATTTACACACTTATGACCAGTATAATCTGCAACTAAAATTTTTCTTATATGGGTAGTGTCTGTATCAATTCCACATGTATTGTTTTGTTTTTTTAGAGGAATATCAATTTTGTTACAAGTAAATAAAAAAGCTATGAACAGAATTGATAATATTTTAAAGACTTTCATTTTTTTTAATTTAAAATAATAATAAAACTTAGAATGAACTTGTTAATGTGAAATTGAAACCACTGGCAGCAGGTACAAATCTGCAAACACCTCCAACACAAACGATTCCTTCTCTTTGTCTTCCATAACCAACTTGAATTCTATTTGCACCTTTAACATACCCAGCAGAAAAGTTGTAATAGTGTGCACTGTTATGATGAGTATTTCCTGTGTTGTATTGGTCTGTAACTGCAATAAACCAATGAGGAGAGAATGTATATTCTAACATTCCGGTGTACCAATCTCCATAATCATTTTTTTCTCCACTTCCATTTTTGTTTACAGAAAGAATTTGAGTTTCAATTCTTATGGCATGTTTAGAGCTAATTTTATAGGTAAAATCGAGAACTCCTATGTCAGCATGAAGTGTACTGTCTTTTCCTTGAATAATTTTTTTATTGTAATCTTCATACATATAAATTAGAGAGAATTTAAACTTTTTATGAACTTTTTTGTGTAATTCAATATTAAAATCTCTAAAATATAGTTCTTTTCCAACACCAAACAAGTCGGTTGTGTATCCGTTGTAATGTGCTAAAGTATCTACTTCATTATATTTAATTTTTTCTATTTTTATTGAATTAACTTGAGAGAAATTTAAGTTAACTGTAGTTCCGTATTTTCCGCCAAGCAAACTTTTTCTTTTAAAAGTATAAAATATTTCTGCATTGAATCCAATTTGTCCGTTTGGTTGAGTGGAGAATGGATACATGGCAGGAAATGAGTATGTGTGGGTTTTAGCAATGGCAGGTAAATAGTTGATGCTCAGGTCATTTATTGATGCGTTTCTGTCAGACCTAAAACTCATATTGTCTAGGCGTAATGCTGAGAGTAAAATTCCAATACCTTTTTTAGACCAAGATGCATTTATAAAAAGGGCATTTCCTGATTTAAAAATTGGATAATTATATAATGTTGCATTATCAGAAGATGGGTCATTTATTTTGTAAGCATATTCTGTTGATAAAATAAAGCTATTTCTTGAAAGATTAAATCTTCCGGCAAAAGTTCCAACATTTTCAGGGTAATTATATTTTGGGCTTTCAGCTTTTTGATATTTACTTACAAAACTCCCACCTATTAAAAAACGTGTTTTACTATTTTCCAGTTTTTTGAATGTTTCATTAAAAGAAATCTCTCCATCAATTCCTCTAATAATACCAGGGCCATGTGTCCAATATAATCGTTGTTTTCCTATGAGTCCTGTAAGTTTAATTCCTTTAATTGGTTTATATTTCAATCTAATGCCATCCAAAGAATTATCAATGCCAAGAGTTTTTTCTTCGTATGTTCTAAGAATAAGTCCGTTTCCGAATTGCTCATAAAAATTACCTACAGTTATTTCAAGTTCATTAGAAGTATAAGATGCGTATCTGTTTGCTATTCCATGTCCGTTATATCTTTTATCGTATCCTTCGAGAGTGTTCATATAAACCTCATAACGGATTCCGGCAGAAAACTTTCCTTTTGTATATGTTAAATTCAAATATGAATTTGAAAGGGCTTTTTCATTTGGTACATCAGCACTATCTACACCAATTATTGTATCAATTTGATATGTTTGAATAATTGTTTCAAAATTACCGTGGATTTGTCCGTAATTTTTTTTTCCTTCCTCTTGTGCAAATGAAATTATTGGAGAAAGGTATAATAAAAATATTATGATTTTTTTTGTCATAATTATAAATGTCAAAAGTTAAAAGAAAAAAGCCGGAAAAGTCGGCTTAATTTTATAAATTTTATTTGTGCTTTATTTCTTCTCCTACAGCAAGTTTTTTAATTATTTCATAAATTTCTTCTTCATCGCCAGGAGAATAAGAACTATGTTGCCAAACAATTTTTCCGTTTTTGTCTAAAATAAATGAATGAGGTACATTAATAACATTCATTGCTCTTTTAAAATCGCTGTTTGCATCTAAAAGGACTTCAAATTCCCATGCTCTTCCATTTACAAATGGGGCAACTCTACTCATGCTTTTTGTGTCATCAATTGATATTGCATAAACTTTAAGGTTTGTTTCTTCTTGCCAATCAACATAGTTTTCATCAATGGCTATAAGCTCCTTAATACAGGGCTTACACCATGTTGCCCAAAAACTGATAAATATTGGACCGTCATTTGAAATTTTAGAAGTGTTAAAAGTTTCTCCCGTTAATGTTTTTATATCAACAGAAGGTAATTTATTTGATGTTTCTTGAGAAAAAACTATTCCGCTAAAAAAAATGCTGAATAATAATATAAAGCTAATTCGTTTCATAAATTTAAATTTTATTATCGATACTTTTTATCAATATATAATATTTGCAAAATATATTCCGGAAATATTATTTAATTATTAGTTTTTTAGTTTCAATTAATTTGTTTGCATTTATTATTGAATAAAAATAAATACCTTTTGCAAGATTGTTAACATAAACTTTTTCATTTGAGTTATTTATTTCTTTTTCAAGAATTATTTCTCCCAAAATATTTGTTAATGTTATATTTGACCCTTCCAATTCTTCGGGGAGTCTAATTTTGAAATATTCTGTAGTGGGGTTTGGATAAACGGAAATGTCATAAGATTTTATATCATCTATTCCAACATAGTTAACGTCATATTTATACGTAAAATGAACCACATTTGAAGAATTCCCTTCTTCATAAATTCTGAATGTATAAGTTATAACATCATTTTCGGTACTGTGGTTATGAAAATGGACTTGGAGTTCAGTTGTTGTTGCTCCTGCATCAAGAGATAAGGGACCATAAATTGTTCCTTGAACAATGCCCCATAAACAACTACTAAAACAGAATTCCATTTGAGAGCCATTAGTTCCTATTATATCTTCTGCAACTAAATTCAAGTCGATAGCAGTTCCTGCATTATTAGTTATAAGTGTTGTTAAGTTAGCATCATCCCCAACATTATTAAATGTTATAATGTCTCCATCATTAATAGGGGTTCCATCTAGTTTTGTTATTGTAATTTGTGCAAAACCTGAAGAAATTAGAATAACTATTGCAATTATAAAGAATATTATTTTTTTCATAAATTTTTTTTTAAAATGAATAAATATAAAAGTTGTCAACCTATTAATGGGTCAACAACTTTTTGTTTTGTTTATTTTATAACAACTATTTTTTTAGTGATTGTATAATTATTGTTTTTTATTTTAATAAAATAAGTTCCTTCATCAATGCTGGAAATATTAATCTGTTGATTTGTAGAAGTAATTTTTTTAGTAAATAATAATTTCCCAGACATTTCAAATATTTCAACATAAGAACCAAGTGCATTACTAATTGTTATAATATTATTTGCAGGATTTGGAAACATTTTGATTATAGATTCAATGTCTGAAATGTCGTTTACTTCTCCCGTTGTAAATGTTATAGAATTTTCATTAAGAATTTGATTGTATCCATTTTCTATAATATTACCTGCAATTGTTAAAGTAATATCTGTTAGCTCATTTAAATCATCGTCAGGGTTAATAGTAATTATTGTTTTTTCTGTATTTATTGTTCCTGTATAAGCAATATTCCCTTTTGACGGGTCGGTTAAAGTAACAAAAGAACTTATATCTCCATCAAGTATTTCAGAATCATTAATTTTTCTTATTGCATCATCAAATGTTAAAAGAATGTTTGTAGAAACATCAACCCCTTGTTCCCCATTAGCAGGATTGAAAGTAACATTTGCATTAGGGTATCCTTCGGTGTTAAATGTTATTGAGCTAGAAGTCAGTGTTTTACCGTAAATGTTTTTAATCATATTATCTAAAACAGTAACAGTTATAGCACTGAGTTCAGGCAGATACGGGTCGGCAGCTATTGTTATTTGTGTTTTTTCAGCATTTATCGTTCCGATATAAGCAATATTTCCTTTTGAAGGGTCTGTTAATGTTATAAATGAGTTTATATCTCCATCAACTATTTCAGAATCGTCAATGTTTATCATAGGAGAATTAAAACTTAAAACAATATCAGAATCTACATCAACATTTACATCACCGTTTGATATATTAAAACTCATCTCAGCTAATGGGTGCAGATTTGTTGTAAATGAAGAAGTTATTCCTCCTAGGGTAACATTATTTACACCTTCTATTTCTGCATCATTGATACTAATTGTTATAAGCGATGTTTCTGGTAGAAAGCTATCCGGGTTTAAAGTAATAACTGATTTACTGTCATTAATTGTTGCTGTAAAAGGTACATTTCCTTTTGATGGGTCAGAAATTGATACAAAATTGGATATGTTTTCATTTGTTATTTCAGAATCATCAACAAATCTCATTGATTGATTAAAAGAAAGTGTAATGTCAGTATTGAAATCAACGTCGGTAGCATTGTTTTCAGGTGAAAAAGCTACATTTGGAGCAGGTAAACTTGCTTCAGCTGAATAAGAAGATTGGAAAATTTCTTTTGTAACATTATTTTGAATGAAAACTACTACTTTGAGGTCGTTCATTTCCTCAACATGTGTAGATGATAGGTCAAATGATTCGCTAATAAATGAGTTAACTTCCGAAGAAAAATTAACCGATGTTCCGTTTGCATCAGGTAACATTTTCATCATAACATTTTTAAATTCAGTTTCCCCATTATTGCCAACATTTCCTGTTGTTTGGGTTTCAATAACAACTATATGAACTGAAAAATTATTAGCAGTAATATATGGCATAATATCTACTTGAACTGAAATGTTATTACCATCAATTTGATGAGTAGCATCTATTTCAAAAAAAGAAGGTTTTGCCATAAGAGTGCTGTAAGCATTATTTAAACCTGAAGAACTTGTTGTAGTACTGTTTCCTCCGCTAAGCAAGTCAGGGACTGCACTAACTCCATAATATACCCTTCTTGTTCCGCCTTCTTCTGTATAATATGGGTCTCCCGGACTAGGCCAACTCATTTGATATTTAATAACTGTTATGTCGTTTGGATGACTATTCATAAAAGGAGTCATTGAGTTTGCATTGAACGAGGCACAAGGACCACAAGTTGAACTTGTGAACTCTTCAAATAAAGGTGTGTTTTGTACGGATTGGGTTGCAATGCTTATTGTTTCTGTTGTCATATCATTACTTGTGTCATCATCATCTCCTGAACCATTCATGTTTGATGTCCAAACTTTTAATGTGTAATTTCCGGGTGTAGCATTCCATTGTGTTGCAAATGTGTAGTCTAAAGTCTCTGTTGTGGCAAGATTTATTCCAGTTATGTTTTCTGTTATAACTGCACCATCATTAATTTGATAGTTTATATCTAAAGATGTAATATTATTAATGCCAAGATTTTCATATGTACATTCAATGTCAATATTTGTGGCAGCAAGATACGGAGAAGTGTTAATTGATTGTAGTGCAACATCATTGTTGTCAGGTAAAGCAAGCGTAAAATCATCAAGATACCAATAGTTAAAGTTATACATATTTCCACTTAAAAACACACAAATTTGAAAATCAGAAGCTCCAACATCTGAGTTTGAAATTACAATGCTTTTGGTTAATGGGCCAATGTCTCCTGTTGGATTTACAGACCAAACATCCGTCCAAGCTCCTCCTCCGGAACGAGTAGAAACTCCAATTGAATAACCTGAACCTGAATAATCATCTAAAAAATGTTTGAAAGAAAAAATAACAGAGTTTTGTCCGGTTAAGTTTATTTCTGGAGATATTAATCTTGTAGTATGTGTTCCTGACACCCAAGAGAACTTAGCTTCTGGAGCTATGCCGCCAGCTTTTGAACTTGATGATTGAGACCACTTGTTAGCTACATCATCAATAGTCCATCCTGTGGGAGGAACGCTTTCAGAGAAGTCTTCACTTAATAATATTGTGCTTTTTTGTGCAAAAAAAGAAGTGCTTAAAAGCAATCCGAAGAATAAAAATAAATATTTTTTCATGATTATTTTTATTATAAATTTATAATAGTTTAAGACAAAAAAGTACTTACAAGATTGTAAGCAATTTTTTGCCTTTTAAATGTGTTTATTTTATCTTGAAATAACAATTTTTTGTATCTTATAAGTTGTATCGTTATATAATTTAATAAAATATATTCCATTTTCAAGTATAGAAGTCTCTATTGCTTGATTTGCAGAAATATTATTTTTTGAGATTAGTATTTTACCTTTAATATCAATTATTTCTATATCTAAATTTTCTGCATTTGAAATCAATATAGCACTCTTTGCTGGATTAGGATAAATGTTTATACCTGCAAAAATATTTGTAATATTAACAGCCTGTTTTGTTGTAAATGTTGTTGAATTTTCAGCTAAAGCATTGCCGTAAAAATTTTCAATAACATTATTTGCAATTGTCGCAGTAATATTAGTTAGTTCAGGAAGTTCTTCGTTTGGGTTAAGTGTAATTATAGTTTTTGCAGAATTTATTGTTCCTGTATACGCAATGCTTCCTTTTGATGGGTCGGTCAAAGTAACAATAGAACTTATATCTCCGTTTGTAATATCAGAATCATCAAATTTTCTCATTGCATTGTCAAATGTTAAAGAGATATTTGTTGTTAGTGCAATATCTGTAGCACCATCTACTGGATTAAAAGTAACATTTGCATTAGGATATGCCGCTGTGGTAAACGTTACAACTTGTCCTACCATAGCTTGATTTTGTAAGTTTTCAATTTCATTATCATCTATTGTTACAGTTATTTCAGTTGACTCTGGAAAAAGTATATCAGGAGTAATTGTTATTTGGTTTAATTCTTGATTTATCGTTGCTGTATATGGCAAAACTCCTTTTGATGGGTCAGTCAAATGCACAAAATCTGAAATATTTAAATCAGTAATCGGGCTATCATTTACTAATCTCATTGTTTGATTAAATGTTAGAATAACATCAGAAAAAGCATCAATATTTGTAGCTTCATCTTCAATATTATAAGTTACGTAAGGTGATGGGAGAACAAAACAGGATTGAAAAACTTCCTTGGTGTCATTATTTTGAATAAAAACAACAACAGCTATATCTTCTATCTCTTCTACATTTGTCGAAGCCAAATCAAAAGTTTCAGAAAGCGAGGAATTAGTCCCTGCTATGAAATTTACAGAAGTTCCGTTAGCATCGGGTAACATCTTCATCATAACATGCTCAAATTTAGTTTCGCCATTACTCGAGGCATTTTCAGTAGTCGTTTGTTCTACCACCGCTATTTGCACATTGAAATTTGTTGTAATGTAAGGCATAATATCAACATTTACTGTTATATTTGTTCCTGTAATTTCAAATGTTGATGAAATGTTAAAATATGCAGGTTTTGCCATTTCTGTTGTATATGCATTGTTTACAGCACTTGTGTTAGTTCCCGTTCCTACTCCTCCTGTAAATAATGATGGAACACTACTAACGCCATAGTAAGATCTTCTAGTTCCTCCTTCTTCAGTATAATATGGATCTCCAGGGCTAGGCCAACTCATTTGGTATTTTATAACAGCAATATCAATTGGGTGATTTTCCATGAAAGGTGTCATTGTATTGGTGTTAAATCCTGCACAAGGGGGGCATGTGGAGCTTGTGAACTCCTCAAATAATGGCATATTTTGTACACTTTGAGTTGCAACTAATATTTCTTTTGCAATACTATTGTTTGTTGTTATGTCATCATCTCCAGCACCGTTTATATTTGAAACTGAAACAGTTAAGTTATATGCCCCAACAGTTGCATTCCATAGGTTTGTATGTGAAAAATTATAAGAATTAGAATAGTCGAGAGATAAGCCAGAAATAGTTTCTGTATGTACCGTGCCGCCATCAATTTGCCAAGATAAATCAAAAGAAGTAATTTGGTTGCTTCCTCCATTTGTAATAGTGCCAGTAATATCAATATTCCCCTCGACAACAATGTTGTTTACAGTTACAGAAGACATAATTGCATCATTATCAACTGCATCACCAATGCCTGCTTTTATATTCCAATTATATGCCAAGGATGAACTTAAATTAACAAGGTGTGTCCAGCTTCCATTCCAAATCATTAAATCACCATCTGAATTTGTTGGGCCGCCATCACATCCTGCAGGAAACCCAGCAGTTACAGAAAAAAAATATCCAATTATAACTTCTTGACTTCCATCAATAGTGTAAGGAGTGTTTAAAAGAACAGTAGTCCATTCTGTTTCATCAGTATTTGGAGTGAAACTTTGACTATAGACAGGAGTGCCAGGAGTTCCATTTCCAGCTTCTTCGTATATCCTAAGTTCTATTGCACTAATATTGTCTGGTTGTGGTAAAAAAACTTGCATTTCTTGAATTTGTCTTCCGTCATGAGCAGTTAAAAGACTTGTAGGAATATGAATAAAGCAACCAAAATCTGCTGCTCCATTTACTCCGATACTTGTATTTGGGTCTCCACAATAGAAGATCCAGTCGGTAACTACTTTTGAAAGTTCTGGATTTTTAACTTCTTTTTGAAGATCTATCCAATCTAGCTTTGAGCTTTGGTTAATCTGCCCAAAAGCAAAAACAGAAAAGAACAAAACTAAACTTAAAGATAATAATTTTTTCATGATTAACGTTTTTAAAATGAATTTGTTTGTTTATTATAATATGATATTAAAAAGCAAAAAAGGTTGCTTTGTATTTTATTTTTTGGTGAAAATATTTAATAGTAAAAATATAAATTTTACTTTTCAAAAACAATAATACAATTGTTTTTGAAAATAATATTAAAGACGGTATTGATTGTTTTGTTATTTATGATGTTTATAATATATCATATTATGCTTGTATCTTTTTGTTAGAAGTTGTTTTACAGCATATTAGAAAATATGTTCATTTATATTTATAGTGTTGTTAAAACAGGTTTTTTAGCTTGTATTTTAAACCTTTCATCCCTTTTTTTCGGTCATAAGGATGAGGATTTCTATAATTAAATTGATATGAAATATTTAAATTTAAAACTTTATATCTCATTTCTCTAGAATTCATCTCTTTGTATAAACTTCTCATACTTATATAATAAGACAAACCTATAGTTATAGGCTTAAATTGAAAACCAGCACTTATGTTTAATCCGTAGTCATACCAATTAGTTTTAAAATTATAATATGTTTTTGAGTCGATAATTTGTTTTTTTGAATATGCTGAAACATCTCTCTTGTGTTTTGTAAGAACGGAAACTTGTCCTCCAAAAGAAAAATACCAAAATAAAATTTCGTAACCTCTTTTGTATTTTAATACAACAGGCAAACTTATGTAATCGTTTCTTTCAACTACATTAAAGTATGCGTCTTCAATATAATCAATATGTTCTGAAAACTGAAAATTATACCTTGTAAAATTTAATTCTACTTGGGATGACATATGTTCAGCAAAACGTGAATCTAAAAATAAACCTCCTGAAAAACCAGTTTGCATTTTATATGATGAAGGTTCATCTGGTCCGTATAATCCACAAAGGTTTCCGCTACCTTTTATCCCAAATATTAGATCCTGAGAAAAAGATGAAACAATAGTGAACGATAACAGGCTTAAAATAAAAAACTTAAAAATTTTCATTGAATTTTAATATAGCAGTAAATCAAAATTGTTATATTTGACCAAATATTTATATTTTAAAACATACAAAAATAGTTTTTTATTTAACAGAACATCAAAAAACTGTGAAAATAATTAATAAAATAGTTTCAAGGGTTAGTCAAAAACGCCTGCAGCAAATTGATTTTTTTAGAAAATATCCTGAAAAAACACAATGTGCTTTGTTACATAGATTAATTTTGTCAGGAGAAGATACTGTTTTTGGAAAAGAACATGGTTTTAAAAATTTATCAAAAGAAAATTTAATTGAAGATTTTCAAAATAAAATACCTATTAGAGATTATGAAGAGTTTTTGCCATATATTAAAAAAATAAGAAATGGTGATAAAAATGTACTTTGGAATACAGCAATAAAATGGTTTGCAGTATCATCCGGAACTACAAACTCTAAAAGTAAAATTATTCCCGTTAGCAAAGAAACTCTTGAATTATGTCACTTTAGAGGTGGAAAAGATATTGTTATTTTATATGCAAATCAGTTTGATGATACTAGACTTGTAAAAAGTAAATCCTTAGTTATAGGTGGGAGTCAACAAATAAGCACATTTGATAATGAGCATTATTTTGGTGATTTATCGGCCGTAATAATTGACAATTTACCAATGTGGTCTCATTTATTAAGAACACCAAAGAAAAATATTGCTTTATTGCCAAAGTGGGAGGATAAATTGGAGAAGATGGTGGAAGATACTATCAAAAAGAATGTTACAAGTATTACTGGAGTGCCTTCATGGACTTTGGTTTTATTAAAAAAAGTTTTGGAAGCTACAGGCAAAAAAAAGATTGTTGATGTTTGGCCAAATTTTGAGTTATTTATTCACGGAGGAGTAAGTTTTACTCCTTATAAACAAGAATTTGAAAAAATTTTACCCATAGGAACAAGGTATGTTGAAACTTATAATGCAACGGAAGGTTTTTTCGGAATTCAAGATGATTTAGAAAAAGATGATATGCTTTTAATGCTAGATTTAGGTATTTTTTATGAGTTTATTCCTGTTGAAAATATGTTTGAAGAAAATCTAAAAGTATATACAGTAAAAGATGTTGAAATAGGAAGAAATTATGCAATGATAATAACTACAAATAGTGGGTTGTGGAGGTACTTAATTGGTGATACTGTTGTGTTTACTTCATTAAAACCCCATAAAATTAAAATAACAGGAAGAATAAAACATTTTATAAATGCTTTTGGCGAAGAATTAATTATTGATAATGCAGAAAGAGCACTGTTTGTTGCTACACAGAAAACAAATTCTCATATAAAAGATTATACGGCAGCACCAATTTATATGTCTGAAAAAGATACAGGAGGACATGAATGGTTGATTGATTTTTCAAAGAAACCAGATAATCTTGAAGTTTTTATTAATGAACTTGATATTGCACTGAAAAATGCAAATTCTGATTATGCTGCAAAACGTTATAAAGATCTCACATTAAAAAAACCAGTTGTACACATTGCAAAAGAAGATGTTTTTATAAAATGGTTAAAACAAAAAGGAAAACTTGGAGGGCAAAATAAAGTGCCTCGTTTGTCAAATAATAGAGATTATATTGATGAGTTGCTTAAAATAAATAGCAATGGAGAATAACAAAAAACATTTAGCAATATTTTTTTTAATTTTTTTTAGAAAAATCATATTTTTTTTCGTGCTGTTTTTTCCTTTTATTTCTGCAAACAGCCAAGTTGTTATTGAAAAAAAAATAAATTTAAAAGTTGAGAATGTATTTGCTGATGATTTTGATAATTTTTATATTCTATCAGACAACACTTTTTCAAAATATAATATTAAAGGAAATAAATTGTTTTCGTATTATCCTGAAATAGGAAATGAGATAACAGGTGTTGATGTAAGAAATAATTTTAAAATTTTACTTTTTTTTAGTAATCAAAATAAGATTGTTTTATTAGATAATAAATTAAGTATGATAAGTGAAGATATTTTCTTGGAAAAGTTCGATATATATGGAAGTGCATTGGTTTGTGGAGCAACAAATGGAGGGTTTTGGGTTTATGATAATGTTAATTTTAAGATAATTAAGTTAGATTCGCAATTTAAATTAGAATATAAAAGAAATCTTAATTTTTCAGAAGAAATAACTTCAATAACAGATAATTCATCATTTATTTTTTTTAAAAGAAAATCAAAAAATATTTTTTTATATAATTATAATGAAGGAAATATTTTTAATTTGGAATGTAACAACACCTCTAAAAATATTGGGCTGATAAATAATGAAATAGTTTATTACAATGATAATCTTCATTGCTTAACTTTTTATAATATTGATACGTTTGATTTAAAATATATAAAACTTCCAATGAATATTATTATAAAAAATGCTGTTATCGGGAAATCTAAAATTTTCTTTTTTGATGAAAAAAATGTATATATTTCTTCAAGAAAACTTAATGAAAGAATAAATAGGCAATAAGAATTGCTGAAATAATTCCTACAAAATCAGCAATTAAACCTGCTGTAACTGCGTATCTTGTATTTTTAATTCCTACCGAGCCGAAATATACAGCAATAATATAAAAAGTTGTGTCGGTTGCACCTTGCACAGTTGATGCTACCCTGCCTACAAATGAATCTGCACCATGAGCTTTTAAAGTATCTACCATCATTCCTCTTGCTCCGCTACCACTCAAAGGTTTCATTAATGCAGTAGGTAATGCTTCGATAAAGTCCGTATTAACTCCGAGAGTCTTAAAAATGAAGGCAAATCCGTCAATCAAATAATCCATTGCACCTGAAGCTCTAAATACACCAATTGCAACAAGTATTGCAACAAGATATGGAATGATTTTTATGGCAATTTTAAAACCGTCTTTTGCTCCTTCAATAAATGCCTCGTAAACATTTATTTTTTTATAAGCTGCAAGTCCAATAAATAGAGCAATAATACTAAATAAAATAAGATTGCTTGCAACAGATGAGATTTCTGCAACTTGTTCTTTTGGAAGCTGTTGCAAATATGCAATTAAGCCAATTATTAGTGCAGTAACACTTCCGAGATACAATAAAATTGTTTTGTTAAATAGATTAATTTTTTGATATATTGAAACAACTATTAAACCTGCAAGTGTTGAAAAAAAAGTTGCAAGCAATATCGGAATAAAAATATCCGAAGGGTCGGCAGCACCAAGTTGAGCCCTGTAAACCATAACACTTATGGGAATAATTGTTAAACCGGAAGTGTTTAAAACCAGAAACATTATTTGAGAATTAGAAGCAGTATCTTTTTTCTTGTTGGTTTCTTGGAGTTGGTCCATTGCTTTTAATCCCATGGGAGTTGCAGCATTATCAAGTCCCAGCATATTTGCAGCAATGTTCATCATTATTGATCCGTATGCTGGATGGTCTTTGTCTAAATCCGGAAATATTTTTCTGAAAAAAGGATTTATAATCTTGGATAATAGCTTAATAATCCCACCTTTTTCTCCTATCCGCATAATTCCAAGCCATAAAGTAAGAACTCCTGTTAGTCCCAAAGAAATGTCAAATCCTGTTTTTGCCATATCAAATGTGCTGGATACCATTGCAGGAAAGACTCCAATATCTCCTAAAAAAATGAGTTTTATTAAACCCACAACAAAGGCAATAAGGAAAAAAGCAATCCAAATGTAGTTTAAAACCATTTTTTTAAAATTGCAAATTGCAAAAAACAAAAATACAAATAATCATTATATTTTGTAGTTTCTTGTTTTATTGCAAAATTATGTTTTATATTTAAAAAGGCAAGTGTTTTAAAAATTAAATTTTAATTGTAAAAAGCCAAATGCCATATTCAAACCTTTTTTTTGAGTTTGAGGATTTATAAAATTATTTATTTTAAACGTTTGTGTAATTAACGAAAAGTCAAAATTGTCAGATAAAGAATATGTAAAACTTGGACCAATATAAAAACCATAAACTTGTGGATAATACATTGCTGAAAGTGTTGCATTTAAAAGTGATGTTATGGGGTATGTTATGCTTCCAAAAAGATTATATTCTGTAAAGGAAAGATTTTTAATTGTTAAAGTTTGGTTTATATATGATGTTAAATCTGAGATTTTAGATTGTTGATTGTACAAAAACTCAAATTGCAAAAATGCAGAATTTGAAAATCCGTAACTAATTGATGCACTTGCAACAAACAAACCGGTTGTGTCATTAAAATTATTTTTTGGATGCAAATATGTTGCTTCACCTTTAAAAGAAACTGACTTTATTTCTCCTTCCCAACCTGTTCCTATAACATAATCTTGTTCATTAATAATTCCACCCATAATTTGTACGTCATAGTTTTTTATTGGAAATTTATATAGAATAGCACTCGAAATATTTTTTGAACTATCTGCTTTAACAACAAGTTCAGCTGAAGAAGTTGCTCCTGTGTAATATTGAATTCGCAAAGCATCTGAGCCAGGTTTTTCCAGATAATCAAAATCAAAAATAGAATAGCTGTTAAAAATGTCATTAGGATTCCACACAAAACTTCTGCCCCAATTTATTCTTTGCCTGCCAAGTGTAATGTTTAGTTTTTCTTTCTCATAAGAAATATTTGCCCTGTCAATTTGTGAGTTTAATAAAAAAGATTGTTCTGAAAATACATTCCAATTCAAATTAAAAATCCCATTGTCTTTTTCAATATTATTAGCATAATTTGGACTATATTTTACAGTTTCACCTGAAAAGAATCTTGTTCTCAATCCTATTTTTAATGTAAAGTTTTGAGAAGGAAACCATCTGAAATTCAGCCTGTTGTGAATAAGATTGTCATTTGTCCAGTTGCCTGAAATACTGTCTGTAAACATTACTGATTGCATATTTGTAATGTAGCCGTCTATTGCATATTTTTTTTGTTTTTCTTGCTGAGAGAAAGAGTTAATAAAAATTGCTAATAATAATATTATTATTGGTATTGTCTTTTTCATTGCGTTGTTTTATTGTTACATAGCCATATTGCTTAATTGTTGAAATGGAACGTTGATGATACGGATTAAAACGGATTTACACTGATTTTTATCCGTGATTATCTAAAAAAATCCGTGTTCTATGCGTTCTTATCACTTTTAAGTTTACTTTGTAATATCACTAACAACTTTTCCATCTTCAACTGTAATTATTCTTCTAGCTTTTGCAACAACACGGCTATCGTGAGTTGAAAATATGAAAGTTATGTTTTCTTCTTTATTAAGTCGTTCCA
>CAMZKL010000031.1 GCA_947311255.1 uncultured Chlorobiota bacterium | reverse complement strand
TTTTGTTATATTTATCATACAAATTTAAAGTTGTGTTTTTTCTTCTTTGATAACATAAATCCTTGATATAGTTAAGATTTAATAAATCATTTGCTTTTTTAATTAGAAAACTGTCTTTTCTAAATTTATTTATCGGAATTTTGTATAAATCCAATTTGGCAAAAGCCTCAAAAGGTTTTTCATATTTAAGCAATGTGTCTTTTATTTGCGCAATTGTGTAGTAATTTGTTTGTGCCGTTATAATATTTTGAAAAAATATTATAAAAAGGATTGTTTTTATTATCTTTTTCATAATTTTTTATTACCCCGCTAAGCGAAGTTTGTAATTTCAATTTTTATAGCAGTAAATTGTATCTGTTGTCCGTTGATAAACTAATCAAATAACAATCCATAAAACTAATTATTCTAAACTAAATTGCTTTTAATTTCAAAAGAATTGTTAATATTATGGAATTTCAAAACTTTTAATATCTTTATAGCAAATAAACAAATTATCAATAAATATGAAAAATATACTAAAAACACTTTCAATAATTAGTTTAATATTTGCATTTGCAATAAACCTAAACGCACAAAATATGAATTTCTACAAACAAAAGTGGCAAGAGATAAAAGAACTAGATAAAAAAGGACTTCCAAAATCGTCATTAAAAGTTGTTGATGAAATTTATTCAAAAGCAAAAAAAGAAAATAATTCGGAGCAAGTTCTTAAATCGTATATTTATAATTTAAAATACAAAAATCAAATTGAAGAAAACGCATTTGAAAAACTTTGCAAAGAACTGGATAGCACAGCACAAGTAGCAAACTTTCCCGATAATGCTATAATGCACACAATGCTTGCCGATATGTATTGGTGGTATTATCAAAATAACAGGTGGAAATTTTTGAACCGAACAAATACTGTAAATTTCGACAATAATGATATGCAAACTTGGACTTTGGATTTTCTTGTTCAAAAAATAATTGATGCCTACACAAGTTCTCTTTCAGATAAAAAAGCATTACAAAAACTTCCTATAAGTAAATATGCAGAACTTATAAATTTTGGCACAAAACCAAAAAAACTTCGTCCAACATTATACGATTTTCTTGCACACAAAGCAATAGACTTTTTCTCAAATACTGAAATTGCACTCACAAAACCAGCTGAAAGTTTTGAACTTCAAGAAGATATTTATTTTGCTGATGCTCAGAAATTTGCAAACTCAGAAATTATGTCTTCCGATTTTCTTTCACTTCATTTTCATGCAATTTGCGAGTTGCAAGAACTTTTAAAATTTAGGCTTTCCGACAAAAAAAATACTGATGCACTTATTGATGCAGATTTAAAAAGATTAAAATTTGCTTATTCACATTCCGTGCACATTAATAAAGATGAGCTATATTTAAAATCATTAGAAAAATTAGAAAAAAAATATCCTAACAAGCCAGTTACAGCAGAAGTTTCTTACGAAAAAGCATTGCTATTTAATTCACTATCAGCAAAATACAAGCCTTTTGAAAAAGATACAGAAAAATATAAATTCTATAAAAAAACTGCAAAAGAAATATGTGAAAATACAATTAATAAATTCCCAAAATCCAATACAGCAGAATTTTGCAAATCTTTAATTGTTCAAATTAAAAATCATAACTTATCTTTTATTTCTGAAAATGTAATTGCATCAAACTCAAAGTTTTCCACAAGCGTAACTTATAAAAACATAAATAAAGTTTTTATAAAAATTGCAAAAATTGATAAAACTGAATTGGAAAAATACCAAAATAAAATATATGGAGAAAAATTTTATGACAAAATTAAATCTGTTTCAAAAACTGTAAATAAATTTTCAAAACAACTTCCTAATGATGATGATTATAACTCTCATTCAATAGAAATTATTCTTAATGAAATACAAAATACAGGAACATATATTTTGTTTATTTCCGACAATGAAAAATTTTCATATAATAAAGCAATGGCTTCATATCAGTTTTTTACAGTTTCAAACATAAGCTATGCAAAACAAAAATTAGAAGATAATTCTTATCAGTTTTTTGTTACCGACAGAACAACAGGCAAAGCATTAAAAAACGTAAAATGCCAACTTTGGTATAAAAACTACAATTACAAAAAAAGAAAATACGAACGTAAATACGGAATTGCAAAAACAACAGATAAAAATGGTTTTGTATTATTTATGGCTGACGGAACTAACCAAAATTGGTTCGTTGATTTTTCAAAGGAAAATGACTTTTTAAGCTCTGCAAGTACATTGTATTTGCATGGAGGAGGACGTTATGACCCAAGAATATTCCAAACATATTTTTTTACTGACAGAGCAATTTATCGCCCTGGACAAACAATACATTTTAAAGGAATTGTTATAAATTCTAACAGTAAATTTCGTGCAATTGCAAAAAATTATAAAACAACAGTTGTTTTAAAAGATGTTAACAATCAGAAAGTTGCAGACTTAGAACTTACAACTAATAAATACGGTACATTTAGCGGAAGTTTCGATATTCCTCTTGGTCTTGTAAACGGAATGTTTTATATTGAAGATGGCAATGGAAATAAATATTTTTCTGTGGAAGAATATAAAAGACCAAAATTTGAAGTTGAAATGCTACCCTTCAAAGGGAATTACATGCTTAATGATGATGTTAAAATACAAGGAAAAGCAAGCGCATATTCAGGTGCAACAATTTCGGAAGGAAAAGTAACTTACAGAATTACTCGTACTCCAAAATGGCGTGGCTGGTGGTATTGGTATCTCCCTCAGCAAACAGTAGAAATTGCTCATGGCGAAACAATTACAGATGATGCCGGAAAGTTTAAAATCAACTTTAAGGCTTTGCCGGATTTAAGTTTGCCAGAAAATGAATTTACATACTTCTCTTATGAAATTTCGGTTGATGTTCTTGATATGAATGGAGAAACCCAAAGTACATCAAAAAGTTTGAATGTTGGTTACAGAGCATTGCAAGTTAGTTTGCCAATTTCGGGTTTAATAAATAAACATCAAAACGAATTGGATACTGCAAAATCATTTATTTATAGTATAAACACACAAAACCTTAATGGTGAGTTTATTGAAGCACAAGGTGAAATAAAAATATTCAAATTAAAAGATAATCCGCAAGTTTTAAAAGAAAAATATTGGACTAAATCTGACAAGAATTTATACACAAAAGAAGAATGGTATAAATTATTTCCTGGCAATGTTTATAGTGATGAAAACGAGCAAACAAAACTTGAAAAAGAAAAGCAAATTTTTACAAGCAAATTTAACACAAAAGAAAATAAGAAGATTGATTTAAGCTCTATAAAAGGGTATGAAACAGGATATTATGTTGCAGAAATAAAATCGAAAGATGCCTTTGGAAATGAAGTTACAAACAAACATTTTTTTACTGTTTATGACCACGAAAGTAAAAAGATGCCCGCAAATTTAACATCTTTCTATGTGCCTGTTAAAACTATTTGCGAACCTGGTGAAGATGCTATTTTCTTATTTGGAACAAGTTTAAAAAATACAAATGTTCTTTTTCAAATTGAGCATAAAGGTAAAATTGTTAAACAAGAAATTTTAAAACTCAGCAATGAGCAAAAACTCATAAAAATTCCTGTTAAAGAAAAACACAGAGGTAATTTTTCAGTACATTTTATTTTTATGAAAGATAACAGAATGTATAATTCAACTTCTGTTGTAACAGTTCCTTATACAAATAAAAAATTGGATATTGAATTTATGACTTTCCGAGATAAGCTTTATCCTGGGCAAAAAGAAGAATGGAAAATAAAAATTAAAGGAAAAAAAGGCGAAAAGGTTATGGCAGAAATGCTTGCTACTCTCTACGATGCCTCGCTTGACCAATTTGGAGAAAATTATTGGGGTTTCAATATTTACAATTCTTACTATACATCTTGCTCATGGTCGTCAGGAACATTTAGTACTGCCAATTCAACTTTATTGAAGAAGGAAATGGATAAAAGAGTTTATCCGCACAGTTTATATTATGACAACTTTAATTGGTTCGGATTTTCTTATTATTCATACAGTAGAGGAATGTATGGAGGAGTAAATAAATCTGCAAGATATAAAAAAAGCGAAGTTAATGCTATACCTGATGATGAATTAGAAGATGAAGAGGAAGTAATGGAATTTAGTGAAGCTGATAAAAGTAAAATAGAAATCTCTGATGGTATACAAAAAGAAAAAAACATTACTGAAAAAGAAAATAATAAAATTGAAAATACAAAACAAGACTTTTCAAATGTAAAACTAAGAACCAATTTTAATGAAACTGCATTTTTCTACCCTCATTTAGAAACAAATGAAAAAGGCGAAGTAATTATAAGTTTCACAATTCCTGAAAGTCTTACAAAATGGAAAATGATGGGTTTTGCAACAACGCAAGATTTAAAATATGGTTTTATAAATGAAGAACTTGTTACACAAAAAGACCTTATGTTAATGCCAAATTCGCCTCGTTTTTTCCGTGAGTTTGATAAAATTACTTTCCCTGTTAAAATTAGCAACATCTCAAAAGAAGATATTAACGGACAAGTTAAATTAGAGTTTTTTGATGCAATTACAATGAAGCCAATTGATAATATTTTTATTAAAAACGAAAATATGCAAAAAGACTTCTTTGTAAAAGCAGGTAGTAATTCATTGGTATCGTGGAAATTAGACATTCCCGAAGGATTGGGTGCTATTACATATAAAGTTGTAGCAAAATCTGATAAATTTTCTGACGGCGAACAAAAACCTGTTCCTGTTTTAACAAATAGAATGCTTGTAACCGAAAGTTTGCCACTTCCAGTAAGAGGAAAAGGAACAACAGAATTTAAGTTTGAGAAGTTAATAAATTCCGGGAAATCAAGTACAATAAAAAACCATAAACTTACTTTGGAATTTACTTCAAATCCGGCTTGGTACGCCGTGCAAGCATTGCCATATTTAATGGAATATCCTTATGAATGCACCGAGCAAACTTTCAGTCGTTTTTATGCAAACAGCATTGCTTCGCATATTGCAAATTCAAATCCTAAAATAAAACGTGTTTTCGATGCTTGGAAACAAGCAGATGCAGGTGCATTAATTTCAAATCTTGAAAAAAATCAAGAGCTTAAAGCAGTTTTGTTAGAAGAAACTCCTTGGGTGCTTCAAGGTAAAGATGAAACCGAACGCAAAAAACGTGTAGGTCTTCTTTTCGACCTAAACAGAATGGGAAATGAGCTTAGCAAAGCATTAAAAAAAGTTCAGAAAGCACAAAAATCTAACGGAGCATGGCCATGGTTTAATGGTATGCCAGAAAGCAGATACATTACACAACACGTTGTAACCGGCATGGGGCATCTTGATAAACTTGGCGTGAAAACAGTAAGGCAAGATGCAAAAACATGGCAAATGATAACTAATGCAGTTGGCTACTTAGATGTAAGAATTAAAGAAGATTATAATTGGCTAAAACAACACTACACTGCAAAAGAAATGAAAGATAATCATTTAAGCAACATAGCAATTCAATATCTTTATGGACGAAGTTATTTTTCTGATATTCAACTTCCTAAGTCATCAAAAGAGGCTTATGAATATTATGAAGGACAAGCAAAAAAATATTGGCTTTCGCAAAGCAAATATATGCAAGGAATGATTGCTCTTGCTCTTCACAGAAATGGAGAAAAAGAAGTTCCTGTCGGCATTTTAAAATCATTAAAAGAAAAATCTACCGACAATAAAGAAATGGGAATGTATTGGAAAGATAATATTGCAGGATATTATTGGTATCAAGCACCAATTGAGCAACAAGCACTTATGATTGAAGTTTTTGATGAAGTTGCAAATGATTTGAAATCGGTTAATGACATGAAAATTTGGTTGCTAAAACAAAAGCAAACACAAGATTGGAAAACTACCAAAGCAACAACCGAAGCAGTATATGCACTTTTAATGCGTGGAACTGACTGGCTAATAAGCGATAAGCAAGTTAAAATTGAAATAGCAGGTAAACACATAGATCCAAAAAAACTTGATAATGTAAAAGTTGAAGCAGGAACAGGTTATTTTAAAACATCGTGGAGTGGAAATGAAATAAAACCCGAAATGGGCAATGTTAAAGTTACAAAATATGATGAAGGTGTAAGTTGGGGAGCTTTATATTGGCAATATTTCGAGAATTTAGATAAAATTACCGTACATGAAAAAACTCCTTTAAAGTTGAAAAAGCAATTATTTATTGAAAAAAATACAGATAAAGGAAAAGTAATTGAGCCAATTGATAAATCAAAACTTAAAATAGGCGATAAAATTATTGTAAGAATTGAACTTCGGGTTGACAGACGTATGGAATACATCCACATGAAAGATATGCGAGCAAGTGGTTTGGAACCAATAAATGTAATTTCAAGATACAAATATCAAGACGGCTTAGGATATTACGAAAGCACAAAAGATGCATCAACAAACTTTTTTATGGATAATTTACCAAAAGGAACTTATGTTTTTGAATATCCTTTGCGAGTTACACACGAAGGTAACTTCTCAAACGGCATAACAACAATTCAATGTATGTATGCCCCTGAGTTTACTTCTCATTCTGAGGGAGTTAGGCTTTATGTTTTGAAATAATTGAAAATTGAGTGTTGAATATTGATTATTGAATATTCAACACTCAATATCAAACTTTTAATAATTTAATTTTCATGAAAAAACTACAATTAACATTATATCAAAAAATGTTTTTTTAAATATTATATTTTCATAAATTTAGCTCAAATTTAAAAAAATATAAATCAAAGTAAATTTTCAACTTATTAAACAATAACTAAATAGACAATTTTATACACATGAACTAGAATACACAGCAAAGCTAAACATCCAAGACAAGCATTTTGACACTCAAAAGAATAAATATAAACTAGCACAATAATTACTTGCAAAATAAAGCAATTGAAGTTTTCCTATGTGCAGAGGAAAACATTTTTTTCAAATACAAAAATATAAGTAACTTACTCAATATTAATTAGATAATTTTAAATCCATGAAAAACAAAAAAATATTATTTTACATATTAGGATTAGCTGTATTAGTTGCAGCCATTTTTTATATAAATTCAAACTATTCTAAGGGAGAAGTAACCGCCTCAAATCCAGAGTTTGCAAAGTATATAACAGCATACACTTCTGGTGATATTTCTAAAAAAGCACCAATTATTTTAAAACTTACAAGTGCAGTAACTGACCTTATAAAAGATAAAGACAATCTCCCAAAAGATTTAATAAATATAAAACCTAATGTAAAAGGTACATATAAATTAATAAATAATGAGATTGAATTTACACCAAAAGAAAACTTAAAATCAGACAAAAAGTATTTTGTTATGTTTAATTTGGACAAATTAATAGATGTTGATGATGATTTAGAAGAATTCTCTTTTGAATTTAAAACAATAAAACAAGCATTCGATTTTGTTATTGAAGAGCAAAAAACACTAGACAAAAAACATTTAAAACTTCAACAAGTTTCAGGATATGTAAATACTGCAGATGCTGCTGACCCCGAAAACATAAAAAAACTCCTTGAAGTTTCTCAAAACGGTAAAGAACTTCCTGTTAAATGGACTTCAGATATAGATTTGCAAACTCATTTTTTTACCATTGATAATATTCAAAGAAGTAAAACAGCATCTTCCATAAAATTAGTTTGGGATGGCGATGCAATAGGAGTTAATAAGGAAGAAAAAACTGAAATTGATATACCTGCAATTGGAGATTTTAAACTTCTTTCAGCAAAAGTAATTCAGAGTCCTGAACAATTTCTACAGCTTCAATTTTCGGATCCTTTGGACGAGAAACAAAACTTAAATGGATTAATATCAATTGAAGAACAATCTGGTTTAAAATATAAAATTTCCGATAATCTTATAAAAATATACACAAAATCAAGAGTTTACGGAGAAAGGAAAGTTACTGTATATAAGGGTATTAAAAATGTTCTCGGATACAAATTAAAAGAAGGAAGTGAAAATCTAATGGCTTTCGAAGCAATTAAACCAAATGTAAGAATTATTGGTAACGGAACAATTTTGCCTTCAAGTGAAAAAGGTTTAATATATCCATTCGAAGCTGTGAATCTTAAAGCTGTGGACGTAACAGTTATTAAAATCTATGAAAATAATATTTTGCAATTTCTTCAAACAAATGATATTGGTGGAGGAGATAATTTAAGACAAGTAGGAAAACCAATTGCAAGAAAACGTGTCCGTTTAGACAAATTTAATATAGTTGACTTGGGTGTTTGGAACAAGTTTTCATTAGATTTAACCGAAATTATTAAACCTGAACCTGGTGCAATATACAGAATAGAACTTAATTTTAAAAGACAATACTCTATGTATCAATGCGATGTAGAAGACGAAGATGAATCTGTTCAAAATGTTGATGAAGAAATTGATTGGAACGAAGAAATAGAAACAAGCAATTGGGATATGTATGAAGATGAAGAAAATTACGATTATTATTATGGTTATTGGGAAGATAGAGACGACCCATGTAAAAAAGCATATTATAGAAACAAAAAAGTTTCAAAAAATATTATTGCTTCCAATTTAGGAATGATTGTAAAAAAATCAAACAACGGGAATATTAATGTATTTGTATCCGATTTATTAACAACTAAACCAAAACAAGGAGTTAAAGTTGAAGCCTTTGATTATCAACAACAATTACTTGCAAACGGTGAAACAGATAATGCAGGAGGAGTATTTCTTGGCAAAATGAAAAGTCCATACTTTATTGTTGCAAAAATTGAAAACCAAAGAGCATACCTTAAACTAGAAGATGGTAATTCATTATCGTTGAGCAAGTTTAATGTTGGCGGAGAAGAAGTTAAAGAAGGAATAAAAGGTTTTATTTATGGAGAAAGAGGAGTTTGGAGACCTGGAGATAAAATTTATTTAACATATATTTTAAAAGATGAATCTAAATCTATTCCAGAAGGACACCCAATTGTTTTTGAGTTCAAAAATCCACAAGGGCAAATTGTAAAAAAAGAAGTTCAAACAAAAAATAATACTGGCTTTTACAGTTTTATTACTCAAACAAATGAAGATGCAATTACAGGAAATTATGGACTTAAAGTTTCTGTTGGTTCAGTAGATTTTTATAAAACAATAAAAATTGAAACAATAAAACCAAACCGTTTAAAAATTGCACTAGATTTTGGCAAAAAAATGATTACCGAAGGTGAAAACGAAACTGCAATCATCAATATAAAATGGCTTCATGGTGCCATAGGTAAAGATTTGGATGTAAAAGTTGACGCTTCCTTAGTTCCTATTCCAACCAAGTTTGATACTTATTCAAACTATAAATTTGATGACCCTACAAAAAATTTCTATTCTGAAAATGAAAGGCTTCTTGACGGAACAACCGATGAAAATGGGAATATTAAATTAGATGCTGAATTTAATACTTCCAGTGAAGCTCCAGGAATGATGAATGCAATTTTCTTTACAAAAGCATTTGAAAAAGGTGGTAACTTTAGTGTTGACCAATATACTTTAAAATATTCACCATATACTGCATATACAGGAATTAAACTTCCAAAAGGAGATAAAATGAGAGGCATGCTACTTACAGATAAAAAGCATAAGGTTGAAATTGTTACTCTCACACCCGAAGGAAAACTCTTAAAAGAAAATCATAAAATTAATCTAAAATTTTACAAATTAAGCTGGCGATGGTGGTATGATGCTTCTAGCAATTCTGTATCTTCATATAATTTTAGAAATTCTGCTAAATTATTGAAAGAAGAAATGATAAAAACCAACAAAGGTATTGCAAGCTGGAATATTGAAGTGAAATATCCAGACTGGGGACGTTATTTGGTTATTGCTGAGGATGTTATAACAGGTCATTCAACAGGAAAAATTGTTTATATAGATTGGCCGGGATGGGCAGGAAGAGCCCAAAAAGGTGATGGCAACGGAGCAACAATGCTTTCATTTATTTCATATAAAGACAAATACAATGTCGGAGAAAAAGCAAAAATTACAATTCCAACTGCCGAAAATGGTAGAGCATTAATAAGCATTGAAAACGGTTCAGATATACTAAAATCTTATTGGATACAAACAGAAAAAGAAGAAACAAATTTCGATATAAAAATTACAAAAGAAATGGCTCCAAACGTATATGTGAACGTAACCTTGTTACAAGCTCATTCGCAAACTGCAAACGACTTACCAATAAGAATGTACGGAACAATTCCTCTTATGGTTGAAGACCCAGACACAAAGATTGAACCAGAAATTTCAATGCCTAATGAAATAGAAACTGACAAAGAATTTACTATAAAAATTTCCGAAAAACACAGCAAACCAATGACATACACAATTGCAGTTGTTGATGAAGGTTTACTCGACCTAACAAGATTTAAAACACCAAATCCTTGGGATAAATTCTTTGCAAAAGAAGCATTAGGAGTTAAAACTTGGGATATGTTTAAAGAAGTTATTGGTGCAGATGCAGGAAAAATTGAACGCCTACTTGCAATTGGCGGAGGAGGTGAAATAGATGCTCAAAAAAGTCAAAAAGCAAATAGATTTAAACCTGTTGTTAAATTCTTCGGACCATATACAATAGGTAGCGGAGATAAAAAAACACATAAACTTAAAATTTCAAATTACATAGGTTCAGTAAGAACAATGGTTATTGCAGGAAATGAAAAAGCATTCGGTTCTTCCGAAAAAGCAGTTCCTGTAATTAAACCTATTATGGTTCTTGGAACTTTACCTAGAATTTTATCTCCAGGCGAGACAGTTAAACTTCCTGCAAGCATTTTTGTTATGAAAGATAATATTAAAAATGTTAATGTTAAAATTAAAACTAACGAATTATTTACTGTAAAAGACAACAAAAATAAGACTGTTAAATTTAAAGAGCCAGGAGAAAATAATGTTTATTTTGAATTAGTTGTAAATAATAAAATTGGGAAAGCTACTGTTGAAATTATTGCAAGCAGTGGAAAAATAACATCAGTTCACAGTATTGAAATTGATGTTAGAAATCCAAATCATCAAACAACCAATGTTATTGAGAAAGTTCTAAATGCTGGCGAGAATTGGGAAACAGACTATAGCCCTGTCGGCATTGCAGGAACAAATACTGGTGTTCTAGAAGTATCTTCAATTCCACCTATTAATTTAAAAAGCCGTTTGGAATATTTAATAAAATATCCTCACGGTTGCGTAGAACAAACAACATCTTCGGTATTTCCGCAACTTTTTGTTTCAAATCTAATAAAATTAAGTCCAAAGCAAAAAAACGAAATTGAAAAGAATATAAAAGCAGGAATAAAACGCTTAAATTCTTTCCAAATTTCAAACGGAGGATTTGCATATTGGCAAGGAGGAAATTCTGCAAGTGTTTGGGGAACAACTTATGCAGGTCATTTCTTGGTTGAAGCTAAGAAAAAAGGGTATCCTGTTGCCTCTTCAACAATAAAATCTTGGAGAAAATATCAGAAAAACAAAGCAAAAAAATGGACTAATGAAGGAGCATCATCTCAGCTAGTTCAAGCGTATCGTCTTTATACTCTTGCACTTGCAGGTTATCCCGAAAAAAGTGCCATGAACAGATTAAAAAATACAGAGAATCTTTCAAATCAAGCAAAATGGAGATTAGCTGCAACATATTTATTATCAGGGAAACGCAATATTGCAGAAAGTCTAATTTCTAAAGCTAGTACAAATATTCCAAAATATACAGAACTTTCATATACTTATGGTTCCGATTTAAGAGATAAAGCTATGATTTTGGAAACTTTAAGTTTGCTCGGCAAAAAATCAAGAGCTTTTACTTTGCTGAAAGAAATTTCAGAAGAACTTTCCGGCAAAAAATATTTAAGTACTCAAACAACTGCATATTCACTTATTGCTGCTTCACTTTATGTTGAAAAAAGTGCTATTTCAGGAAATCTAAAATATGAATATTCAATAAACTCAGGTGGAACTAAAAGTGTTTCAGAAAAGAAAACTATTTCTCAAACTGATTTGAATATAAAAGGTACAAAATCTGGCAATTTTAAAATTAAAAATACTAGCGGTGGTGTATTATATGCAAGAATTATTCTGCAAGGAATTCCTGAAATAGGAAGTTCGCAAAATTCTCAAAAAGATTTAAGAATGTCTGTTTCATATAATTTACCTGATGGCACAATGCTTTCGCCTGAAAACATACCACAAGGAACAGACTTTGTTGCAACAGTTACTGTAAGTCATCCTGGTATTTTAAAACCATACAAAGAAATGGCATTATCGCAAATATTCCCTTCGGGTTGGGAAATTATAAATACAAGGTTATTCAATACGGATGGTAATGTTTCAACACCCGAAAATATCGACTTTAGAGATGACAGAGTTTATACATATTTTGATTTGGCAAAAAACAAAAGTAAAACTTTTAAAGTTATGCTCAATGCAAGTTATGCTGGAAAATATTGGATGCCTCCTGTTCATTGCGAAGCAATGTATGATGCTACTATTTATTCTCAATTGGGAGGAATGTATGTTGTTGTTAAATAAATATTTTGATTCTAACATTTTTTTTAAAGAAAAATATTAGTTTTAAAAATAGAATAATTAATGTTGAATTTTGAAGTTAAAAAGGTGTTTTTAAAGTGTTTTACAAATTATACAAGTAACTTTTTAACAACTAATTGTATTTAATTTTTTATTTATTGTCATTAATAAGCAAACTTAATTATTTAATGTTAGGTATTTATTATTTAATAAAAACGATTACTCACTAAATCTCTTCTATATTCAACATATTAAAAGTCCGTATAACAATTTTTGTTATACGGACTAATGTTTTTGCTTTAATTTTTTTTGACTAATTCGTGTTGAATCTGATATCTTCAATCAAATGCTATATGTTTTTAAAACTCTTCTCTCTTTTCTTCTGTAAATTTAATTCCATACTTTTTAAGCTCTTCTAAAACAGGCTCATAAATTGCTTTTGAAACAGGAATATGAATTCCTTTCTCTTTTATTTTTCCTGTAAGAATCATTTTTACAGCAATCCCAACAGGCAAACCTACGGTTGCAGACATTGCAGTATGAGTATGATCTTCTCCTTCAATAACTAATGAAGATGTAATTTCTTTTTTCTTTCCGTTAAGTTCATATTCAAACTTATGTTGCATCACAATCATATCTTTATCATGCTTTTCAAAAATCCATTTTTTCTCAACTATTTTTTGCAAAATTTGAGCAGGAGTAGCATTCTTCAAGCCAATTCTTTCATTTTTAAAAATACCAAGCCATCTCAATTTAAACATTACAGAAGAATCTTCATCAATATTAAAAACCTTACATATTTTCTCTTCGATGGTTAAATCAGGAATAAATTGAAGGAAAGTATTAATAAATTCCCTGTAAGTCATGTTTTCAGAATCTTCCAAAGTATAAGTATCGTCAGTTGCTCCCAATTGTACAAAAATATTCCATGCTTTTGAAAAACCAGGACGTCTCATTGTCCCTCTTATCATTGTAGGAATTTTTTCTAAATCATATGATTTCCTGTATTTAAGAGAATCTCTGTTAGGATAAACTTCAAATTCACCATAGTCTAAAACCTCTGTTCTGCTTATTCTTTTAAACAATCTATGATATGGAATATATTTATACTTTCCATTTACAATTATTTGTGCAGCAGAGCCTTGTCCAGCAACCACAACATTTCTAGGATTCCATGTAAACTTATAATTCCAAGGATTATTATCATATCTTGGAGCTATTAAACCTCCTGTGTATGAACGAAATGCAGTTATATTTCCTCCAGCATCCTTTATTCTATCAATTATTTGCATTGCGGACATATGGTCGATACCTGGATCAACGCCAATTTCATTAAGAATTAAAATACCACTTTTTTTAACATCATCTTTCATGGCTTTTATTTCATCTGAAACATAAGAAGCAGTTACCATATTTTTTTTGTATTTAATACAAAACTCTGCAACCATATGGTGCATTCTTGCAGGTAACATTGAAATTACAATATCTGAGTTTTTTATTTCTTCCTCCCTTTGTTTTTCATCATAAATATCAAACTTAATTGCCTCTGCATTTTTATGACTGTTAATTTTTCTTTTTGCTGTCTCAAGAGAATAATCACCAACACGTAGTTTCCAATCGTGTATTTCAGAGTTTTCTAAAATGTATCTGATTAAGGTTGAGGCAGAAAGCCCGGCACCTATCAGTAATATTTTTTTCATGTGTCTAAAATTGTATAATTAACTTATATTAAATATTTATAATAATTGTTTTGTTCTGCAAGTAATCAATGTGCAAGACTATTGTTATGTCCTTGAGTGTCAAAATCTTTATACTAGTGTTTCATTAGATAAATTATAATCTGAAAATAAACTAATTTGTTTTAAATTTTAAAAACGCTAATGTAAATTTCATTTTTATAAAAAGAAATTTAATTTAACATTTTTATAACATGTTAATAAAAATAATTTCTGACACTTATCATTTTTAGTTTACATCATTTTATTTTATAATTTTGAAACTTTATTTATAATTCTATTTTGTGAGTTTAAATATTAAAGCACAAAACCACATTGAGATAGTATAAGCTAGCTTGAGAACACTGTTAGTTATTTCTGAGTTTTATTGGTTTTTTAAATTTCAAACAATAAAAGCTCTAAATTTATAAAGTAAAATTAATTTTTATCGTCAAATAAAAATAATTACTATTTTAGCTATCTCTTGCACATTTTAACGTAAAAAGATAAATAAAAACAATTTTTTAATTTAAAATTTCCAAAGAATGGCAAAGAAAAAAGTTGCAGAAACACCTTTAATGAAGCAATACAATCAGATAAAATCCAAACATCCTGATGCTGTATTATTGTTTCGTGTTGGAGATTTCTATGAAACTTTTTCAGATGATGCTATAAAAGCCTCCGGGATTCTTGGAATTACTTTAACAAAACGAGCAAACGGTTCCGCAAGCTATGTTGAACTTGCCGGTTTTCCTTATCATGCTCTCGACACTTATTTGCCAAAACTAGTTAGAGCAGGACAAAGAGTTGCTATTTGTGAGCAACTAGAAGACCCAAAGAAAACCAAAACAATTGTTAAAAGGGGAGTTACTGAACTTGTAACACCTGGAGTTGCAATAGGTGATAATATCTTAGAACACAAAGAAAATAATTTCCTGGCTGCTGTTCATATTGACAAACAATTTGCAGGAATTTCATTATTAGACATTTCAACAGGTGAGTTTTATTTAGCAGAAGGAAGTCATCAATATATTGACAAATTATTATCTAGTTTTGCCCCCAAAGAAGTTCTCTATGAAAGAAGTAAATATGAAAAATTCAGAGAGCTTTTTGGAACTAAATATTATACTTATAAACTTGAAGACTGGGCATTTACAGAAAGCACATCAAAAGAACGACTACTTAAACAATTTGATACTCAGAGTCTTAAAGGCTTTGGAATTGATAAGTTAGAATTTGGAATAACAGCAGCGGGTGCTATTCTTCAATATCTTGATTTAACAGAACACAGAGATATTAAACACCTCACCGGAATTTCAAGAATTGAAGAAGATAAATATGTTTGGTTAGATAAATTTACTATTAAAAACCTTGAACTTTTTCAATCTGGGGGAGAAGATGCAAAATCTTTATTAGATGTTCTTGACAAAACTGTTGCTCCACCTGGTTCAAGATTAATGAGAAGATGGTTGGCACTTCCATTAAAAAATTTAAACTCGATAAATGAAAGATTAGATTTAACAGAACTCTTCATAAAAAATAAAGAAATAAAAGAAGAACTATCTAAACTTATTAAACAAACAGGAGATTTGGAACGCATGAATTCCAAAATTGCTTCGCAAAGAATTAGTCCTCGTGATGTTGCTCAACTAAAAAATGCACTTTTTGCAGTAGATAAAGTAAAAGACATTTGCCAGAAATCAAATGATAAAAACTTGCAAAAACTATCCGATAGTTTAAATCCTTGCATAAATATTAGAGACAGAATAGAAAACGAAATTAAGGAAGAACCTCCAACTACAATTCAAAAAGGAAATGTTATTAAAGATGGGGTCTCAGACGAGCTTGATGAATACCGAAAAATAGCATACTCAGGAAAAGATTATCTCGACAATTTACAAAGAGATTTAGCCTACAAAACAGGAATATCTTCTCTAAAAATTGGATTTAACAATGTTTTTGGTTATTATTTTGAAGTAAGAAACAGATTTAAAAATATGGTTCCGCAAGAGTGGACAAGAAAACAAACTTTGGTAAGTTCCGAAAGATATATTAATGAAGAACTAAAAGAATATGAAGAAAAAATTCTTGGTGCCGAAGACAAAATTCTTGCCATTGAAAGTAAATTATTTGAAAGCTTAGTTATTAGTCTTTTAGATTATATTTCGCTAATACAAACAACGGCACATGGAATTGCAAAATTAGATGTACTAACTGCTTTTGCAAATATTTCTATTGAAAACAATTACACAAAACCTAAGGTTAATGAAACTGACATAATAAATATTAAAGCAGGAAGACATCCTGTAATTGAAGTCCAATTGCCTGTTGATGAGCCATATATACCAAATGATGTTTTTCTTGATACAGATAAGCAACAAATAATTATTGTTACCGGACCAAATATGGCAGGAAAATCTGCACTTCTCCGTCAAACAGCTTTAATCGTTTTAATGGCACAAATAGGTTGTTTTGTTCCCGCTGAAACGGCAGAAATAGGCTATGTTGATAAAGTTTTCACACGTGTTGGTGCTTCTGATAATATTTCATCCGGAGAATCTACCTTTATGGTTGAAATGAATGAAGCTTCAAGTATTCTGAACAATATTTCCGATAGAAGTTTAATACTTTTTGATGAACTTGGAAGAGGAACAAGCACTTACGACGGAATTTCTATTGCGTGGGCAATTGTTGAATACATACACGAACATCCGAAAGCAAAAGCCAAAACTTTGTTTGCAACCCATTATCATGAGCTTAATGAAATGGAAAAATCTTTTGAAAGAATTAAAAACTTTAATGTTTCAGTTAAAGAACTAAATCAGAAAATAATATTTTTAAGAAAACTTGTTGCAGGAGGAAGCGAACACAGTTTTGGTATTCACGTAGCCAAACTTGCCGGAATGCCAAGAAGCATTATAAACCGTGCAAATAAAATATTAAAAGAACTAGAGAAATCTCACCGTAAAGAAGAAATGACAAAAAAAGTTGACAATCTTGCCGAAAACAGAGAAGGATATCAAATGAGTATATATCAATTAGACGATCCTGTTTTGAGCCAAATTAGAGATGAAATAATAAATCTTGATATTAACAACCTTACTCCTGTGGAAGCTCTAAACAAACTTAATGAAATTAAAAAGTATTTGAATTTGCAATAAATAAAAATTGTAACTCACTCAACAAATCATAAATATTTTTAAACAAAAAGATTTCTTTATTAAAATTCAACTTCCAAGAAGAATCTTCAAGAATTGATATTTCAGGAATACCTGTTTTGTCGGAAAGAAAAAACGATTTTCTTTTTAAAGCATTTATTGTTACTTTTTCAATTAAGTCTAGTTTCGAATCGTTAATAAGTTTTATAGGATATTTTTCTTTAAATTTTACTGAAAATTCATTAGTTAATTTATTAAAATATACATCTTTGTTTGAGAAAATTGTTGCAAAAACTCCTGATAAAATTAAATCCTCAGGTGCACCTTCATAAATAGAATTATCTTTTATCAGCCATACTTTATCAGCAAATTTAAGAGTAATATTCAAATCGTGTGTAGAAAAAATAATACATTTATTTTGCTTTCTTGCAGTTTCTGAAAGTATTTTATAAACCGCATATTTATTTTCAATATCAAGAAAAGCAGTTGGCTCATCCAATAAAAGAATGTCTGTATCCTGTGCTAATGCTCTGGCAATCATAACCTTCTGCCGTTCACCATCGCTTATTTCAGAAATGTATTTATCGGAAAGATGTTTTGCTCCGGTAACAGAGAGTGCAGTATCAATAATTGAAACATCCTTTTCCGACTGTTTCTTTGAAAAAGATTGATGCGGAAATCTTCCCAAACTAACCAAGTCTTTAACTTTTAAATATCTTGTTGAAATTATTTCAGAACTTACTATTGATAATATTCTTGCAAACTCAACAACAGAGTATTCATTGTTTTTCTTTCCTTCAATTTCTATGCTTCCGAAAATAAGTTTTTCAGTTCCTGCAATTGTACGTAAAAGTGTAGATTTACCTGAACCATTAATTCCAATTAATGCAATATTTTCTCCAGCTTTCGCAGAAAGATTTAAATTTGAAAGTAATATCTTATTATTATTTCTAGAAATATAACCTATTTCTGCTTTTGATATTTTTATTTTTTGCATTAAATCAAATATTATTTCTACAAAAATATAAGATTTTAATAAATTCTCTAAGAATTTATTATTTGATTATATTAAGGGGACTTCTAAAAATTCATTTCTATCAAGAAACAAAATATAACAAATAAAATGCGACTAATAATTTTCATATAATAATGAGCTATTTTAAATAAAATATTAGGAAGTCAGATTGTTTTTTTTATTTGTTACCAAAGGGTTTTCAGAAGTCCCATAAGAAACTATAAAATTTAACAATTGAAATTATTGCTATCCGAAAAAGATATAAAAATTGAGTTATAACTCATATAAATACAGGCTTTTAGAACCCACAACATTAGTTGGAGCTTAAAAAAAGTACTACAATGAATTGAAATAATAAATCGGCAAACCAATTGAATCACAGATTATTACAAAAATAAATAATTTAACCCACATTATCATATTTTGAATGAAAAAGATTTATAAAATTAAGGATTACATATTTAAAATACTTATTAACAGGAAAAGAAATCAATAGCATGATTTCTTTAAATAACAAATTTAAATAAATTCCCCCAACCACATTTTTATTACTATTTTTAGACTTTCAAAAACTAAGACAATAAAAATGGATATAAAATTCAACCAAAACGAAGATTTTAATAAATTATCAGTTTCAGAATTAAAACAGAAATTAGCAAAAATTTATCTTGGGGGAGGAAAAAAGAAAATTGAAAAACAACACGCAAAAGGAAAAATGACTGCTCGTGAAAGAATAGATTTTTTAATTGATAAGCGAAGTAAAACTATTGAAATTGGAGCTTTTGCAGGAGAAGGAATGTATAGGGAGTACGGCGGTTGTCCTTCTGGCGGGGTGGTTGTAGTTTTGGGGTATGTAAAAGAACGATTATGTGTTATTGTTGCAAATGATGCTACGGTTAAGGCGGGAGCCTGGTTTCCAATTACAGCAAAAAAGAATTTGCGAGCCCAAGAACTTGCAATGGAAAATCATATTCCTATAATTTATTTGGTTGATAGCGCAGGAGTATTTTTGCCTATGCAGGACGAAATTTTTCCGGACAAGGAACATTTTGGACGTATTTTTAGAAATAATGCAAAAATGTCTGCAATGGGAATTATTCAAATTGCAGCTGTAATGGGATCATGTGTTGCCGGAGGTGCATATTTGCCAATTATGTCTGATGAAGCAATTATTGTAAAAAATACAGGAACAATTTTTCTTGCTGGTTCATACCTTGTTAAATCTGCAATTGGCGAAAATGTTGATAACGAAACACTTGGAGGTGCAGTAACTCATGCTGAAATTTCCGGTGTTGTAGATTATACTGCCGAAAATGATGAAGATGCTTTAAATAAAATTAGAAGTTTAATAGATAAAACTTGCAAAGGCGAAAATAAATGTTGCATAGATAGAATAAAAAGCATAGCTCCAAAAAAAGACGAAAAAGAAATTTACGGATTATTACCTGACACCAGAAATAAACAATACAATATGCTTGAAATTATTGAGCGGCTTGTTGATAATTCAGAATTTGAAGAATATAAAAAGGATTTTGGTAAAACATTGCTTTGCGGATATGCAAGAATTGATGGTTGGCCTGTTGGAATAGTTGCAAATCAACGAACAATTATAAAAAATAAGAAAGGAGAAATGCAGTTTGGAGGAGTAATTTATTCCGATTCTGCCAACAAAGGAGCTCATTTTGTAATGAATTGTAATCAAAAGAAAATTCCTTTGGTATTTTTGCATGATGTTACTGGTTTTATGGTTGGTAAACGTTCTGAACACGGCGGAATTATTAAGGACGGAGCAAAAATGGTAAATGCAGTTTCAAATTCAATAGTTCCGAAGTTTTCAATTATTGTAGGTAACTCGTACGGTGCAGGAAATTATGCAATGAACGGGAAAGCCTACGACCCAAACTTAATAGTTGCTTGGCCTTCAGCAAAACTTGCAGTTATGAGCGGTGCAAGTGCTTCCAAAACTATGTTGCAAATTAAAATAGCATCAATGAAAGCAAAAGGAGAGGAAATTTCCGAAGAAAAAAAACAAGAACTTCTCAACAAAATAACATCCGATTATGATAAACAAACCACACCTTATTATGCTGCATCCAGGCTTTGGGTTGATGCAGTAATTGACCCTTTAGAAACCAGAAAAATTATATCTATTGGTATTGAAGCTGCATCTCATAACCCTATAACCGAAGAATATAAGACAGGAGTAATTAGAACTTAAAATTCAAATTCTCATACTTTACTTTTTTACTGATACTCCCAAATTAGGAATAATACATTGCAATTATATTTAATAAAATTTTAAGGGTATCATATTTTTGTGTTGTCATACTATAAAAACAATTTTAAATTTTATAGTTATGAAAACAAAATTAACAATTAATATGATTGCAATTTTTCTATTTGCAAATCAACTAGTAGCACAAAGAAATGTTACAGGAAAAGTTAAAGATTATACAGGGCAAGAATTACCTGGAGTTTCTATTTTGGCAAAAGGGACAAACGCATCTACAATGACTAATTTAGACGGAAACTATACATTAGAAGTACCATCCGGTGTAAAAACACTAATATTTAGTTATATTGGTTTTGAAACTGTTGAAAAAGCAGTTGCAGACACAGTTAATGTGCAAATGAAAGCTAATACTGAAATTGATGAAGTTATTCTAACAGCACATGGAATTAGCAGAGCATCAAAATCTTTAGGATATGCTATTTCAGAAGTTGGCAATAGTAGAATTTTTAAAAAGAAAAAAAATAAGCATCAAAATTCAAAAATAAATCCCGTTAAAGTTGATATAAACTACAATACTGAAGAATATGATAATATTTCTGAAAACGGATACAAAGACACAAAACAAAACCCAATTTCTACTCTTTCAATAGATGTTGATAACGCATCCTATTCAAATGTACGCAGATTTTTAAATTCAGGGCAACTACCACCAAAAGATGCTGTAAGAATTGAGGAAATGATTAACTATTTTTCTTATGAATATCCTGAACCAAAAGGAGAACATCCCTTTTCTTTTAACACGGAAATGTCTGATTGCCCTTGGAATAAGGAAAACAAATTGTTACATATCGGACTTCAAGGTAAAAAATTGAATTACAATGACTTAAAACCATCAAATTTTGTATTCTTACTAGATGTTTCAGGTTCTATGAACAGTGGCAATAAATTACCTCTATTAAAAAAATCTTTGTTAAAACTTATTGATAATCTTGGAAGAAAAGACAAAGTTTCAATTGTTGTGTATGCAGGAGCTGCCGGTCTTGTATTACCCACTACACCAGCCTACCAAAAAGATAAAATAAGAAATGCTTTAAAAAAATTAAATGCAGGAGGTTCAACAGCAGGAGGAGCAGGAATCAAATTAGCATATAAAATTGCAAAAAAAGCTTTTATAAAAGATGGAAACAACAGAGTTATTCTTGCAACAGACGGAGATTTTAATATAGGAACTTCATCAACCGGTTCTTTGGTAAATTTGATTGAAGAAAAACGAAAAGATGATATTTATCTTACAATTCTTGGTTTTGGTATGGGTAATTATAAAGATGGAAGAATGGAGCAAATAAGTAATGCCGGCAACGGAAATTATTTTTACATTGATAATTTGAAAGAAGCTGACAAAGTTTTTGGAAAAGAAATGCGAGCAAATATGTTCACTATTGCCAAAGATGTTAAAATTCAGATTGAATTTAATCCTGCAAACGTAAAAGCCTACCGTTTAATTGGTTATGAAAACAGAGTTTTAAACAAAGAGGATTTTGATGATGATACAAAAGATGCAGGAGAACTTGGACCGGGTCATACTGTAACAGCTTTATATGAGATTGTTCCGGTAAGTTCAAACGCAAAAATTAACAAAACCAAAGATTTAAAATATCAGCAAACAACTTTTAATGGAATTTCAGAATTTAAAGATGAATTAATGACATTAAAATTCAGATATAAGCCACCAAAAGAGAAAAAAAGCATTTTAATTGAGCATATTGTTAAAAATAATGTTACAGACTTAGAAGAAACAAGCAATAATTTCAGATTTTCAGCATCCGTTGCAGCTTTCGGAATGCTTTTAAGAGATTCAAAATATAAAGGAAACATAAGTTATAAAGACATAAAAAAACTTGCAGAAGCATCAAAAGGAAAAGATACAAATTCTTACAGAAAAGAATTTATTTCAATGATTAGAACTGCAGATGATTTGACTAAAAATATTGTTGTAAAATAAAGAATTAAGTATGACTAACAGAAAAGCTAAGAATCACTAAAGAATAATCCTGACTAAAAAGTCAGGATTATTCTTTAGTTTTTACAATATTGTTGTTCGACTAATAATATTTACAAATTTTAACTCACAAAATAATAATGTGAAAACACATAATAAGAAATAACAAAAACAAAACCTAAGAAAATCCAATATCCAAATCCGGATTTTATTTTTTTTTCATTGTTTTTTACATATTTATCACTTCTGACAATATGCTTTTTTCGTTCAGTATATCTATTTATAAAATCTTCGTCACTTATTCGTTCTTGTTTTTCCATTGTAGTATGTTATTTAAAAAAAACAGTTAAAACCACCAGCTTACTAGTAAACAAATTTGTATGTAATTGGTTTTTTAGAGATTTGATAATTCCTATATCTTTTTCTCACAGGATAATTATCTTCTCCATATTCAAATTTATAAAAAGCAGAATCCATAATATCAGCAGTTTGATTTATTGTATATTCATCTATCATATTATTTGCATTAAAATAATCATTGCTGATATCTTGAAAAGCCATTCTATTAAAAGGATTTATTTTATCATCAAATTTGAAATAACTTTTTAAAATTAAAATTTGTGTTGTATCATTCAAAATAAAGTATTGTTTTGATGAGTCTATATTGCCTTTTTCAGTAACATAAAAATCTTCAATATAATGTTTTGCAGAATCATACCACAAAAAATAACTTGTAGAAAATTTTTTAAGTAATTTGGAAGAATTATTGTAAATAAAACTATCTTTTTTAATTACTTTATTATTTTCATACTTCTGAAATTTTAGTATTCTTCCTAAACTATCATATTCGTATTGGTATTTTTTAAAAGTTGTATCTTTTAAAGGAAAATACGAAAAAACTTCTGAAATATTTTTTGTTTTTTTATATTTTAAATTAAATTTTTCTTCAAGTTTTCTGGTATTGTATATTACAGAATCTATTTGATTTTCAGTATAATGAAACTCAAAGATATTTATACTCATATACTCATTTGGAAGAAAAAAAAATTCAATAATTTTCTTTATTTTTTTAGGATTTGTTTCTGTTGTAACTTTTAAACTTGCAGAAATCAATAAAAACACCACTGAAACAAGAACAAAACGTTTTTTCATAATAATCGTCTTAAATAGTTTTTTAAAGATATAAAAGTTTTTTTTCAGTAGTTTTTCAAGATAATTATTTATAAGATATTACATCCCATACATTTGCACAAATATACAAAAATAATTTATTTTAAGAACCCGATGCTTCTTTAAATTTAGAATAATATTCTAATGCTTTTGATTTCATATTTAGTTTCTCGTAGCAATCTCCAATACTATTTAAAACATTGTAATAATCACTTTTAAGTTCATAAACCTTTTTATAATCATTTATAGCTTTTTGATATTCTTTTAATTCAAAAAAACAATCTCCTCTGTTCCATAAGGAATAAGTATCTGAAGGCTTAAGTTGGTAAGCTAAATTGTAAAATTCTATTGCCTTTTGGTATTGGTTTCTTTTTTGATAAATGTATCCTTTATTATTGTAGGCTAAATAATATTTAGGGTAATTTTCAATAACTTTATCATAATAAAACATTGCAGAATCATCTTTTCCTATTTGGCTATATGCTAATCCTAAATTAATTGTGCCAAATTTGTGTAAACTGTCAGTTTTTAATAATTTAAGATAATGATTTACCGACAAGCTAAAATTATCTATGTCATAAGCTATATATCCTGCTTTAAATCTTGCATCTACATAGTTTTTATCATATTTTAATGCTGTTTCGACAGATTGCAATGCAACTTCAAGTTTTCCGGCTTGTTCATAACATAAAGAAAGGTAATAATATGCTTTAGGATTAGTAGGGTCTATTTCAGTTGCAAAGAAAAGATCATTAATTGCATCATTATTTTTTGATTGCATATATTTAGCATAGCCTCTGTCAATATATGCTTTAATATTTTCAGCATTTAATCTTATTGCGTCATTAAGGTAAATTTCTGAACTTGAATAGTCTTCTAACAATAAATAAGTATGCCCTAAAAGATAGTTTACTTCGCTTGAATTATTTTCAGCAGAAGCAATTGCAAAATCATTAAGTGCAGAAGAATATTCTTTGTTTTCAAGATGTCTTTTTCCTTCACTAAGAAAATCGGTTTTTGAAACTGTAATTTCATCTTCAAAATAAAATAATTTAGAAATTTTTTCTGTTATGTCGGAATCAAACATTTCTGTATAACCATTTTTTTTACCTGTTGTATAAAAAGCAGTTATGTATGCAAGAAATATAGTTAAAATAAATAAGAATATTTTTTTCATTATAAATTTTCAAATATCATATGAACAAATATATAAAAAAAATTCGTTGAAATGTTATTTTCTTTTATTCTTTTTATTTACCATAAAAATACCAAAGAATATGAGTCCTAAAAATAGAAATTGTAAAAAATTGATATTTTCGCCATCAAAAAGCCCCCAAAACACAGCAAATATAGATATGAAGTAAGTAGTTAATGAAGCAAAAATAACATCTACATAATCCATAAGCAGATAAAACAGTGTAACAGAAATAGCAGAGCCACCTAGAGCAAGAAGAGCAACATAAATTAAATTTTCAAAAAAATCCGGAGTAGCCAATGCAGGACTAAAATCTGAGAATAATAAACTAATACCAGCAACAGGGCCTATTATAATAAATGAAAATACTGTAATTGTAACTCCATCTATATCTGGCATTTTGTATTTTATAACATTAATACTTATTGCATAAAAAATCATTGCCAGTATTATAAAAAAAGCGTAATATATATTTCCTTCGCTAAAATCGGAAGAAGAAAACAAAACTATACCAACAGAACCTATAAGCCCTAGAACAACACCCAAAATTTTATTTTTTTCAGCTTTTAAGCCAAAAAACAAAGAGCCAATTATTAATGTAAAAATTGGGAAACCGGTATTTAACATTCCCGCAAGAGAACTGTTAATTTGTGTTTGGGCAATGGCAAATAATAAAGCAGGAAAAAGATTTCCTATAAACCCAATTATTAAAATACCTTTTATATATTTCTTTTTAAATTTTTTTAACCTTCTAAAAAGTAGGGGTAATAAAAAAATAGAAGCAAAAAAAATTCTCAATGTGCCAAGTTGAAATTCATTAAAAGATTCTAAGCCTCTTTTCATCAGTATAAATGATGCTCCCCAAATGAATGATATAAAAATCAACAAGACCCATTGCCATATTTTTTTATTTAAATCTATAATTTTCACTGTTTTTTTTGAAGTTAGATTGCGAATGTATAATTATTTTAGAATAAATATTAAGAATTAATTACTTTTGTAAGAATTAAAAAATAATGTTCATTTTTAGATTTTTGTCACATATATTTTATTTTTTTTTACATGAAACACCCACAACAAAAATATTAACACCCAAGGGCATGACTATAATTTACAACAATGATTACTTGCAGAAGAAAGCAAGTGTTCCTATGTGCAGAACAAAATAAATATCATCAACAAAAAAACACAAGCAACTTATTCAATATAAATTAATTTAGAAAAATTTAGACACATGAAACAAATAATTCACACAGAAAAAGCACCAAAAGCTATTGGACCATACAGCCAAGCAATTAAATCTGGAAACACACTCTACATTTCCGGTCAGATTCCTGTCAACCCATCTTCTGGTAAGATTGTAGAAGGAGGAATTGTTGAACAAACTGAACAGGTTATGGAAAATATATCAGCAATATTAAATGAAGCTGATTATAGTTTTGCTGATGTAGTAAAATCAACTTGTTTGCTCAACGACATGAAAAACTTTGAGGCAATGAATAAGGTTTACGGAAAATATTACTCCGAAAACCCTCCTGCAAGGGCTGCATTTGCTGTAAAAGAGCTTCCTCTTAATGTTTTGGTTGAAATAGAAACTATTGCTGTTAAATAATTATGAATTTTAATGATTTAGTAAATAAAAGACAAAGCAATCGTGCATATTCGGCTAAACCGGTAGAAAAAGATAAAATTGAGCAGTGTATTGAAGCAGCAAGATTATCGCCTTCTGCCTGCAATTCTCAACCTTGGAAATTTATTATTGTTGATAAGCCCGACTTAAAATCAAAAATCGCACAAACTACTTCAAATAGTTTGTTACCACTTAATCATTTTACTAACCAAGCTCCTGTTCATGTAGTTTTAGTTAATGAAGGTTCAAATTTTACTGCAATTCTTGGAAATAAAATTAAAAACAGAAATTTTAGTTTAATAGATATTGGAATTGCAGCAGAACATTTTTGTTTGCAGGCTGCAGAACTTGGTCTTGGAACTTGTATGATTGGTTGGTTTAATGAAAAAGAAGTTAAAAAATTATTGCATATTCCAAATAAAAAAAGACCTGAACTTATTATTACAATCGGTTATCCTTCTGATAAACAAAGGATAAAAAAAAGAAAGAAAACAGACAAAATTGTGTCTTTTAATAAATATTAAGGCAAAATTCTACATTAGTACAATTTTCTCAACATATATGCCTCCGTCATAGTATATTCTTAAAAAATAAATTCCTTTTCTAAAGTTTGAAATATTTATATCAGGCTTTAAGGTTGATAAAACTCTTATACCTGAAATATCGGCAATTTCAATTCTATTATAATCTGCTCCACTAATGTGAAGTGTTTCATAAACAGGGTTGGGGTATATATTAAAACCTGGGTTAAAACTGAACTTTTTTGCAATGTTTGTAATACTAACTTGCCAATCTTGGGTTAAAGGCAATGATTCGTGAGTAACTGTGTAATGAACAGGACCACTTGAAAAGTCTTGTGAACTTTCAGAAGCAGGAGATACTGTAAAACCATCATAAACATATATTTTTGGTGAAATTCCTGTTAAATCAGTTCCAGATGGCATTTTAACACTAATTGTGTGATTATCAAAATTAATTATAGTTTCTCCTTCTTGCCCGGTTACTTCAAGTTTATAAATGTCCGGACCTGCATTTTTAACATTTACTTGCCATGTTTGGGCAATTTTTCCAAGTTCATTTGAAACGGTATATTCAACAGCTCCTAATGAGAAATCTATTTCATTTCCTGAAGCAGGAGATACAAAAAAACCGGCAGGAACAACAATTGAGGGAGTTAAATTTGTTAATGCCGTATCTGCCGGCAGAACAAGATTAACAGTATATTCAGGATTATTCAAAATTTTAGTTTCTCCGTATTGCCCATCAATTGTAAATTGTAAAATTTCAGGTGTTGCAGCATTATATGCTCCTCTAATGTTTAACACCAAATTCATGTCAGGATACAAAAGGTCAGCAACATCAATTGGAGCATCAATTCTACAATGCGACGCTTTTATGTATGTGTTATCAGTTTCACCGTAATCATTTGAACCAATAAAAAACTTATTTCCATTTAAACTTCCATCAGGCACAAGTATCTCAACAACAAGAACATTCCCAAAAGGGATAGATTCAGCAGGTTGAATATTAATGGTTTTAATAGTTCCTGTTTCATTATTATTAACTTTAAAACTTATTGTATCTCCTTTTTGGCTTAAACTATCCGGATTAATAGTTTTCCCATCGTAAGACGACATTATATATAAAACCAATTTAATGTCTTGAAGAGTATCTATACCGGCTTGGGCAATACCTATACCAAATTGAACTTCTTGAATACTCCAATCTGAATTTAAGTTAAAATGGCTCCCGTATAAGTCAAAAACTCTGTAATATGAGTTTTCATGGTGTATTCCATTAGTGTTGCAAGACACAGATGTGTTTGGATTAATAATTTGGCTAAAAGAATGTGTTAATGTGAAGGTAAAATTATTATTGTTTTTTTGATACTTTGGATAATATATAGTATTTATATCAGGAGAAGAAAATGTTTGTGCATTTACTTTAAGAAATGAAATTAATATTAATATTAAAAACAGTATGTTCTTCATTAAATATTTATTAATAAATTAAAAAACAAAAATAAAAAAAAGAGAGTTTTTTGAACTCTCTTTTCGTTTTTTTTAAAATAAAATTTTTTTATATTATTTTATATCTTCTTTTTTATCTGTTGATTTTTCATCTTTTTCAACATCTTCTTTAACTTCATCTTTTATTTCATCAACAACATTTTCTTCTGTTTTTACTGATTCAGTATTTTCAACAGTAGTTTTAGATTTGCCTCTACGAGTTCGTTTCTTTTTAGTTGAAGAAGATTTTTCAGTTGTATAAGTTTCATTATAATCTACAAATTCAATAATACACATTTCAGCATTATCTCCAAGTCTATTACCTGTTTTTAAGATTCTTGTATATCCACCTTCTCTTGTAGCAACTTTTTGAGATATTTCTCTAAACAATTCAGTAACAGCAGCTTTGTTTTGCAATTTTCTGAAGACCATTCGTCTTGAATGAGTTGAGTCGTCTTTTGTTCGTGTAACCAAAGGTTCAACAAAAACTCTTAAAGCTTTTGCTTTAGCAAGAGTTGTTTTTATTCTTTTATGCTCTATTAATGAAATTGCCATGTTCGCTAACATTGCTTTTCTATGAGCTTTTTTTCTTCCTAAATGATTAAATTTCTTCCTGTGTCTCATTTCTTATCTAATTTATATTTTCTAACATCCATTCCGAATGATAAATCTCTGTTTATTAATAAATCTTCAATTTCAGTTAAAGATTTTTTACCAAAGTTTCTAAATTTCAACAAATCATTTCTATTAAAAACAACTAATTCTCCAAGAGTATCAATCTCAGCAGCTTTTAAACAATTTAATGCTCTAACAGACAAGTCAAGGTCAACTAATTGTGTTTTAAGTTGTTGACGCATGTGCAATATTTCTTCATCAAATTCTTCATTTTCTTTTTTCTCATCTGTATCAAGAGTAATTCTTTCATCAGAGAAGAGCATAAAATGTTGAATAAGTATTTTTGCAGCTTCTTTTAAAGCATCTTTTGGATATATTGAACCGTCAGTATCTATATTAAAAACTAATTTTTCATAATCTGTTTTTTGCCCAACCCGATAGTTCTCAATAGAATACTTAACATTTAAAATAGGAGTAAAAATTGAGTCAATAGCAATTATTCCAATTTCGTCAGTTTCTACTAAATGATCTTCCGCAGAAACATATCCTCTACCTTTGTTGATAGTCATTTCAATTTGTAATCGGACATTTTTTTCCATATTACAAATTACTAAATCCGGATTTAAAATCTCAAAATCAGTCATGAAATTATTAATATCTCCTGCGGTAAATTTATTTTTTCCACTAACATTAACAACTACTCTTTCTGAATTAATTTCTTCTGTAACTTGAGTTTCAACTTCAGTTTCTGATTCTAAATCTGTATCAGATTCAGTAGTTGACCCAGTTTCTATATGTTTTTTCTTAAATCTTATTTGTTTAAGATTAAGAATAATTCTAGGTATATCTTCTACAACCCCAGTTATAGTGGAAAATTCATGCTCAACACCGTCAATTTTGATAGAAGTTATAGCAAAACCTTCAAGAGAAGATAATAGAATTCTTCTTAAAGCATTACCTATTGTAATACCGTATCCAGGTTCAAGAGGTCTAAACTCAAATTGTCCTGAAAATTCATCCTGTTGGATCATAATGACCTTGTCAGGAGTTTGAAAATTTAAAATAGCCATAAAGCAAATATTTACTATTTAGAGTATAATTCTACGATTAATTGTTCTTTAATATTCTCAGGAATATCATCACGTTCAGGTAAATGTACAAATTTACCTTTTAAAGATTCGTTATCCCATTCTAACCAAGAGAATTTAGTATGCGTTCCTCTTGATAAAGATTCTGAAATTACTTCTAAAGATTTAGATTTTTCTCTTACAGCAACTAAATCTCCGGCTTTAACAGTATACGAAGGTATATTAACTAAAGTACCGTTTACAGTTATATGTTTATGAGAAACTAGTTGTCTTGCAGCAGATCTTGAAGGTGCTATACCTAATCTAAAAACGACATTATCTAATCTTGATTCTAATAGTTGTAAAAAAACTTCACCTGTAATACCTTTAATTCTTGAAGCTTTTTTAAATAAATTATAGAATTGTTTCTCTAACATTCCATAAGTATATTTAGCTTTTTGCTTTTCTTTTAATTGAACTCCGTATTCAGAAATTTTTCTTCTTCGGTTTTGTCCATGTTGTCCAGGTGGATAATTCTTTTTTTCGAATGTTTTATCTGGTCCAAAAATCGGAGATCCGAATTTTCTTGCTATTTTAGTTTGAGGGCCTGTATATCTTGCCATTGTCTATAAAATTTACTATTTTAATAAAATTAAACTCTTCTTCTTTTAGGAGGTCTGCATCCATTATGCGGAACTGGAGTTATATCTTGAATTTCAGTAACTAAAATCCCTTGTGTATGAATTGCTCTTATAGCAGCTTCTCTACCATTTCCTGGACCTTTCACATATACTTTTACTCGTCTTAATCCAAGTTCATATGCAACTTTAGCACAATCTTCAGCAGCACGTTGTGCAGCATAAGGAGTATTCTTTTTTGATCCTCTAAAACCCATTTTACCGGCTGAAGACCAAGAAATAACTTGCCCAGTACTGTTTGCTAAAGTTATTATAATATTATTAAATGAAGAGTGAATGTGAGCCTGACCTGCAGCTTCAACAATAACTTTTCTTTTTTTTGTTGGTTTTGTATTTTTCTTTGCCATTTTTTAAGAATAATTATTTATTAAAATACCCTTCTAATTTTTCTGGTACGTGCATTATTTTTAGTTTTTTGCCCCCTTAAAGGTAAGCCAACTCTGTGTCTGATACCTCTATAACACCCAATATCACGTAATCTTTTGATATTTTGCATTTTTTCTGAACGTAATTCTCCTTCAATTTTATAATTATCAATAATTATATTACGTATATTTCCTTGTTGTTCATCAGTCCAATCTTTCACTTTTGTATCTCTGCTGACCTTTGCTTCATCAAGAATTTTTTGAGCTGTTGTTTTTCCAACTCCGTATATGTATGTTAAAGAGATTTCTCCTCTTTTATTGTCCGGTATATCGACACCTGCGATTCTTGCCATAATTTATTTAGTTTTAAATTAACCTTGTCTTTGTTTAAATTTGGGATTTTTTTTGTTTATAACATAAAGCCTACCTTTTCTCCTGACAATTTTACAATCAGCGCTTCGTTTTTTTACTGATGCTCTAATTTTCATAATTTTAATTTTTATATCTGTATTTTATTCTTCCTTTTGATAAATCGTAGGGAGACATTTCAACTTTTACTTTATCTCCCGGTAGAATTCTAATATAGTGCATTCTCATTTTACCAGCTATATGTGCTGTAATAATATGTCCATTTTCGAGTTCTACTCTAAACATTGCATTTGATAATGCTTCTTTAACTACTCCGTCTTGTTCTATTGATGGTTGCTTAGCCATAAAAATAATTTTTACATAGATATTTGTGATGCACCACCTCTTCCGGCAATTCTACCAGATTTTGTTAAGCCATCATAATGTCTCATTAATAAGTGACTTTCGATATGTTGTAATGTATCAAGGACAACTCCAACTAAAATAAGAAGAGATGTGCCTCCGAAAAAATATGCAAATTGATTGTTTATACCTGCAATCATTGCAAAAACGGGTAATATTGCAATTAAAGCAAGAAATACAGAACCTGGGAATGTAATCCTTGACATTATTTCATCAAGATATTCAACAGTTTTCTTTCCCGGTTTAATACCTGGAATAAATCCTCCGTTGTTCTTCATGTCTTGTGCCATTTGTGTTGGATTAACAGTGATAGCGGTATAAAAATATGTGAAAATTACTATTAATAATCCGAAAGTAAAATTATACCAGAATCCTGTTATATCAGAAAATGCAGAAGCAATGGAATTACCTGTTTCAGTATTAAATCTAGCAAACATCATAGGGACAAACATTAAGGCTTGTGCAAAAATTATAGGCATAACACCAGCAGCATTAACTTTTAAAGGTATATACTGTCTAACTCCTCCGTATTGTTTATTTCCAACAATTCTTTTGGCATATTGAACAGGTACTCTTCTTACAGCTTGTACTAAAGCAATTGCTGAAACAAAAACTAAGAATAATATTACCATTTCAATTATAAAAATAATAAAACCGCCACCACCAGAATCTAATTTAGAAACTATTTCAGCTGCAAAAGCTTTTGGTAATCTTGCAATAATACCAACCATTATAAGCAATGATATTCCATTTCCAATACCTTTATCTGTTATTCTTTCTCCAAGCCACATTGTAAACATTGTACCTGCAATAAGAATAATTATTGCTGAAACCCAAAATAAATCTTGGCTTTGCATGATAAAAGCATTTTGGGCAGTATGATGAAGGTTTGCAAGATATGCAGGAGCCTGAAAACCGGTAATCAAAACGGTTAAATATCTGGTAATTTGAGTTATTTTCTTTCTTCCACTTTCGCCTTCTCTCTGTAATCTTTGAAAATATGGAACAGCCATTCCGAGCAATTGAACAACAATTGAGGCAGAAATATAAGGCATTATACCCAAAGCAAAAACAGATGCTCTTGAAAATGCACCTCCTGAAAACATATTTATTAACGCAACAATTCCATTATTACTAGCTTGGTCTTGCATAGCACTAATACCCAAAGGGTCAACTCCAGGTATTACAACATGTGCACCTAGCCTGTATATTAAAACCAAACCAAGAGTTGCAAGAATTTTATTTCGCAAATCTTCAATTGCTATTATATTCTTTATTGTTTGAATAAATTTTTTCATTAATCTAAATTTTTTCTACTTTACCACCTACTTTTTCAATAGCCTGAACTGCTGATTTTGAAAATGCATGAGCTTTAACTTCAAGTTTAGTTGTTAATTCGCCATTTGCAAGGATTTTAACCAAATCTTTCTTTTGAACAAATCCATAATCTCTTAATACTTCAAAATCAATTGAAGTCAGTGATTTTTCTTTCGCTAATAATTCAAGAGTTCCAATATTAATTGCTTTATATTCAACTCTGTTAATGTTTCTGAATCCAAATTTAGGCAAACGTCTGTGGATTGGCATTTGACCACCTTCAAATCCAAATCTTTTAGAATATCCAGAGCGTGATTTTTGACCATTATGTCCACGTGTTGCAGTACGTCCTTTACCTGAACCGATACCTCTTGCTATTCTTTTTCTTTTTTTTATAGAACCTTTTGCAGGTTTTAAATTACTTAAATCCATCACTAATTATTTCAGGTATTTATTAAATATTCTCAGTTTTTACAAGATGATGTACTTTTCTAATCATCCCTTTAATTTGCTCATTTTCAGTGTGTTCTGCTACACTCCCGATTTTCCTAAGTCCTAATGCTTGAAGCGTGTTAATTTGTCTTTTTGTAGCTCCAATAGTACTTTTTATTTTTGTAATTCTAATATTTGCCATTTTATATTTTCTAACCGTTAAATACTTTATCAATAGGGATTCCTCTGTGTTGAGAAACTGTATAAGCATCTCTCATAGTTAACAATGCTTTCATAGTTGCTTTAACAAGATTATGAGGATTTGAAGATCCTTTAGATTTTGCAAGTACATCTTTTATTCCTGCACTTTCAAGTACTGCACGCATTGCTCCTCCGGCTTTTACTCCTGTACCGTGAGATGCTGGAATAATTAATACGTCTGCTCCTCCATATCTTGCTGTTTGTCTATGAGGGATTGTATCATTTAAAACAGGTACTTTATGGAGATTTTTCTTAGCATCTTCAATTCCTTTTTGAATTGAGGTAGCAACATCTCCGGCTTTTCCAAGTCCGTGTCCAACAATACCGTTTTCATCACCAACAACAACAATCGCAGCAAAACTAAAAGTTCTACCCCCTTTTGTAACTTTTGTTACTCTTTTAATTGCAACTAATTTGTCTTTAAGTTCTAAATCAGTATTTCTAATTTGTTTTTCTTTACCTTTTGACATATCTTTTAAAATTTAAGTCCTCCTTTTCTAGCAGCATCAGCTAATGCTTTAACTCTGCCATGAAATAGATATCCGCCTCTGTCAAAAACTACAGATGCTATATTATTATCTTTTGCTTTATCTGCAATTTTTTTTCCAACTAATGCAGCTTTCTCTTTTTTATCCTTTGCTTTTTGACTTACAATATCTTTGTCGCTGGAAGATGCAGAAAGCAATGTTTTTTCAGAAATATCATCAACTAATTGTACATAGATATGTTTATTACTTCTAAAAACCGATAATCTAGGTGTTTCAGGTGTTCCATTAACTTTTTTTCTAATACGTTTTTTAATTCGTATTCTTCTTTGTCTTTTTGTTAAAGCCATTTTATTTAAGATTTTTGATATAGATTTAGATTTAAAAAATATTTTAAAGCTCTAAATTCTAAATTCATTTTTATTATTCTGCTGCTGCTTTTCCAACTTTCTTTCTTACATATTCTCCAACGTATCTTATTCCTTTACCTTTATATGGCTCAGGTTTTCTGAAAGAACGAACTTTTGCGGCTACTTGTCCAAGTAATTGTTTGTCGAAACTTTTTAATGTAATAAAAGCATTTTGTCTTTTTTCTTGACTCACTTCAACACTTATTTCTTTTGGAAGTTCAAAAATAATAGGATGAGAATATCCTACATATACTTCTAAAAGTTGTCCTTTTACAGATGCTCTGTATCCAACACCAATTACTTCTAATTTTTTTTCAAATCCTTTTGAAACTCCTTCCAACATATTATTAACTAATACTCTGTATAGTCCGTGGAAAGATTTATGAGCTTTTGAATCGGATGGTCTAGTAACATTAATTATATTTCCATCAATTTCTAATTTGATATCTTTATGAATTGCTTGTTTTAACTCTCCAAGTTTACCTTTAACAGTTATAACATTATCATCAGAGATTTCAATTTTAGCTCCTTCAGGTATGCTTATTGGTAATTTACCTATTCGTGACATATCTTTTCTTTATACTTATTAATAAACGTAGCAAATAATTTCACCACCAACATTTTGTCTTACGGCTTCTTTATTTGTCATTATACCTTTTGAAGTAGATATAATAGCAATACCTAAACCATTTAATACACGTGGCATATCATTAGCTGACGTATATTTCCTTAATCCAGGAGTACTAACTCTTTCGATTTTTTTAATGGCAGGTACTTTTGTTTTAGGATGATATTTTAAAGCTATTTTAATTTTTCCTTGCTTATTATCCTCTTCAAACTTATAACTTAATATATAACCTTGGTTAAATAAAATTTCGGTTACTCCTTTTCTCAAATTAGAAGCGGGAATTTCAACCACTCTATGTTTTGCCATTTGGGCATTTCTTATTCGAGTTAGGTAATCTGCAACAGTATCTGTAATCATCTTTATAAATTATTTAATATTTTTACCAACTTGCTTTTTTAACACCAGGAATTAATCCTTGTGATGCCATTTCTCTGAATGTAATTCTGCTTATTCCGAATTGTCTCATATATCCTTTTGGTCTTCCTGTTAAGCTACATCTGTTATGTAATCTTACTTTTGAAGAATTTTTAGGTAACTTTTGCAAACCTACCCAGTCGCCTTCATCTTTAAGTTTTTGTCTTTTCGCAGCGTATCTGTCAACAAGTTTTTGTCGTTTTCTCTCTCGAGCTTTCATTGATTCTTTAGCCATACTGTCTATTTTTTAAAAGGAAATCCATATTGTTTTAATAATGCGTAACCTTCTTCATCAGTTCTTGCTGATGTAACAAAAGTTATATTCATTCCCATTATTCGATCTATTTTATCTAATTCTATTTCAGGGAAAATAATTTGTTCTTCAATTCCAAGAGTATAATTACCTCTTCCATCAAGTTTACCGGGTATTCCACGAAAATCTTTCATTCTTGGAAGAGCAATTACAAGAAGTTTTTCGAGAAATTCGTACATATTATCTCTTCTTAAAGTTACTTTAACGCCAATTGGCATGCCTTCTCTTAACTTAAAGTTAGAAATATTAGTTATTGAATTTCTTTGAATTGCTTTTTGTCCTGCAATTATTGTTAATTCGTCTTGAGCAGTTTTTACAATCTTTTTATCTGCTACTCCTTGTCCAACTCCTTGATTCAAAACAATTTTCTCTAATCTTGGAACTTGCATTACACTAGTGTAATTAAATTCTTTCATAAGAGTAGGAATTATTTCGTCTGTGAATTTTTTCTTTAATGTAGGAACTCTTTTTTCCATTATTTAATCTCTTGTTTATTATCAGATTTTTTCGAATAACGAACTAATTTTCCGTTATCATTTTTTTTTCTTCCAACTCTTGTTGGTTTTCCGGTTTGAGGACAAACAACATTCAGATTTGAAATATGAACGGCTGCTTCTTTTTTAATTATTCCTCCTTCAGGAAATTTTGCATTTGGTTTAGTATGCTTAGATATCATATTAACACCTTCAACAATAGCTCTATGGTTATCTCTATTTATAGAAATAACACGTCCTTTTTTTCCTTTGTCATTTCCGGAGTTTACAATAACTATATCTCCTTTCTTTATATGTAACTTCTTTTGCATCAGAATTTTATTTTCAATTTATAATACCTCGGGTGCTAATGAAATAATTTTCATGTTTGAACTTCTTAACTCTCTGGGAATTGGTCCGAATACACGAGTTCCTCTCATTTCACCGGTTGCATTAAGCAATACAACAGCATTATCGTCAAATCTAATATAAGAACCATCTTTTCTTCGAATTTCTTTTTTTGTTCTTACAACTATACCTGTAGCTACTGTTCCTTTTTTTATTTCACTTGAAGGAATTGCACTTTTAACTGTTACTACAACTTTATCTCCAATTGTAGCATATCGTTTTTTTGTTCCTCCTAATACTCTGATAACTAAAACTTCTTTAGCTCCACTGTTATCAGCAACATTTAATCGACTTTCTTGTTGTACCATGATTATTTAGCTCTTTCAATAATTTCAACTAATCTCCATTTTTTTCTTTTACTGAGAGGTCTTGTCTCAGCAATCTTAACTTTATCACCCATTTTACATGTATCTTCCTCATCATGAGCAATATACTTTTTAGTTTCAGTAATGAACTTACCGTATTTGGGATGTTTCATTTTTGTACGAACAGCTACAGTAATGGATTTTTGCATCTTATCACCCATAACAATACCAATTCTTTCTTTTCTTAGATTTCTCTGTTCCATTTTGTATATTCTTAATTAGATTTATTTTCGTTTAATTCTCTTTTACGTAATTCCGTTTTTAATCGAGCAATAAATCTTTTTGATTCAGTAATTTGTTGCGGGTTTTCAAGGTCAGTTACTTTATGATTCATTCTTAAACTGACTCTATTAGTTTGTTCGTTATCTAATCTTTCAATTAACTCTTTAGTTGTTAACTCTTTTATTTCAGAATTTTTCATCAATCTTTTATATTAAATTGTTTCAACATAATCTCTTCTAACAATAAATTTTGTCTTTACAGGTAATTTTTGAGCTGCTAATCTCATTGCTTCTTTTGCAACATCAATTGGAACACCGTCTGCTTCAAACAAAATTCTTCCTGGTTTTACTCTTGCAACAAACAATTCAGGTTCTCCTTTTCCTTTACCCATTCTAACCTCAGCAGGTTTTTTAGTTACAGGTTTATCAGGAAAGACACGAATCCAAATATTTCCTTCTCTTTTCATATATCTTGTAACTGCTTGTCTGGCTGCTTCTAATTGTCTGCCTGTTACCCATGCAGTTTCAAGTGATTTTATGGCAAAAGATCCGAAGGCTATTGTGGTTCCTCTTCCAGAGTTACCTTTCATTCTTCCTTTCTGTTGCTTTCTAAATTTTGTCTTCTTAGGTTGTAACATCTTTATTATTTGTTAAATCTGATAATTTTTAGTTTCTTCTTCTTGGTGGTCTTGATTTTCTTCCACCTTTTCCTCCTGCAAATTGGCGTTTTGTTTGAGCTTTTGAGAAATTAGGAGTTAAGTCTTGTTTTCCAAATTTTTCGCCTCTGCAAATCCAAACTTTAATACCTATTAGACCTACTTTTGTTAATGCTTCAGAATTATAGAAATCTATATCTGCTCTGAGAGTGTGTAGTGGAGTTCTTCCTTCTTTAAACATTTCTTTTCTTGCCATCTCAGCACCGTTGAGTCTTCCTGCGACAAGGACTTTTATTCCTTCTGCTCCCATTCTCATGGCAGATGAAATAGCCATTCTAACAGCTCTTCTATATGCAATATTACCTTCAACTTGTTTAGCAATATTTTCTGCTACTATAACAGCATCCAATTCTGGTTTTTTGATTTCAAAGATATTAATTTGAATGTCTTTTCCTCCGGTAATTTTCTTTAATTCTTCTTTAAGTTTGTCAACTTCTTGACCACCTTTGCCAATAATAATACCTGGCCTTGAAGTAGTAATTGTTACAGTTATTAATTTAAGTGTTCTTTCAATAATAATTCTTGAAATACTTGCTTTTGATAATCTAGCTTTTAAGTAAACTCTAATTTTACTGTCTTCTTGAATTTTGTCGGCGTATTTATCTCCACCATACCAATTAGAATCCCAACCTCTGATTATACCAAGCCTATTGCTTATTGGATTAATTTTTTGTCCCATTCTATTGTTTTTCTTTGCTGTCAATAAATAAAGTAACGTGATTTGAACGTTTTCTAATTCTATGTGCTCTTCCTTGAGGAGCAGGTCTAAAACGTTTCAGCATTCCAGCAGAATCAACTCTAATTTCTTTTACATATAGATGAAAATCTTCTGGTTTATCACCATCGTTTTTATTTTCCCAATTAGCAATTGCAGATTTTAATAGTTTTTCTAATCTACCTGATGCTTCTTTCGGGTTAAATTTTAGTATATCGAGAGCTTTTAAGACTTCTTTTCCTCTTATAAGGTCTGCAACAATCCTCATCTTTCTTGGAGATGTAGGACAGTTTCTTAAAATAGCAAAATATTGATTCTTTTTTGCTTCTTTAATTTTATCTGCTCTTTCTTTTTTACGTACGCCCATTATTATTTCTTTTTATGTCCTCTATAAGTTCTAGTAGGTGAAAATTCTCCTAATCTGTGTCCAACCATATTTTCTGTTACATATACCGGAATAAATTTTTTCCCATTATGTACTGCTATTGTATGACCTACAAAATCTGGCGGAATCATGGAATTTCTTGCCCAAGTTTTAATTACTTTCTTTTTACCTGACTCGCTCATTTCTACAACTTTTTTTTCAAGTTTATAGTCAATGTATGGTCCTTTTTTGAGTGATCTGCTCATAGAAATTTATTTCTTACGTTTTTTAGATTTTCTTCTTTCAATTATATATTTATCTGATGCTTTTTTACCTCTTGTTCTGAATCCTTTTGCTAAAATACCATTTCTTGATCTTGGATGTCCTCCGGATGATTTTCCTTCACCACCACCCATTGGATGGTCAACTGGATTCATAGCAACACCTCTTACTCTAGGTCTTCTTCCTTGCCATCTTGTTCTGCCGGCTTTACCAGATCTTTCAAGAGCATGGTCAGAGTTTGATACTGTTCCTATTGTAGCTTTACAAGTTGCTAAAATTTTTCTTATTTCTCCAGATGGTAATTTAATTAAAACAAATTTTCCTTCCTTAGAAACTAATTGTGCATATGAACCTGCACTTCTTGCTAATTCAGCACCTTTTTGTGGTTGTAATTCTACATTATGAATTACTGTTCCCATAGGTATATCAGAAAGATAAAGTGTATTTCCTATTTCAGGTGCAATTTCTTTACCTGAAATAATTACATCACCAACTTTAAGACCATTTGGAGCAATTATATATCTTTTTGCACCATCTGCATAAAACAATAAAGCAATTAGTGCAGTTCTGTTAGGATCGTATTCAATTGTTTTAACAGTTGCGGGTACGCCTTCTTTATCTCTTTTAAAATCGATAATTCTATAAGATTTTTTGTGTCCTCCACCAATATAACGCATTGTCATACGTCCCTGGTTGTTTCTACCTCCGGATTTATTTTTTCCTATGACTAAAGTTTTTTCGGGTTTTGATGTTGTTATTTCATCTAAAACATTTACGATTTTTCTTCTTTGTCCAGGAGTTACGGGTTTAATTTTCTTTACTGCCATGATTTTTTATATATTGCTGTAAAAATCAATTGTTTCACCATCTACTAATGTAACAATAGCTTTTTTAAATGAATTTGTTCTTCCTTTAATTAAGCCAGATTTAGTATTACGATTTTTTCTTTTTCCACCATAAATCATAGTGTTTACACTTTCAACTTGAACATTGTATAATTTCTCAACAGCTTTTTTAATTTCAATTTTATTAGTTTTCTTATCAACAATAAACCCAAACTGATTAAGTTTTTCAGCTTTGTCAGTCATTTTTTCAGTTATTATTGGTTCAATAATGATACTCATCTGATTAATTTTATTTCATTAATATTCAATCGAAATTTTAATTTTTTATTTTTTTTTGCCTAAAATCTCATTAATTTGGATTAAAGAGCTTTCTGTCAAGACTAAAGTTTCACTGTTTAACACATCGTAAGTAGTTAAATGTGATACAGTTAATACTTTTGATTGCTTCAAATTTCGAGCTGACAAATATACGTTTTTATTTTCATTTTTAAAAACTAATATTGATTTTTTATTATTAATCTTTAAATTTTTTGTCAAATCAATATATTTTTTTGTTTCAGGTGCTTTAAATTCAAAGTCTTCAAGAATAATAATATTTTTATCTTTTGCTTTATAAGATAAGGCTGAAATACGAGCTAATTGTTTTACTTTTTTATTCAACTTAAAACTATAATCTCTTGGTCTTGGTCCAAATACACGTCCTCCACCTCTATATAATGGATTTTTCATTGTTCCTGCTCTTGCGGTACCTGTTCCTTTTTGTCTCTTTATTTTTCTTGTACTACCTTTAACCTCACCTCTTTCTTTAGCTTTGTGTGTTCCTTGTCTTTTATTTGCAAGATTTTGTTTTACGTCAAGATAAATAACATGATCATTTGGTTCAATAGCAAAAATTTCATCTGCTAATTCAACTGTCTTTCCGGTATCTTTTCCGGATATATTAAATACGTTTAGTTTCATTACTTCTCAATTATTATGTATGAACCACGTGCTCCGGGAACGGATCCTTTTACGATGATTAGATTATTTTCAGGTATAATCTTAATAACCCTTAAGTTCATGATTTTTACTCTGTCTCCACCTGTTCTTCCAGCCATTCTCATTCCTTTAAATACTCTTGAAGGGTATGAAGACGCTCCTAATGAACCAGGGGCTCTTAGTCTGTTATGTTGTCCGTGAGTTGCATCTCCAACTCCTTTAAAATTATATCTTTTTACAACACCTTGAAATCCTTTACCTTTTGAAGTTCCGGTAACGTCAACCCAAGTATCGTCATTAAAAAAATCAACATTTAAAGTTTCTCCAACTTTATATTCTTTACCTTTGAGAAGTGAGAACTCAACAATTTTCCTTTTTGGAGTAGTTTTTGCATTTTTAAAATGCCCCATTTGAGGTTTGTTTGTTCTTTTCTCTTTTTTTTCGTCGTAAGCTATTTGAACAGCTTCGTAACCATCGTTTTCAACAGTTTTAATCTGTGTAACAACGCAGGGTCCGACTTCTAAAACAGTGCATGGAATATTAGTCCCATCGGCACTGAAAATCGATGTCATACCGATTTTTTTACCTATTAATCCGGCCATTTTTTTTTAAATTTTACCAGTTATTATTAAACTTTTATTTCTACATCAACACCGCTTGGCAATTCTAGTTTCATTAAGGCATCAACAGTTTTTGAGTTTGAACTGTATATATCAATTAATCTTTTGAAAGAAGAAAGTTGAAATTGCTCTCTTGATTTTTTATTTACAAAAGTTGATCTTAATACAGTAAAAATTCTTTTCTGCGTTGGTAATGGAATTGGACCACTAACAATTGCTCCGGTAGTTTTTACAGTTTTTACAATCTTTTCAGCTGAATTATCAACCAAGCTATGATCGTATGATTTTAGTTTTATTCTAATTTTTTTTGACATTTAAAAAAGCATTAGTTATTATATATTATACAAATATTTTTCCAGTTAATCTTGCTATTATTTCATTAGATATTCGTGAATCAACTTCACCATAGTGTGAAAATTCCATAGTTGAAGATGCTCTTCCTGAACTAAGCGTCCTTAATATTGTAACATAACCAAACATTTCTGATAATGGAACAGATGCACTAATGACTTGCAGATTAATTTTTTCAGATGTTCCTTTAATCTGACTTCTTCTTTTATTTAAATCAGAAACAATATCTCCTAAGTATTCGCCTGGTGTTAGTATTTCAACATCCATTATTGGTTCCATTAAAATTGGATTTGCTTTAACGGTAGCATTTCTATATGCCTGACGTGCAACTATTTCAAAAGCTAATTCGTCTGATTCTTCTTCCTTAAAAGAACCTCCTATTAATTCTACTTTCAAATTATCTAAGGGATAACCTGCAAGAGGTCCGTTATTCATTGCTTCATGAAAACCTTTTTCAATAAAAGGTATAAATTTCTTTGGTATTTTAGTATCATCTACATTATTGATAAATAAAAATTTATTTTCATCTTCGTACTGAGATAATCTTACTGTGATTTCTGCAAATTTACCTTTTCCTCCAATGTTTTCTTTATCAAATATTTCTGTATGCTCAACTTGTTTAGTTAAACTTTCTTTATATGATACTTTAGGTTTTCCTTGGTTACATTTTACATTAAACTCTCTTTCTAAGCGATCAATTAATATCTCTAAATGTAATTCTCCCATTCCAGATATTATTCTTTGACCGGTATTTTTGTCGGTTTTAACTTGAAATGTAGGGTCTTCTTCTGCAAGAATTTGTAGAGAAGCATTTAGTTTTTCAATATCTTTTTGAGCTTTTGGTTCAACAACAACTCCTATTACCGGTTCAGGAAATTTAATGTTTTCAAGAACTATTTTTTTATTTTCAGAAGTTAATGTATCTCCTGTTTGAATATCTTTAAACCCAACAACTGCACATATATCTCCAGCAAATACCTCATCTTTTGCAATTTGTTTATTTGCATGCATTTGATAAATGTTTGCTAGTCTAACACGTTTATTTGTCCTTGGATTAAAAACATTGCTTTTAGCTTTTAAAGAGCCTGAATAAATTCTTACGTAGGCTAATTTACCTATAAATTTATCAGATGCTATTTTAAAAACTAAGGCTGATAAAGGTTCTTCTCTATCAGCTTTACGTTCAATCTCAGTATCATTTTTCGGATTAATTCCTTTAACTGGTGGTATATCTACGGGGTTTGGAAGAAATTCAACAATACTATTTAATAACATTTGAATTCCTTTGTTTTTGAAAGCAGAACCACATAATACGGGGACTACTTCCCTTTTTAACACTGTTTTTCTAGCAACAGCTTTAAATTCTTCGACACTTATTTTACTTCTATCGTCAAAAAATCTTTCCATGATTTCATCATCGAACTCAATTACTCCTTCAATTAAGTTTTCTCTCCATTCTTCAACTTCTTGTTTTAAATTTTCAGGAATTTCAGAAGTAAGATATTTAATTCCATATTCATCATCTTTCGACCATGTATATGCTTTCCTTTCTATTAAATCAATTAATCCGACAAAATCTTCATCTGAACCAATTGGTATTTGAAAAGGGACTGCATTTGCTCCTAATTTTTCTTTTATTTGTTCCACAACACCAAAAAAGTCAGCTCCCATTCTATCCATTTTATTTACAAATGCTATTACGGGTACTTCATATTTATCAGCTTGTCTCCAAACTGTTTCTGATTGTGGTTCTACACCGCCTACTGCACAAAAAACAGCAACGGCACCATCTAATACTCTAAGAGAACGTTCAACTTCAACAGTAAAGTCAACGTGTCCGGGAGTATCGATAATATTTATTTTATACTTTTGGTTACTTACATTCCAATAAGTAGTTGTAGCGGCAGAAGTTATAGTTATACCTCGCTCTTGTTCTTGCTCCATCCAATCCATGGTTGCAAGTCCGTCATGTACTTCACCTATCTTATAATTCACACCAGTATAATACAATATCCTTTCGGTTGTTGTAGTTTTACCAGCATCAATATGAGCCATGATACCAATGTTGCGTGTATATTTTAATTCTTCAATTGCCATTTAATAATTTAGAATCTGAAATGAGCAAATGCTTTGTTTGCTTCTGCCATTCTGTGAGTTTCTTCTTTTCTTTTAAATGCTCCACCTTCACCTTTATAAGCGTCCATAATTTCTGCTGCAAGTTTTTCGGACATTGTTTTTCCTCTTCTAGCTCTTGCAAACTTAATCATGTTTTTCATACTGATTGACATTTTCCTGGAAGGGTTAACTTGTGTAGGCACTTGAAATGTTGCTCCTCCAACTCTTCGGCTTTTAACCTCAACTTGTGGCGTTACGTTTTCAATAGCTTTTTTCCAAATGTCTAGTGGAGATGCTTCAATATCTTTTGTTCTTTGTTCAACGATATCTAATGCAGAATAAAAAATGTTGTAGGAAATATTCTTTTTCCCACTGAACATTAGATTATTCACAAACTGAGTTACCATTAAATCGTTAAATTTTGGGTCAGCCTGAATTTTAAATTTTCTTTTTTTCTGATTTCTCATACCTTATTATAATATGTACAAAGTGTAAAATTTAAAGTATATAGTTTATTTTTGTAACTTTTTAATACTTATGTGCTAATTACAGCTTTAAAGTTTTATTTCTTTTTAGGTCTTTTAGTACCATATTTTGATCTTCTTTGAGTTCTATCGTCAACACCTTGCGTATCTAATGTTCCTCGAACAATATGATAACGAACTCCCGGCAAATCTTTAATTCTTCCTCCTCTTACAAGAACAATAGAGTGTTCTTGAAGATTATGCCCTTCACCAGGAATGTACGCATTGACTTCTTTGTCGTTTGTTAACCTTACTCTTGCAACTTTACGCATTGCTGAATTTGGTTTTTTGGGAGTCGTTGTATAAACTCTTACGCATACACCTCTTTTTTGAGGGCTTGAATTAAGAGCAGGAGATTTGCTTTTTTTCTTTACTTTTTTTCTTCCTTTTCTTATTAACTGTTGAATTGTAGGCATTTCTTATATATTTTTAATTTCGGGGTGCAAAGATAAAATTATTTTTTTTTAATACAACCTTTTTTTTGAAATTTTATTTTTAGATTATAACTTATTTCACTTTCAAAGTTAAAACACTAACATAGCACACCTTAATAATATACTGATAATATTCAGATTAAGTTTATATTATACGGATTAAGCAATAAATTTAAAAATAAGTAATTTGCAATAATTATTTTATTTGTATATATTTGTGGTAAAGTATTTTAGTTATTCTATAAATTTATTCTTTTACAAAGAAAATCTCAAATTTTTCAATAAAAAAAAGAGTTCTAATTTTTAAAATATATGCTTTGGTGTTTTTAATGATTATAAGCATTAAGTTCTACTATAATTATGTTTCCGATAAAGATTTGAAGAAGATGATTATTACTAGCGAATCAAAATCTTTAATAGCACTATTAGTTTCTTTTAAGCAAATATATCAAAATGCTTTTATTGAAAATCATATTCCAATAGATAATAGAACAATTAATCTATTTCCTACAAAAACTATAAAAAATATTGCAGAAGATTTTTCATTAAGGCTTAAACATAAAATAACTATTCGAACTGTATCTGACCGCCCTAGAAATAAATCTAATATGACTAATTCAGATGAGCTTAAAATTATTTCATATTTTAAGAAAAATCCTTCAAAAGATTTCTTCTATAAAGATTTAGACTCTGCATTTTACTGCTCCACACCACTTTACATTAAAACATCTTGTTTAAATTGCCATGGCAAAAGAGAAGATGTAACTTCAACAGTACGAGATAATTATGATAAAGCATACAACTATAAGCTAGGAGATTTAAGAGGAATTATAAGCATTAATATGTCTAAACAAAATATATTAGGTATCATAGACAACAATTTCAAAAAATCATTACTGACGGCATGTATTATCTATTTATTTTTATTGCTAATAGGGTGGTCTATGATAAAACTTATAATTAAAAATGAGATTAAATTTTCAGAAGAATTAAAAATTAGAATTGATGAAAAAACACAAAAATTAAATAAGCTAAATAAAATTCTTTTATCAAAAAATAAAGACCTTAAAATTGCAGAATTTCAAGCTAAAGAATCAACAAAACTTAAAAGTGAATTTTTAGCTAATATGAGTCATGAAATTCGTACTCCGATGAATGCGATTTTAGGTTTTTCGGAAATCCTAGAATCTAAATTAACCAAGCCTGAAAACAAATCATATTTAAATAAGATTACTTTAAGCAATGGTTCGTTAAGTTTTTTTAATTACCTGTTTATCAGGCGATTAGTATTTGTGTCCACAGAAACCTAATAGCTTTAAAATAAGGTAGTTATGTTTATTCGTACATTCGTGGATAAGAAATGTAACGACCCATTGTTTAAGTGGAAAAAATTTAATACATCTCATAAACGATATACTAGACATTTCTAAAATTGAGGCAGGACAACTTAAAATAGTTAAAGAATATACAGATTTATATGAAGCAATAAATATTATTCCAAAAATATTTTTTATAATATCTAACAAAAAAAATATTCCAATTAATGTAAATATTGGCAAATCGGTACCAAGATATATTTTAACTGACAGGCATAGATTAAACCAAATCTTAATAAACCTTGTGGGTAATTCAATTAAATTTACTAATACCGGAAGAATAGATATTATTCTTGAAGTAAAAGAATGTAATAATAAGAAAAGTGAAGATATTGTTGATGTTTTAATAAAAGTAAAAGACACAGGTATTGGAATTCCTAAAAATCAATTAGATAATATCTTTGAGACTTTCAGGCAAATTGAAGGGCAAAAAACTCGCGAATATGGTGGCACCGGACTTGGTCTTGCTATCACAAAAAAACTTGTTGAACTGTTAAACGGTAAAATATATGTTCAAAGTGAAGTAGGGAAAGGAACAATTTTCACAATATTTTTAAAAAAGATTAAGGTTCTTTCTGAAAAAAGAAATGACAAAATTGCACTAAAAAGTAACAAAAATACTTTGAATATAAAAGAAGTTAAAATATTACACGTGGAGGATATAGAAATGAACAGAGAAATAATTACTCTTTTTTCAAGAAACAATAATATTAAAATTAAAGATGCAGTAAATGGACAAGAGGCACTTGATATACTCAAAATATATACTCCTGATATTATTCTGATGGATATACAAATGCCGGTACTAAATGGTTATGATGCTGCTAAAATAATTAGAAAGAATAAAAAATTAAAACATATTCCTATTCTAGCGATAACTGCAAATGCAACAAATGAAGAGAAAAAGAAATATGGTCATATTTTTGACGAGTATCTTACAAAACCCATTACAAATAAATCTTTTTTATCTGCAATTAATAACTTTTTAAAAAAGTAAAACTATTCATTAGAGATTTTCCATTTAACTCCCATAACTGTTACATCATCTACTTGTTCATAGTTGCCCTTCCAATCATTAAAAGTTTTTTCTAAAACTTCTTTTTGCTCTTTCATTGAAATTAATTGATTGTTTAAAAGTAACTTTTTAAAATTTTTAGATAAGAACTTTTTATTTGTTGCCTCACTAATTTGGTCTTGAAAACCATCAGAAAAGATATAAATTAAATCATTATTTTGAAGTTGAATTTCATAGTTTTTAAAATCGGTTTCAACATAATTAAAGCCTATTGGGTTTCGAGTGGCTTTATACTCATGCAACTCATTGTTTCTAATAATCCATAGAGGATTATATGCACCGGAATAACTTAACACATTAGTTTTTGTATTTAAGGCACAAAGTGCAAGATCCATTCCGTTTGGGTTTTCAGACCCAAAAGTTTTAAAAGTATTTTTTATTTTTTTCCTTAAAAGGTTTAATGCCAAGCCAGGATTATTAACATTTTTGTTACTTACTATTTCATGTAAAAAAGTAATACCAAGCATTGTAATAAAGCCTCCAGGAATACCGTGTCCGGTACAATCTGCAACAGAAAACAGAATATACTCTTTATATTTTTTCACATAATAGAAATCTCCACTTATTTTTTCTTTGGGTTTGAATAAAAGGAAATAATCATTAAAGCACTTATTAATTGTTTCTTCTTTTACCAATAATGAATCCTGAATTGTTTTAGCATACCTTATACTTGAATTAACGCTTTCAAAAGCATCTTCGCTTTTCTCATAGAGTTGTTTGTATTTTTTTTCACTTTCAACAATTCTTTCTTGTGTTACTAGTAATTCTTCATTATTTTGCTTAAATTCTTCTGAAATCGCTTCTAACTCATCATTTTTCTGGTTTAACTCTTCATTAAGAGCTAAAAATTCTTCATTTAAATTTTTTAATTTTTTATTTTGTTTTTCCGTTTTCTCTTTTTCTTTAAAAATATTTAAATTTTGATTGTTTATTTTCTTTTGGAATAAAATATTTGATTTTTGAAATAAAAGAACACTTGCTAAAACTAATGAATAAAAAAAAGAAAGAATTATTAATAAAATGGTGTAAAACTTTTGATTATAAGGCAATTCTTCTAAGTATATTCCAAATAGGTGGTGGAAATAATCAAAAAATAATACAACGGGGCTTAATAAAATTAATGAAATAATTAATTTACTATATTGCTTAACACCAAAAAACATAACTGGTGGCATTAAAAAAAGTATTACTGCAATTCTTGGTATTAAAAAAGTATATGTATTAGCTACAACATTGAAATATTTTTCTAATATGCTTATAATTAATAAAGTGTAGGGCGGAAAAATAACTACAATAAACTTTGCAATATTTAATTGCTTAAAATAAGTTAAAATCAGGCTTAATACCAATAACGAAACAGAGATACTTAAAACCAATACCATATTTAAGTTAAAACCGTTTACATAAATAAGTATTGTTATTAAAATAAATAACATACTAATAAGAGCAGTATAAGCTTGAAGTAATTTAACCGCAAATAATTTATGTGAAATTTTGTCCATTTAAAATTAAAACAAGATAATTGATTTTTTGCAAACTTATTAAAATATCTAATAAACAAAAGAAACAAAGGTTAGCAAAAGGTTAATAATTAATAAGTTGTATTAAGCATTTATATCTTCTTCATAAAAATATTCTACTTTATTATATATATCGCTACTTATAGTAGGTTCAGAAAACTCTGAAATTTCATCTTTTTGTTCCTTTTTTTTCACAGTTTCTTGTGCAGGTTTTTTGTTTGCAAAAGCAATAGAAATTATTAAACCTGTAACAGCACCAAAAAGATGTCCCTCCCACGACACTCCTGGTTTTATAGGCAATACTCCCCAAACCATGCTTCCATATAAAAAAACAGTTATTAAAGAAACTGCAGTTAATGCTTTATTTTTATGAATTAAACCTGAAAAGATAAGAAAAGATGCCAATCCGTATATAACCCCACTTGCACCAATATGATATGAAGGACGAGCAGCCAACCATACCCAAAATCCCGAAAAAATAAATATCAACCAAAAAACTTTATAAGCATATTTTCTATAAAAATAAAATAGACCAGTTCCGAGTATTAAAAAAGGAAATGTATTTGAAATTAAATGCTTGAAATCTCCATGAATAAATGGGGCTAAAAAAATTCCGCTAAAGTTCTCAAATCTTTGAGGATAAATACCGTATTCGTAAAAGTGTAAGTTTAAAAAATATTCATACAATTTTACTAACCACATCACAAAAACAAAAAAAATGGGGAGTATTAAACTGAATTTTAATCTTTTTTTCTCACTTTTATTCATTAATTTTACCTTTATGCAAAAATAGAATAAAAAAACTGTTTAAATTGTTAAATTGTTACTTTTAATAACAGACTTATCGATGAAACAATATATAAATGAAAGAATACTATAAAGATGAAATTTGAAATAATAAAAAAAGATAGTACTACAAAAGCAAAAACAGGCAAACTACATACAGCTCATGGACTTATAGAAACTCCTATTTTTATGCCCGTTGGAACATTAGGTTCGGTAAAAAGTGTACACCAAAAAGAACTTGATGAAGATATTAAAGCACAAATTATTCTTGGAAATACATATCATTTATATTTAAGACCTGGAATTGATACTCTTGAAAAAGCAGGAGGATTACATAAATTTATGAACTGGAACAAACCAATTCTTACTGACAGTGGAGGTTATCAAGTGTTTTCATTGTCTGATATTAGAAAAATTAAAGAAGAAGGAGTAACTTTCAGATCACATATTGACGGCTCTAAACATCTTTTCACACCCGAAAATGTGGTAGATACAGAAAGAAGTATAGGTGCAGATATTATAATGGCATTAGATGAATGTCCGCCCTACCCTTCTAACTACAAATATGCAAAAAATTCAATGTTCCTTACACATCGTTGGCTAGAAAGAGGAATAAAAAGATTTGATGAAACAGAAGGTTTATATGGGTACGAACAATCATATTTCCCTATTGTTCAAGGAAGTACGTACAAAGATTTAAGAATACAGTCTGCAGAAACAATTGCATCGCATGAGAGAGAAGGAAATGCAATTGGAGGTCTTTCAGTTGGAGAACCTACTGAGGAAATGTATGAAATGTTAGAAATTGTAAACAATATTCTGCCTGAAGATAAACCAAGATATTTAATGGGAGTTGGAACACCTGAAAATATTTTAGAAGGAATAGCTTTGGGAACTGATATGTTTGATTGTGTTATGCCAACTAGAAACGGACGAAACGGAATGTTATTTACATGGCAAGGTCGAATTAACATAAAAAACAAAAAATGGGAACAAGACTTTTCTCCCCTAGATGAATTTGGAACTTCTTATGTTGATTCTTTTTATTCTAAAGCATATGTTCGACATTTAATGAAAGTTAATGAAAGATTAGCAGCACAAATTGCGAGTATTCATAACTTAGCTTTTTATTTGGAACTAGTAAGAATTGCAAGACAGAAAATAAACGAAGGCACTTTTGCGATATGGAAAACATCAATGGTAAAACAATTAGCACAAAGATTATAAGTACTTAAAAATAAATTGAGCTTAAAAACCCCTTTACACTAAGTTAAATGCGAAAAAGATATATAAGGCTACTAACAGTTATAATGATTGCAACCGTAATTTTTTTAATTCTGGTTCAGGCAGCATGGATTGAAAAAGCTCTGATTATTGAAGAACAACAATTTGAAGGAAAAGTGAATAAAGCATTATATGAAATAGTTAAACAAATTGAAGAAAATGAAGCTATTTTACTTATTTCTGAGTCAACAGTTCCTTTTAGTAAAGATAGCACAGAACATATGGGCAGCAAATTTCTTTTTGAGGAGAACTTCAGTCAAAACAATGACAACAAAGACGATACAACAATTAAGCAAAATCCGGTTTATTATTTACAAGGCGATTCTCTTTATAGAGTTGAAGCCCAACAAGATGTTTTTGGAAACAATATAGAGTTTACCCAAGAAGACTTAAAACAAAGAATAATTGGAAATATCAGCAAAAAAACTTTTTTTATTCAAGATATTTTAAACAGACTAATTGCCAGCGAAACTCAAATTGAAAAACGTTTGAAAGCTGTTGAATTTGACAAAATTATTTCAAGCGTTTTTAGTTCTAACGGAATAAACTACAACTATTTTTATGGTGTAAAAGACAACAATAATATATACAAAATTAAATCCAAAGGTTTTACCTTAAACTATGTTAAAGAAACCTACGAGATATTACTTTTCCCAAATGATGTTTTAGCATCTAAATATTACTTGGTAATGTATTTTAAAAAAGATAATAATATTATCCCTTCAGATATTCCCAAACCAATGTTGCTATCTTTTATAATAACATTTATAATTATTATCACATTTGCCTTTATAATTTATCTTATCTTAAAACAAAAAAAATTATCTGAAATAAAAAATGATTTTGTAAACAACATGACCCACGAATTAAAAACTCCTGTTTCCACAATTTCACTTGCCTCACAAATGCTTTCTGATGATTCTATTGAAATTTCAAAGAAAAAGTTAAAATCAATATCTAAAATTATTAAAGATGAAAGTAAAAGATTAGAATTTCAGATTGAAAAAGTTTTACAAATTTCATTATTTGAAAAAGGTAGTATTCATTTTAATGTTAAAGATGTTGACATACATGAACTTATAAGTTTTGCTGTTTTAAATATGGATATTAAGGTTAAGAACAAAGATGGTGAAATAATAGTAGATTTGAATGCAAAAAATTTCATCTTAAAAGGAGATAAACTCCATCTTACAAATATTTTGTTTAATCTTTTAGACAATGCTGTGAAATACTCAAAAGAAAAAACACCTCCAAAAATCGAAGTAAAAACATCAAACTACGAAGAAGGAATAAAAATAGAAATAAAAGACAATGGTATAGGTATTAGTAAGGAAAATCAAAAAAAGATTTTTAATAAATTTTACAGAGTTCCAACCGGAAATATACATGATGTTAAAGGCTTTGGTTTGGGATTGAGTTATGTAAAAAGAATTATAGAAGAGCACAATGGCAATATCTCAATAAAAAGTGAGAAAGGAAAAGGAACAAGTTTCATTATATTTTTCAAAATTGGAAATTGATTATATGGGATTGTATAATTAGGGCATAAAAAAACACCCCTATTTTGTAACACAAAAGATTAGGGTGCTTTTTGCTTTTAAGCTGAAGATTTAATTCAATATCAAGCTCAAATTAATAAATTATACTTTATTTTTCCATATGAACAACCATTTGAGGAAATGGCACTTCAACATTTGCTTTTTCTATAGCCTCTTTTCCCTGCTCATAAATGTCAAAATAAACATCCCAATAATCTTCCGGTTTGCAATATGGTTTTACAGCTAATTTTACTAAACTTGCTTCAAAAGATTCAATACCAACAAAAGGTGCAGGATCTTTTAATACTTTTGGGTGTGCATCCATTACTTCAACAAGTGTTTTTTTTGCATCTTTAACACTTGCACTATATGCAATTCCAAAATTTAAATCAACTCTAATTTTTCCTTCCGTTGTGTAGTTTGTAATAGTACCATTAGACAATACTCCATTAGGAATTATAATTGTTTTGTTTTCAAAAGTAGTTAAAATTGTAACAAAAATTTGAATTTCTTTTACCGCACCCAACTGCCCTTGTGCTTCGATTAAATCTCCAACTTTAAATGGTTTAAAAATCATGATAAGTGCACCTCCGGCAAAATTTTGCAAAGTACCTTGAAGTGCTAGACCAACAGCTAAACCTGCGGCACCAATTATTGCAACAAATGATGTTGTTTCTACTCCAACCATATCTGCAACGCTTATTACAACCATCACTTTTAAAAGTACACTAACCAAACTTCCAACAAAGGATTGCAGAGATACATCTACACCTCTTTTTCCCATTATTCTTTTAATAAGTTTTGAAATTTTATTTGCAATAAAAAATCCAATAATTAATACTACAATTGCCAAAACCACTTTTGGTCCATATGCAATTGCCATTTCTATAGCCTTATCAGCCCATTTTCCTGTTCCTTGTAATAATAATAAATTCATAACTTTTTATTTTTTTAAGATTTCAACAAATATATATTTTTGTGTGCTAAAAACATAATTATTCCTTACTTATTAAATATATAAAAAGGCACAGATAAAAAATCTGTGCCTTTTTATTATTTTAAAATATTGACAGTTTACATTTTACAAGTATTCATATTATATACATAAATTATGGCAATTCAGGTGCAGTTTTTACATCTTCACTTATATTTGCAGTTAAAGTTTTAAGAAAAGCTACCACATCATTAATTTCTTCTTCAGAAAATTCTTGCCCTAATTCAGTTTTTGCCATTATTTGTACAGCCTCTTTTAAATTTTTTACGCTTCCATCATGGAAATACGGCCATGTTTTTTCAACATTTCTTAATGATTGAGCTTTAAAAACAAATTTATCTTTTTCTAATTTTGTTTCTGCAAAAAGTCCGTCATCAACAACTACGCTGTCCATAAGTTCGGTGTAATTTTTATGAATGCCAAATTTCATTAGCAAATCACCTCCCATTGCTGCACCAGAATGACAAGTGGTACATCCTTTACTCATAAAAGTATTTAATCCTTTTTTTTCTTGCTCATTTAATGCACTTGCATCTCCTGCAAGATATTTATCAAACTTATCGGTTGTAATTAAAGTTCTTTCAAATGCTCCAATTGCTTTTTTAAGATTGTTATAAGTCATAGGATTTTTTTCAGATGGAAATGCTTGAGCAAACATTTTATTATAAGCCTCAATTTTTGATAATCTTTTAATTACAGAAGTTTCATCGGGCATTGCCATTTCAACAGGGTTTGTAACAGGCATTCCTGCTTGTTCTTCCACATCTTTTGCTCTGCCATCCCAAAATTGAGTTCTGTGAAGTGCTGCATTAAAAACTGTTGGTGAATTTCTTGTTCCAAGCCCACCATTATCTCCCGGTGAAGTTGGCAAATTATCAACTCCATAAGTTGTCAAATTATGACAAGTATTACAAGATTGATTTCCTTCTTTTGAAAGTCTTGTATCAAAATATAAAATCTTTCCTAATTTTACTTTTGCATCTGTAATAGCATTGTCTGTATTTTCTGCAAGTTTAGGTAAAACTTTAAAAACTTTTTGTGCTTGTTCCAGAAGTGCAGTTTCTACTTTCTTTAAAGAATCTGCTTTTGCATCATTATCTGTTTTCCGTGCATCATCGTTACATGCTGTGAAAAGCATGGTAAAAATTGATAAAATTAATACTGTGTGTTTCATAAAATTATTTTTTTAAGAGTTCCTAATATCCGCAAGCCAAAAACTAACTGATAGTCGCGGCTTGAATTATCTAATAAAAGTGATATGACATTTTAGTTAACTTTCTGTTTACTAGTTTATTCACACCGTTATTTGCGGATTTAAGAGAGTTTATAAATATGTTAAATAAATTTATTTACATCGCCTTCGACAAGCTCAGGCTACGTATTATTAATAGGATTTTGCAAATAAAACTCTTCTTTTTGATGGTTTCCCTGTTACCATACAAACACCTTCTTCTTCGGGACTATCAAAAGGAATATTTCTTATTGTTGCTTTGGTTTCTTCTTGTATTTTTTCTTCTGTTTCAATTGTACCATCCCAATGTGCATACACAAAACCACTTTTATTTTTTATAATATTTTTAAATTCTTCATAAGTATCTGCTGTGTGCGTATTTTCTTCTCGGAATTTTAATGCTTTATTAAAGATATTATCTTGAATTTCAACCATTAAATTTTCAATAAGTTCTTCTATACCTTTAAGTTCATAAGTCTTCTTTTCAAAAGTATCTCTTCGTGCAAGTTCAATTGTTCCGTTTTCTAAATCACGCATACCAATTGCAAGACGAACCGGAACACCTTTAAGTTCATATTCGGCAAATTTATGCCCGGGGCGGTATGTATCTCTATTATCAAACTTAACACTAATTCCTAATTTTCGTAAGTTTTTAATTATTGGATCAATTTTTTCAGAAATCTTTACTAAATCTTCTTCGCTTCTAAAAATGGGAACAATTACAACTTGAATTGGGGCTAATTTTGGTGGTAAAACTAAGCCTTTATCATCGGAATGAGCCATAATTAATGCTCCAATTAAGCGAGTAGAAACTCCCCACGAACTTGCCCAAACAAATTCCTCTTTTCCTTCTTTGCTTGTATATTTTACATCGAATGCTTTTGCAAAATTCTGTCCTAAAAAGTGTGAAGTTCCTGCTTGCAAAGCTTTGCCGTCTTGCATCATTGCTTCAATGCTTAAAGTATCTAAAGCACCTGCAAAACGTTCACTTTCAGATTTTGAGCCTTTTATAACAGGCATTGCCATCCACTTTTCGGCAAATTCGGCATACACTTCTAACATTTGGTTGGTTTCAGCAATTGCTTCGCTCGATTTTGCATGTGCTGTATGTCCTTCTTGCCAAAGAAACTCAGCAGTACGCAAAAATAAACGAGTACGCATTTCCCAACGCATTACATTTGCCCATTGATTTATTAAAATTGGTAAATCGCGATATGAATGTATCCATTTTTTATATGTACTCCAAATTATTGTTTCAGAAGTTGGCCTTATAATTAATTCTTCTTCAAGTTTTGCATTTTGGTCAACCTCAATGTTGCCATCTTCGGTAGTTTTAAGTCTGTAATGTGTTACTACGGCACATTCTTTTGCAAATCCATCTACATGACTTGCTTCTTTTGCAAAGTATGATTTTGGAATAAGCAAAGGAAAATAAGCGTTTTCATGTCCTGTTTCTTTGAACATTATATCGAGTTGAGCTTTCATTTTTTCCCAAATTGCAAACCCGTAAGGTTTTATTACCATACTTCCTCTTACGCCGGAATTTTCGGCTAAATCTGCTTTTATCACAATATCATTATACCATTGTGAATAATTTTCTTTTCTTGTTGCTATTCCTTTTGCCATTTTATATTTTTTCAATTTTGTGCAAAAATACAAAAAGTATCCGACTGTTATAATTTGGAGTGTATTTTTTAGTTTTTTTTCTATTGTTACCATAAAGAGAGATAAAAAACGGATTAAAACGTCCACGTGTATGGTGCGGTGCGACCCGACCAGCCATAACTTTCAAATTATGCAACAAATTTAACAAAAATTCCCGAACCACCAAATTTTGCCTTAAATTCGCACTGCACTATACACATTGTTGTGTGTCGGCGACTTTCAATCATTGTAATCTTTTCTCATCAGGCAAGTAAAAATCAATCAATCATCTTTTTCTTGTTAGAGAATTTAATTCGAGAGAATTCAATTCGGTGTGAAGCAGACACACGGCAAAATATGTCATTCGCAAGCCATTGAATTTAGCACTTTCATTAAATTCCAAACTTTTTAAAATTCAAATCCGCACAATTTTTTTCAAGCACGGAAAATTGCAAAATTCGTTACAATTTATTTCAATTCAACACTTTCATATTCGATTAAATTTCAAAAGTTTTGCCCTAATCACAGTCCTAAATTCACTTCTCAAAATCTCAATTTATCCACTCATTTTTTTTCGCTAAAACTCCGCAAAAAATCAAATTCCATTCAATTAAACAACCAACTTCTCAAAAAATGATTTTCATTTCTACTTCAATATTCATTCAAGTAAATTCAATTTCGGCGATTAGTTTCGCTATAAAGAACTTAACTTTCGGATTATCAATTTTATTCGGTTTGAGTGAGCAATTCAAATCTAATTTCAATTAAACTGAAATGTTCATTCATCGATTTCACCCAGTCGCACACAACTTATATATATAGGTATTTATACCCCGCGACTTAAGTCGGAATTAATAAAGTCGGAGACAAAAAAAATGTCTTTGTTGATTTTACAATTTATTGATTTTAAACTATTTAATTAGCCTGCCTTTTTCTTTGTCAGTAAATTAAAAGATTAGTTGAACTACAATGATATTTTTATTAGTTTTGTAAAAAACTATTTTAGACTTAAAAAATGCTTTTAAATAATTTCTTCAACATCATCAATTCAACACAAATTTCCGAAAATGAAATTTTAAAAGAAATTGAACTAAATGTTAAACATGATATTTATAAAGGACATTTCCCAGAGAATCCTGTTGTACCAGGTGTTGTTAGTGTTCAAATGATTAATGAAACACTTGCAGACCACTTAGAACTTGAATTCTTTGTATCCAAAGCAAGAAGCATAAAATTTAGTTCAATGATTATTCCGAATATAAATCCAAAACTGAATTTTAATATAAAATATTCTGAAAGTGATGATGGGGGATATAAAGTTATAGCCCAAATATATTATGAAGAAACTATTTTCTTAAAATTTAATGGTTTTTTCAATAAAATATGTTAGATTTCCTTAACAATTAGTCCTCTTTTTGCTTACTAATATTAGTTATAAAACTACTAATATAAATAATTAATAATAAGATAAATAACTAATTATATTTCACAAATTAATATGTAAAAAAAGGTTCATATTTATGTGTTCCTATGTGGTCATTAAAATTAATAAAAAAAGACACAGAAAAAAATTACTTCTTTATTAAAAAAAAAACAATATCTTTGCACCCCTGAAAATTAGAATTTGATTAACAAAAAAGAATATTAAGATATGCAAAACAAAGGAGTTATAACTTTTCTTGCCATTATTTTGGCTTTGGCAAGTATTTATCAGTTGTCATTTACTTATGCAACTTGGCGTGTAAAATCTGCTGCCCAGGAATATTCCGGAGGTGATTTTGACAAAGAAAGACATTACCTTGATTCAGTTTCAAACAATCAAGCGTATCCATTTCCTAAATACACTTTTAAAGAGTGCCAAGAAAGAGAAATTAACATGGGTCTTGACCTTAAAGGAGGGATGAATGTTATTTTGGAAGTTTCTGTTGCTGAATTAATTGAGAATCTTTCTGAAAAAAGCACAAACGAAACATTTATTCAAGCAATTAAAAAAGCAAAAAAAGATCAAGCAAATTCGCAAGACGATTTTATTACTTTATTTTATACTGCATTTAAGGAAATAAATCCTGACTTGATGTTAAATAAAGTTTTTGCAACCTACAGTTTAAAAGATAGAATTAATAATAGCACCTCAGATGATGATGTTTTAAAAATTATTAGACAAGAGGCACAAGATGCAATTGATAATTCATTAAATGTTCTTCGTTCGAGAATTGATAAGTTTGGAGTTGTTCAACCTACTATTCAAAAATTAGAAGGTAACTCGGGAAGAATTTTAATTGAACTTCCTGGTGTAAAAGAACCAAAACGTGTAAGAAAACTTTTACAAGGAACAGCAAACCTCCAATTTTGGGAAACATATGATTTTCCGGAAATATATCAATATTTCTTTCAAGCAAATACAAAATTACGCGAATTAAACAGTGTTAAAAAAGACACAACAAAAACAGAAGATAACTTACTGTCTGATATTGAAGGAAATATAAACCAAGATACAACTGAATCTGAAAATTTATTACTTTTAAATGATTCTCTTCAAAATGAGAATCCTTTAATTCTTAAAGACAGTATTAATAATGCGTTAAAAGAAAAAGAAGGTTTTGAAGAGTTTAAAAAACAAAATCCTTTATTTGCAATTTTAACTCCTTATGTAGATGGTAATAATCAACCTATTAATTCTGCAACTGTTGGATATGCTCATTTTAAGGATACTGCTGAGGTTAACAGAATCTTAAATTCAAGACAAATAAAGTCTATTTTTCCAAAAGAATTAGTTTTAAGATGGGAAATTAAAGCTATGGAAATGAAAGATAAAGACAAACAAGATACATATTTTCAATTAATTGCTTTAAAATCAAAAAGAGCAGGAAAACCATCTTTAGAGGGAGATGTTGTTGTTCAAGCAAGAGCACAAACCGACCCAAATACAGGAGAATGGGAAGTTTCAATGTCTATGAATGCAGAAGCATCAAGCAAATGGGCTATTATAACAGGGGAAAACATTGGAAATCAAGTAGCAATTGTTCTTGATGGTTATGTATATTCTGCTCCAAACGTAAACTCTCAAATTACAGGAGGAAGTTCTTCTATTTCAGGTAATTTTAGTCATGATGAGGCATCTGACCTTGCAAATATTTTAAAATCAGGTAAATTGCAAGCACCTGCACACATTATTGAAGAAGCTGTTGTTGGGGCATCTCTTGGGCAAAAAGCAGTTGAAAACGGAATGTTATCATTTATTATTGCATTCTTAATAGTATTGGTGTATATGGTTTTCTTCTATAAATCTGCTGGTGTTGTTGCAGATATTGCATTGGTTGTAAACGTATTTTTAATATTTGGTGTGTTGGCTTCACTTCGTGCAGTATTAACTCTTCCCGGTATTGCAGGTATTGTTTTAACAATTGGTATGTCCGTTGATGCAAATGTTCTTATTTTTGAACGTATAAAAGAAGAACTTGCACTTGGAAAAGGACTTAAACTTGCTTTAACAGATGGATACAAACAAGCATATTCTGCAATTATTGATGCAAACATTACCACATTAATTACTGCAATTATTTTATTTATATTTGGACATGGGCCTATTAAGGGTTTTGCAACTACTTTGATAATTGGTATTTTAACTTCACTATTTTCAGCAATTTTTATTACTAGATTAATTTTCTCAAGCAAATTAGCAAAAGGAAAAAGCATTTCTTTCTATACAAAAATGACAAAAAATGCTTTTAAAAACATTAATATTGATTTTATAGGAAAAAGAAAAATTGCTTATATTATTTCAGGAACATTAATTGCTGTTGGTTTATTTTCATTAGTAACAAGAGGCTTGAATCTTGGAGTTGACTTCCAAGGTGGTCGAACATATACAATTCAATTTGATAAGGAAGTTAATACTTCTAAAATTGCAAAAAGTTTGTCAACTGCTTTTGAACAATCTCCGGAGGTAAAAAATTATGGAAATAAGAAACAGGTTAAAATCATAACTAAATATTTGATAAACAGTTCTATTGAAAATGCTGACAATATTGCCGAACAAAAATTATATGAAGGGCTTATTGCTGGTAATTTCATACAAAAAGGTGTAAGTCAAGATTTATTCTTGGAAGGATATGTTAATGAAGACGGAAATTTTAGAAAGACAAAAGAAAGTGACTCTGACGATATAGTTCTTGGTAAAAAAAGCTCTATAAAAGTTGGACCTACTATTGCAGATGACATTAAGGTCATGGCACTTTGGGCTGTATTTTTCTCATTAATTGCAATTTTCTTATACATATTCTTACGTTTCAGAAACTGGCAATTTGGATTGGGTGCAATATCAGCCTTAGCCCATGATGTACTTATTGTAATCGGATTATTTTCATTATTATACAACTTCATGCCTTTCTCTATGGAAATTAACCAAGCATTTATTGCTGCAATTTTAACAGTTGTTGGATATTCTGTAAATGATACTGTTGTTGTTTTTGACCGAATAAGAGAATATATGCAATTTAGCAAAACAAGAGAAAGAAAAAATGTTTATAATGAAGCATTAAACAGTACACTTAGTCGTACTTTTAGTACTTCTATTAGTACATTTATAGTGCTACTTGCAATATTTCTTTTTGGAGGAGAAGCTCTTCAAGGATTTATCTTTGCAATGTTAGTTGGTGTTGTTGTTGGAACATACTCATCTATATTTATTGCAACTCCTGTTGTTTTTGATACTGTTAAGAAAGAGAAAGAAAAAATAAAAGAAGCAATATATAAAAAGAAAAACAGAGAATATCTTGGAGGAAAAAAAAAGAAAAAAAATAATTAGCTCTTCTTAAAATAAATATTTTAAAATAAGCCTTGAAAATTTTTTCAAGGCTTATTTTTTTTGTAATTTTGGAAAAAACAAATTAGATGCAATCAATAATTTTATTTATAAGCGGTGGTGAAATAATTTTCATCTTGTTAGCTGTTGTTTTACTTTTCGGTTCAAAAAAATTACCTGAAATTGCAAGAATGCTAGGAAAAGGCATTAAACAATTTAAAGATGCAGCAGATGATATAAAAAAAGAAATGTCTGACGAAAGTAAAGAAATGGTTGATAATATCAAAGATTTAAAAAAAGATGCTGATAAATTAAAGAATGTTACAAAATATAAAATTTTCGAGTAGTTTTTAGCAATTGGAATATTAACATGTATAAATCCATAACCTCTTTTGGGGTAAAAAAACACCAAAAGGTTTAAATTAGGAAATAACTCCCGATCCGATTAATTCATCTTCTAAATAAAAAGCTGCAAATTGCCCAGAAGTAATTCCTCTTTGGGCTTCTTCAAAAATAATATATGCACCTTTTTTTGTCATATATAAAGTTGCATCTTGCAAGGTTTGTCTATATCGTATCCTTGCATAAATTTTAAGTGATTTATTAACATTAAGTTCTAAATCCGGACGAACCCAATGAATTTCATTTTTTGATAGGAATAACGCTTTGCGAAATAACCCAGGATGTTGTTTTCCTTCGCCTATGTAAACTATATTTTTTTTAACATCTATTCCAAGTACAAAAGGTGGTTCTTTTAGACCTCCAATTCCTAAACCTCTCCTTTGCCCAATTGTATAGAAATGCGCACCTTGATGTTTTCCAACAATTTTGCCTGCTTCTAAATTATAAGAATATGGTTCTGACAATAATTCTAATTGAGATTGAAAGTTTAAATCTTTATAAGTCATTGTTTTATTAAATTCTGAATAATCATCAGGAATTAAAACAATATTACCGGTTTTACACGTAAGTTTTTGTTGCAAAAAAGTAGGTAAATCAACTTTACCTACAAAACAAATGCCTTGTGAGTCTTTTTTCTTTGCACTTGCAAGTCCTAACATATCAGCAATTTCTCTAACTTTTGATTTTTGCAGTTCTCCAATTGGGAAAAGAGCTTTTGAAAGTTGCTTTTGAGAAAGTTGGCATAAAAAGTATGATTGGTCTTTATTATTATCCATTCCTGCAAGAAGCCTGTGTATAAGTTTTCCGTCTTTTTCAATTGATTCTTTTCTGCAATAGTGTCCTGTTGCAACAAGTTCGGCTCCAAGTTCAACTGCTTTATCTAAAAAAACATCAAATTTAATTTCTCTATTGCAAAGCACATCCGGATTTGGAGTTCTTCCTTTTTCATATTCCGAAAACATATAATCAACAACTCGTTTTTTGTAGAGTTCACTAAAATCTACTGTTTGAAAAGGGATGCCTAATTTCCGTGCAACTAATTGTGCAACAAGGACATCGTCATCGCTCGGACATGAGCCTTCAATAACTCCTTGGGTATCGTGCCAATTAATCATGTAAATGGCATGAACATCATATCCTTGTTCTTTAAGCAGATATGCTGCGACACTTGAGTCCACACCTCCTGATAATCCTACAATTATTTTTTTCACACTTTTTATTATCTATTTTCTAAAATACCAGAGTTTCTTGAATGATAAAAAAATGAATATATTATTTTAAAACTGTAATGACACAAATTAATACATTTATTTTAAGAACTTTTGAATAATACCAGAAAATTCATCATAAACCAAATTATTTGTTGCAATCATTTCACTGCCAAAGAGCCAATTATCTCCTTTTTTGAAGTCTGAAATTTTTCCGCCGGCTTGTTGAACAATAAATGCACCAGCTGCCACATCCCAGGCATTTAAACTGTATTCGTAAAAAGCATCAAACCTGCCACAGGCAACATAAGCTAAATCTGTTGCAGCAGATCCGAAGCGTCTTATTCCTCTGGTATTTTTCATAAAATATTCCAAACTTTTTAGGATTGCTTGTATTTTTGAGTAGTTGTAATATGGAAAACCTGTTGCAATAAGTGAATTTGCGAGTATTTTATTTTTGGACACATTTATTTCTCTGCCGTTAAGAAATGCAGGGGAATTTTTATAGGCGTAAAAACATTCATCTTTTCCAACCTCATACACAACGCCTACTACAATTTTATCATTTTCTTTTAATGCTATGCTAACTGAGAATGGTTCTAATCCGTGAATAAAATTTGTTGTTCCATCCAAAGGGTCAACAATCCAGTTGTATTTTTCAGCTTGAATTATTTCTGTTTTTTCTTCGGTAATAAAACCTGCTTCCGGTAGAATATTTTTTAGTGAGTCAACTATAATCCTTTCAGCATTTTTATCAACATATGTTACAAAAGAATTTAAACTTTTTGTTTCAATATTTTCAGAATTTATCTTTCCTTTTTCATTTCTTATGAAATTTCCTGCTTCTTTTGAAAGTTTGGATACTTGTGAGCATATTTGTTTGTAGTTTAGCATAACTTCACTATTACTTAACCTGCTTTAAACTGCTGAATTTCCATGTTTCGCAATTAATTTTTCTTTATTCTTATATAACAAAGCAATTATGATAATGCCTGCAATAATCATAAGTGATGAAATAATTTCTGCTTGTGTTATTTCCAAACTACCAATTTTATATAAATTATTTACTCTTATTTTTTCAATTAAGAAACGTTCTAAGCCCGCAAAAGTGAAATAGATTGCAAATAACATTCCTGGTATTCTTATTTTTTTTCTTAAATAAAACAAAACTGCAAATAATGTAAGCATCATTGTGGTTTCATAGAAAGGTGTAGGAAATACGGGAGCTGGTAAAACATGACAATGTTCCCATGTACAATTTGCCATTAATATTCCTTCATTATTAATATTGTGAGGATAGTTGTATGCAAACATCCAATCGGGTAAAAAACTTAACCAATCAGGTGGCATAAATGACCCAACATGACCTAAGTCATAGGCAGCAGCCGGAATTGTATTTGCTGTTGCAAAAGCTTCATTATAAATTCCCCAACAACCGTCTCCTGCAACTTGACACCCCATTCGCCCTATTGCATAGGCAAGTGGCATAACTACTGCTGCAACATCTAAAAAATGAACAATGTTAATGTTATTCCTTTTAGCATAAATATAAAGAGCTAATCCTGCAAGAATTAATCCTCCAAGAAATGATAATCCGCTGAAAGTCATTATTGAACCCCAAGGGTCGGCAACTAATTGATCCCAATTTTCCAAGTTATGAAATATTTTTGCTCCAAGCAATCCGAAAATACCTGCAACAAATAATATTTGACCTGCTTGTTCGTGTGGAAAAACAGTTTTTGTAATCCATTTTGGGGTTTCTAATTTTTGCTTATTCTTATCTCTCCATGTTGAGTAAATTGAAAATGCAGCAACAATAAGTCCTCCCAAAATATTTCCTTCTGTTGATAAAATAAAATCTCCGGGGTTTTCAACAAAAACTGAATATCGTAAAACAGCATCTAACAATTTATAACCAATTATAAAACCAATAAGCCCTGAAATTATTAATTCTTTGGGTTTTGCCGGTTCACCAATAAATTCTTTTTTTTCAGAAGATTTTAATAGTCCTTGTTTTTCTTTACGTTTCATTTCTAGTACCATCATCCATATTCCGGTAAGAAATGCAAGGGCAACAAAAAGTCCATATGATTGAACTGGTAGTGGAATATCGATTCCAAAAATATCTTTTATAAATTCACTTAAAGTAGGATACATTTTTTTTGTTTAAAATTAAGATTGCGAAAATAAGAAATATTAAATAAAAGTTTCGGTTCTATGTTATATAAATTATCTTATATTATAAAGTTCTGTTTTACAGCACAGTAGCAGGCAGTATGAAAGTTAAAAAAGTTTTTGTTTTTACGTTCAATGTTTTGAAAACTTATTAAAATTCTTGTAGGTTTTTCCATTAGTTTGCAATGTTCCAACTTAAATTACAAATATGATATTCTACGAAAGTCATTAAACAACTTATTACCAGCAAATTAAAAAGAACACAAAATAATATTATAGTACATTTTGCCTTTTTATATTGCACTCTTTAATTTAAACCTATTCTAGTTTTAAACTCGTTCAACTTTATCATTTCAGTACCTTTGTTTTTACTTAGATTATTATTAATCATTGAATCCATAAGGTGTATGAAAGATGAAGTAAGAGAACCTGGTTTTTTAGGGCTTTGGTCAAATATAAGTAATGTTTTTAGTGCAGAAATAAAATCATTTTCAAACTTAGTTAAATTTCTGGCTAAGTATAATAATTCTGCACCTGCTCTTATATTAAATTCTTCGTTACTCATAATATTTTCAGGCTCTGTGGCAATAGACATCATTTCCATCAGTTCAAGATTTACGGTTGAATTAACATCAATCATACGAGAGAGTTTTTCGATTTTGGCAATTTCATTATTGTCAAGAACATTATCACTTGCTGCTGCAAATGCCGCTGGTGCAATACTTAAAAAAGTAAAAATCTGAGCATTTGACATATTAAAATCTCTTACGATTGAAAAACTGTTTGTTTTTTTTCGCATTTCATTGAAGATTGTTCTAATAAACTTTTTATTTTCTTGTGTAAGTTTGTTTATATCCATTTTTTAAAATTTTAATTTTTGAAGTTTTACAAATGTAATGATTGTTTTTTATTTTATAAACTATAGTTGATTTTTAATTTCTTCCTTCTCGGAAAGTTGCTCAGTTAGAATTTCCCACTCATACATTTTTTCTTCAATTTCTTTTTTTGCTTTGCTAAAATTATCATAAAACAATTCATCTGTTATTTCTTTGCCTGATGATAGTTCTATTTCCGATTTTTTAATACTTGTTTCTAATTCTTCAATGCGTTTTTCTGTTTTTTCAATTTCTTTTGAAATTTTCCGGATTTCTTTCTCAGCTTCTTTTCTTTTAAGATATAACTCTTTGTTTGAAGATGTTTCAAAATTTATTTTAGTTGCTTTTGTAATTTTATTTTTCTCAATAGATTTTAAATTTTCTATTCTTTTTTTCTTCATAAAAAGCATAATATCTCCTGCATGTTTTTTAATTTTTTGATTTCCGAATTCATAAATTTCATCAACTAGTCCGTCAAGAAAATATCTATCGTGAGAAACAACTAAAATTGTTCCATCATATTTTTTTAGAGCATTTTTTAGAACATCTTTTGAGTGCATATCTAGATGATTTGTAGGCTCATCCAGAATTAGTAAATTATATGGTTCAAGCATTAATTTTGCCAAAGCCAAACGAGACCGTTCACCTCCTGAAAGAACTTCAACTTTTTTGTCAATATCTTCTCCGCGAAATAAGAAACTTCCTAAAATACTTCTAATTTTTAAACGAACATCTCCTACGGCTATATCATCCAATATTTCATAAACTGTTTTATTATCATCTAATTCTTTTTCTTGGTTTTGTGCGAAATAACCTATTTTAACATTATGCCCAATTTTAATTATTCCTTCATAATCTAATTCGCCTGTGATAACTCTCACTAATGTTGTTTTTCCTTCGCCATTTTTTCCAACAAAAGCAATCTTTTTACCTCTTTCAATTGTAAGCCAAATATTTTTTAATATTGCTTTTTCGGTGTATCTTTTTGTCATGTTTTCCATGTCAATAACAATATCACCGGAACGAGGGGACTCAGGAAATTTAAAACCAAGATTTGAAACATCTGTTTCGTCAATTTCAATACGCTCAACTTTTTCTAACTGCTTAATTCTAGATTGAACCTGAACAGCTTTTGTTGCTTTATACCTAAATCTTTCAATAAACTTTTCAGTTTCTTGAATCATTTTTTGTTGGTTTGTGTATGCAGCAATTTGTTGTTCAATTCTTTCTTTACGAAGTATTTCATATTTAGAGTAAGCAGCTTTATAATCGTATATTTTTCCGTTTGCAATTTCAATAGTCCTTTTTGTGATGCTATCTAAGAAAACTCTGTCGTGAGAAATCATTATTATTGCTCCTTCATAAGTTTGCAAAAATTGTTCTAACCACTCAATTGACTCAATATCTAGATGATTTGTAGGTTCATCAAGTAGCAATAAATCAGGTTTTTGGAGCAATATTTTTGAAAGTTCAATTCTCATTCTCCAACCACCGCTAAATTCTCCAACATCTCTTGTAAAGTCTGTTTGCAAAAAACCAAGACCCTTCAATGTTTTTTCAGTATCTGCAAGAATAGTATTTCCTCCTGCAATGTTTAAATATTCATCAAGTTTGTTAATCTTTTCTATTATTTTCAGGTATACATCACTCTCATAATCAGTTCTTTCTGAAAGTTGAAGATTTAATTTCCTAAGTTCTTCTTTTGTTAAATTAATTTTTTTGAAAGCAGTTAAAGTTTCATCAATAACATTTTTACCTTCGGGATAAAGCATTTTTTGTGGCAAATAACCTATTGAAGTTCCTGTTGGAATAGAAATTTTTCCGGAATCATATTCTTGTATTCCATTAATCATTTTTAGCAAGGTAGTTTTCCCTGCCCCGTTTTTTCCGGTCAGACCTATTCTTGCTTTTTTATTTACAACAAAAGAAATATCTTTTAGTAAGGAGATGCCGTTAAAAGCTATCGAAATATTATTTATTGAAATCATTTATTTTCTTTGAAAAGCTACAAATATATAAAAACAAAAATATGTTTATAAAATTTTTATTTTTCATTTAATTAGATTTTAAAAATTAGAATAAAAAAGTGAAAATAAAAATACGTATATTTGACCATAATTTATTGAAGATGCAAAATAAATTCTACTTTTCAATTAATGTGAGCTTTGAACAAATTAAGTATGCAAAAGAATTAGTTGATTTTTCTTTAAAACATCATCCTATAAAAAACATTTGGGATACTAATAAAAAAGACAAAACATCAGAATTAAGATTAACCGGCACAATTGGAGAAATTGTTTTTGCAGATTTATATAAACTTAAAAGACCTGAACGTTCCTTTGGTGCAATTGATGGACAAGATTTTGGAAAAGATTTTGAAATTCAATTTAAAAATAAAAAAATGAATTTTGATGTTAAAACAATGCATAGAAAAACAAATCTATTTTTTGAAAATTACGTTTTAAATATCCCTGCAAGAAACATTACAAGAAAAGATAGTTTGACCGATTTTTATTACTGCATAAGTTTACACACAGAAAACAAAAATACTATTGCATCAATTTTGGGCTATGTTTCAAAAGATGAAATTACTAAAAATAAAATTGGAATCTTATATAAAAAAGGGACTAGAAGAGTAAGAGGAAACGGAACAAGTTTTGTTTTTCATGAAGATACTTTTGAGATATTTTTCAAAGATATTTCAACACCATTTACAAGTAAAAGAATCAAAGCGTTCAACAGTTTTAAAACTTATAATTTAAAAAAATAATGGGTTCACTAGTAAAAACATACTCTAAAGAAAAACTTACAGGACAAATATTTACACCTTTTTTTATTGTTGAAAAAATTCTTGACGATATAAAATATAATTCAAAAAAAATTCTTGGAAAAACAATACTTGACCCTGCATGTGGCGATGGACGTTTTCTTCTAAAAATTGCTGAAAGAATTATTAAATATTCTAAACCTGAAAATATTTGTGATAATCTTTCAAAAATATATGGATGGGATACTGACAAAAAAGCAGTTTCTGTGGCAAAAGAAAAATTAAATAAACTTATTGAACCATACAATATTAATATAAACTGGAATCTAAAAACTAAAAATTCTTTAAAAATAAATACTATAACAAAACAAAAATTTGATTTTATTGTAGGAAATCCTCCATACATTAGAATACAGCACCTCGAAATTGAAGAAAGAATATTTATACAGAATAATTATAAATTCTGCAAATCCGGCTCAACAGATATTTACATTGCATTTTATGAACTCGCAATAAATTTACTTAAAAACTCCGGAATTTGTGCATTTATCTCACCAAATACTTTTTTTCAAACAGAAACAGCAAAGCCTTTACGGAAATATTTTGAAACTAATTGCAATATTAAACAAATTACAAACTACGGTCATTTACAACTATTTAATAATGCCACAACTTACAGTGCAATAGTAATTTTCACAAAACAAAAAAATAATAATTTTTTATTTCAATCTGCAATTAACAAAACAGAATTTAAACAAAGGCAAATTTATTTTAATGAACTTAGAGATACTAATTTTTGGCAACTTTCACTAACAAAGAAAAATAAAGAAACCGGAAAACGTCTTGGCGACATAGCAAATATTCATGTGGGAATAACAACTCTTGCTGACAAAATCTTCATAATGCCATGTGTTAAAAAAGTTGATAAATATATTTATTTACAATCTAAATTTAACGGTATTATAAAACTTGAAAAAGGAATTTTAAAACCTATAATTAAAGTTTCTAAATTAAAATCGGCAAAAGAAACAATTACTGAATATATTATTTTTCCATATACAACTACAAAAGAAAAAGGAACAATTATTCCTGAAAATGAATTAAAAATCAAATATCCTTTAAGCTATAATTATTTACTTTCGGTAAAAGATATTTTAGACAAAAGAGATAATGGAAAAACTAATTCAGTTGCTTGGTATGCTTATGGAAGAAGTCAGGGATTAGTTACAAGTTTTGGTAAGAAAATATTGTTTTCTCCTATGAATAAGAAACCTAATTTTATATTTCATAACAATTCAGAAGCTACTTTTTATTCAGGGTATTGCATAAAATATGAAGGAAATAACAAAAGATTATTAAAAGAACTAAATTCTGAAAGAATGGAAAATTTCATAAAGATTTCTGCAAGAGATTACAGAGGAGCTTGGAAAGCATATAATAAAAAAATTGTCCAAGAATTTATAATTACAAACAAATAATTAAAGTTCCTACACAAAGTAAGTAATACTAAGTATAAAATCCCTTAATAAATATTTAATCAGTTTTATACGATCTTTTCCTTAAAAATACCTAAATATAGGTATGTGAAAATTAAAAAAATAAATTACTTTTGTGGTCTATTTTAATTTAATCTAAATAAGAATGCTTATTAACAAAGAAACAAAGGTTTCTAAAATTTTAGATGAAAACAAAAAAGCTATCGATACAATAGCTTCTGTAAATAAAAATTTCAAGAAACTACAAAATCCTTTTCTTAGGAAATTATTTGCTCCAAGAGTAAGCATAAAAGATGCAGCAAAAATTGGAGGAACTACTTCAAATGAAATTCTAAAAAAGTTAGAAGCAATAGGTTTTGAAGTAGAGTATTCTTCTTCAAAAGAAAATAATTTTAAAACTGAAAATAAAATAATAATGAAAAAGAATAAAATTTTAACACTTGATGTTCGTCCTATACTTTCAACAGGAACTGACCCATATCATGCAATAATGGACACTTTAAAAACAATGGACAAAGAAAATGAAAGTTTGTTAATTATTAACACTTTTGAACCCGTTCCTTTGTTGAATAAGTTAAAAAAACAAGGTTACGAATACGAAGTTGAAAGACCGGATGACACAACTGTTCATACATATTTAACAAAAGTTAACGATGGAGAAGATGATACAATTGAAAAGATTGAGAATAACAACAATCCTACTTTTGAACAAATGGAAGAAAAATATAAAAATAAAATGCATATTATTGATGTTAGAGATTTAGAAATGCCACTTCCAATGGTTACAATTCTTCAAGAAATTGAAAAAATTAAAGAAGACGAAGTTCTTTACGTGCATCATAAAAGACTTCCTCAATACCTTCTTCCGGAACTTGAAACACGTGGTTGGGCATATGTTAACAAAGAAATAGATGAAAGTAATATGAAATTTATAATATTTAAAAAATAAAACTTACAGATTAAAAAAAATACAAAAAAGAATAAGATATGCAAGCAGGATTAAGTACTAAAAATGCACCCTCTCCAAGCGTAGTTTTACCACACTATGCTATTGGTGCAATATTTTTTATAATAGCATCAATAATGATGTTTTTTTCGGCAGGAGATATGGCAAACTCATACATAGGACCAAAGGTTTTGAGTATGACACACATTATAATTTTAGGATGGATAACAATAATAATTTTTGGTGCATTATACCAATTAATTCCGGTAGTTATGGAAATTAAACTTTACAGCGAAATATTAGCACATATTAGCTTATATACTCTTGTTCCTGGCACCATATTATTAGCGTACAGCTTTTGGAATTCATACATTGGAGAAACTATTTATATGCAAGTTGGAGGAACATTAGTATTTGTCTCAATATTCTTATTCTTGATAAATGTTTTTATGAGTGCCTTAAAAACTAAACAAAAAACAATAGAAAATACTTTTATTGTTACTTCAGCAATTTGGCTAACATTAACAGTTTCTATGGGAATTTTTATAACTATGAATACCGCATTGAATTTTATTCCAAAATCAAATTTAGAATTACTAAAGATTCATGTTCAAATAGGAATCGTAGGTTGGTTTATGATGCTTGTAATTGGGGTTTCTAGTACACTTTTGCCAATGTTTTTTATTGCTCACAAACTTAATAGAAAACTTTTAAAACTATCATATTACTTTTCAAATATAGGACTAGCTGCATTAATTATTACACTATATATCGATATAAATTCTTGGTCGAAAATAATTTCGGCTTTAGTTTTATTATCAGGTATGATATTTTTTGTAATCTATAATTACGAAGCATATAAAAAACGCCTTCGTAAAAAACTTGATATAGGAATGAAACTTTCAGTATTTTCGTTTATATTATTATTTTCAACTTTTCTTTTCGGAATTTTATCAATTCTTAATTTAGATACACTAAAAGATTTTAATATGAGTTTTAACACAGCCTACGGAGTAAGTTTACTATTTGGTTTTTTAACTTCATTAATTTTAGGACAAATGTATAAAACCCTACCCTTTATAGTTTGGCTAAAATTTTATTCTGATAAAGTAGGAAAATTTAAAATCCCGATGCCGGCACACATATATTCTGAAAAAATTGCAAATGCTCATTATTACTCTTTTATCATTGCCATTTTCTCACTATTTATAGGTATTTTTGCAAAAGAAAGTATAATAATTCAAATTAGTTCAATAGCATTTTTAATAACAGCCTTACTTTATGCTTATAATACTTTAATGATTTTATTTCATAAAGAAAAACTAGAACCGCTTGACAATTAGCAACATACAAAATAATTTAAATGAAACATTTTAAACATTAACAAATAAACAATAAAAAGATGTTAGAAAATTTATCAATTACAGAAAAACAAATATTAGAAAGATTAAAAACAATTCCAGACCCGGAAGTAGAAGTAAACATTGTTGATTTAGGTCTTATTTACGAAGTAGAACACAAAGAAGAAGACAAAAGTATTTTTATTAAAATGACCCTATCTGCAAGAGGTTGTCCTGTTGGCGATACAATAATGCAACACGTTGAAACAGTTGTTAAAGCTTTTCTGCCTGACCATGAAGTTAAAGTGGAATTAACATGGGAACCTCAATGGACACCAGAAATGATAACTGAAGATGGAAAATTATTTTTAAATATGTAAATAGATTTTCCAAATATAAAAAAGACAGCATTTTTTGTTCAAATAATGCTGTCTTTTTAATTAAAATTTAAGTATATTGCATAAAAATTAAAAAAATAATCGTTGTTATCCGACTAATTTTTAAATTTACCGACAACGAAAAATTTTGTTTTATGAAAATGTTGAAACTCAATAAATAAAAAAACAAATAAAGTTGTTTTTTTGATGCTCAACATTATTAACACCCAGCTTAAGTTAGGGCTATAAACACTCACGTGCATTACTAAAAAGAGTTTTTTTTCATGTAATTTAACTTTATACTTTCAAACTTTTAACCTTTTCAAACACATGAAACACATTTTAAAATTCAGTTTTTTAATAATCATTACTTTTATTTTTATATCAAGCTATTCTCAAAACAAAAAAGAAGTAACATTTAAATCAAAAGATAATGTTCAAATAACTGCCGACATATACTTAACAGAAAACATTAATGCTCCTTTTATTTTACTATTTCATCAAGCATGGTTCAGCAGAGGAGAATATATTGAAACAGCACCAAAATTAAATGAGCTGGGATTTAACTGTATAGCAATAGACCAAAGAAGCGGGAAAAAAGTAAATGGAATTAATAATAAAACCTACAAAGATGCACAAAGTAAGGGTATGAAAACAAAATATCCTGATGCTTTTCCAGATTTAGAAGCAAGTTTAGAATACATTAAAAAAAACTATAATCCAAAAAAAATTATAGTCTTAGGAAGTTCCTACTCATCAAGTTTAGTTTTCATACTTGCTTCAAAACACAAAGAGATAAATGCAGTTCTTTCATTTTCTCCCGGAGAATATTTTGAATTTGAAAATAAAAAAATATCAGATTGGGCAAAAGAAGTTGATTGTCCTGTTTTTATAGCATCATCAAAAAAAGAAGCTCCCGAATGTTCAGAAATATTTAAAAACATAAAAAACAGAAAAAGTATTCAATTTATTCCTAAAAGCAAAGGCTTTCATGGATCAAAAGCACTTTGGACAAAAAAAGAAGGAAATCAAGAGTATTGGATTGCTGTTAAATCATTTTTAAAAATTATGAAATAATATTTCAATTAATTAAATGAAAAAAATAAATAAAAAAAAACTTGCATATTCAGAAGGATGGGTTTCAATATTTGCAAACCTAATATTATTTGTAATAAAATATTGGGCTGGAACAATATCTGGTTCTATTGCACTAATTAGTGATGCATGGCATTCTCTAACAGATTCATTTAGTTCAATTGCCGTTATAATTGGCACAAAAATATCTTCAAAACCACCAGACAAAAACCACCCTTTTGGACATGGCAGAGTAGAATTAATAACATCAATAATAATTGGAGTCTTTTTGTCAGTAGTTGCTTTTAATTTCTTTTCAGAATCAATAAAATCTTTAAAAAACCACGAAGTTGCAGTTTTTGGAACAATATCAATCATAGTAATATCAATATCTATTTTGATTAAAGAATTGTTAGCACAATACGCATTTTATACAGCAAGAAAAACAGGCTATCTGTCACTTAAAGCAGACGCCTGGCACCATCGTTCAGATGCAATCTCATCAATATTAATTTTAATTGGAATTTTTATTAATCCATACTTCCCGTTAATTGATGGAATACTAGGAATAATAGTATCTTTTTTTATTCTTCATACTGCATATATAATTATAAAAGAAACTGCAAACGCAATTATCGGTGAATCTTGCGATAAAAAAACAATAGAAAGTTTAAAAAAAATCTCAAACGAAACAGCAGGATTCGATGTTAAAATCCATAAAATACATCTACATAATTACGTAAATCATTCCGAATTAACATTCCACATATATCTCCCTGATAACATGACAGTTAAAGAATCCAATTCCATTACAAGTCGTATAATAAAAAAAATCAAAAATGTTAAGCAATTTGAAACAACAATTTATATCGACTCTATAAATGAATAATTAATAACAGATTATTTTTTTTTTCTGTTATAATTTAATATTTTTGTTAAGTTGTATTAATAATACTATTTTACAACAAAATAAACAAAAATATTTTATATTATTTATTCACTAAATTTATTATTTATGAGAAAGTTAATTGTTACAATTTTTATTCTTACACTAGTGGCAAATATGAGTTTTGCACAAAACGAAACTAAAAAATTTGCATTTGGCATAAGTGCTACTTTGAACGACTATTTTGGACCTGACGGTGGAGGTCTCTATGAAAAAGACCATGTTAATTTCTATGCTGGTCCCACACATTTTAATCTTGCTTACAACCTAATCAAGCCAATAAACATAGCTACATCCTTTACCTTAGGCGATATTGAAAAGTATAACAAGCCTATAACGGACAAAGATTATTGGAAATGGGATGCAGGAGTACAAGTTCGTTTCTTAAGTTTTTTAATGGATGATGACCATTGGTTTGATCCTTATTTATTTGGTAATGGAGGCTTATTCATTCTAGATAATGTTAAAAGCCCTGTTGTAAACGGAGGTTTAGGTCTTAATTTCTGGGTAAACGAATACCTTGCTATTAATGCTGAAACAGGTTACAACTACGGATTTGATTTAGACAACTATTATGAAACAACATTTGGTATTAAAATTAGACTTGGCAAAGGTGCAGACAGAGATGGAGACGGAATATCAGACAAAAAAGACGAATGCCCTGATGTTGCTGGTTTAGAAATATTTAAAGGCTGTCCAGATTCTGACGGAGACGGTATTGCCGACAAAAATGATGATTGTCCAAATACAAAAGGAGATGCAAAATTTAATGGATGCCCTGATTCTGATGGTGATGGTATTGCCGATAAAAATGATGACTGCCCAAAAGTAAAAGGTCTTACAGAATTTAAAGGTTGCCCCGACACTGATGGAGACGGTATTGCCGATAAAAATGATGACTGCCCAAAAGTAAAAGGTTTAGCTAAATTCAATGGTTGCCCTGACACTGATGGAGATGGGATTGCTGACAAAAATGACAAATGTCCAAAAGTTAAAGGTCACAAATCTGCAAACGGATGCCCAGACAGAGACGGCGATGGTATTGTTGACAGCAAAGACAATTGCCCAGACAAAGCAGGAACAGTTGCTATGAAAGGTTGCCCTAAAATGAAAGAAAAAAAGAAAAAAGAAATTGAAGATAAAATTAGATTTAGTGCTAAAAATATTCAATTCAATACAGGCAAATCAACAATAAAAACAACTTCATATAAAGATATTGATAATGTAATTTCAATAATGAACACCTATCCAAATGTAAAATTCTTTGTTGAAGGACATACTGACAATACTGGAAACTATGACAAAAACAAAACATTATCACAAGCACGTGCAGATGCAGTAAAACAATATATAATTAATAAAGGTATTTCAGCTTCTAGATTAAAAGCTGTTGGTTACGGAAGCGACAGACCAATTGACACAAACAAAACAAGAGCAGGAAGACAAAACAACAGAAGAGTCGAGTTTATTATTAATCAATAATATTAACAAGTTATCTTTTAATTTTTTTGAGCAATATACATGCAAATGTATATTGCTCATTTATTTATATCTTTAAAAATAAAATAAGTTTACCTTTTTCTAACCTTTTTTGTTTAAATATTATTATTACTGTCTTAATTTTGTCTTTTAATTATAAACATAAAAATATAAAAAGTTATGAAAAAATTATTACTAATTTTAGTTTTTGCATCAATATTTACATTTAATATAGATGCACAATCAGCTGACAGAAAATGGGCAGTTGGTTTGTATGGCGGGTCAGAACAATATAGTGGAGATTTAGGAAATGGATGGTACAGTTTCTCACAAGAGTTATATGCTTTTGGAGAATTAGAATTTGCCAGATATTTAACTCCTCATTTTGATGTTGCTTTACAAGGATCAATGGGAGACATGGGACATTTATCAGACAAAGGACATGTTTTAAAAAGAACTACACAGTTTAACTTCAATGTAAGATATAACATCTTAGACGAAGCAAAAAAACTAAACCCATATGTATTTTTAGGTGTTGGAGCTATGAGATTTAAAGAAAAAGATATGGACGATAAAGATAATTGGGCATTACCATCAGTTGGTTTTGGTCTTACTTATAAATTATCTCCAGTTGTTTATATTAGATTTCAAGAAAACTTCTTATTTTCAGATTGGGATGGTATAGATGGAATTAATAAAGATGCTAACGAAAGATATTTAAAACACTCATTAGGTGTTATCTTTAATATTGGAAAAGCAAAAGATACTGACGGTGATGGAGTAAGTGATAACAAAGATGAATGTCCGGAAGTACCGGGTTTGGTCGAGTTTAACGGGTGCCCAGATTCTGATGGAGATGGTATTGTTGACAGTAAAGATGATTGTCCAAACAAAAAAGGTTTAACAGAATTTAATGGCTGTCCTGATACTGACGGTGATGGTATTGTTGACAGCAAAGATGCTTGTCCAAAAGTAAAAGGTCTAACTAAGTTTAACGGTTGCCCAGATACTGATGGCGACGGTATTGCTGACAGTAAAGATGATTGTCCTAAAGTAAAAGGTTTAGCTAAGTTTAACGGTTGCCCAGACACTGATGGTGACGGAATTGCTGACAAACTTGACAAATGTCCAAAAGTTAAAGGTCATAAATCAGGAAACGGTTGTCCGGATAGAGACGGGGACGGTATTATTGACAGTAAAGATGATTGCCCTGATATTGCAGGAATTCCTTCATTAAAAGGATGCCCAAAAATGAAAGAAGAAAAGAAAAAAGAAATTGAAAAAGCAATAAGATTCAGTGCAAAAAATATTCAATTCAGCACAGGAAAATCCGTTATCAGAGCTACTTCATATAAAGATATAAACAAAGTAATTGAAATTCTTAATAAGTATCCAAAAGTTAGATTTGATATTGAAGGTCATACAGACAACACGGGTAATTATGCTAAAAATAAAACATTATCACAAAAACGTGCTGATGCAGTAAAAAGCTACATATTAGGAAAAGGAGTACCTGCTTCAAGATTAAGAGCAATAGGATATGGAAGCGACAGACCTATAGATTCAAACAAAACAAGAGCAGGAAGACAAAACAACAGAAGAGTTGAATTTATTATAAATCAATAAAAAAATTACATCAAATTTTATAAGTGCAGTAAAAGTATTTACATTTGCTGTACTTTATTATCTTAACAATTAAAAAAATAATTATGTTTAAAGAATTTAAAGAGTTTATTACAAAAGGAAATGTCTTAGATATGGCAGTTGGTCTTATCTTAGCAACTTATTTTGGAGCAATAATTAAATCATTAGTTGATGATATTATTATGCCTCCTATTGGAAAAATTTTAGGCGGAGTTGATTTTAGCCAATTAAAAATGGTTATACAAGAACCAGTAAAAGCAATAACAAATGCTGCTGGTGAAGTTATTACACCGGAAGTTTCAGAAATTGCAATTAAATATGGAAGTTTTATTAATACAATTATTACTTTCATTATTGTTGCTTTTGTAATTTTCATGGTTGTAAAGGCATACAACAAATCAAAAAAGAAAGCAGAAGAAGAGGCTCCAGCAACACCTCCTGCACCAACAAAAGAAGAAGTTTTATTAGGTGAAATTAGAGATCTATTAAAAAAATAAATCTTAAATCTTATTTTAATATAATTCCTTTATAAACTAATTAATTTTTCAAAAATTTCGTTATATTGATTAATTAATTAGTTTTGTTTTTTTAATAAAAATAAAAATTTAATAAAATGAAAAAATTTACATTAACAATTTTAATTGCTGTATTTACAATTGGGATTAATCTAGCTCAAAATACGGGTAGCGAAGGTTCACTAAAAAAAATAAGCAAAGACACAACAGACGGTTGGAAAAAAGGTGGAATATTTGCTTTAACATTTGGACAAAGTAATTTCACAAATTGGGCAGCAGGAGGTATCAACACACTTTCTCTTAATGGAATTGCAGGATTATTTGCTAACTACAAACAAGGAAAATTAACTTGGGACAATACTCTTGATTTAGGCTATGGTCTTCAAAAGCAAGGAAAAGGTGGAAGTTCAATGTTAATGAAAACTGATGATAAATTTAATTTTGCTTCAAAGCTAGGTTTAAAAGCAACAGAAAAACTTTACTATGCTGCTTTAATAGATTTCAAAACTCAATTTACAAACGGTTATAATTACCCAAATGATTCTATTGAAATTTCGGGTTTATTAGCTCCTGCATACCTTCTTGCAGCAGTCGGTATTGATTATAGACCAAATAAAGAGCTTTCAGTTTTTGTTGCTCCATTAACTTCCAAAACTACAATTGTTAACAACCAAAGACTTGCTGATATGGGAGCTTTTGGTGTTGACTCTACAAAAAATATCAGAAATGAATTTGGAGGTTATTTAAAAGCAGTTTACACAAAAGAGGTAATTAAAAATGTAAGTTTAATCACAAAACTTGGTTTATTTTCAAATTACCTTAATAATCCTCAAAATATTGATGTTGACTGGGAAGTGCTATTAGGCATGAAAATTAACAAATATATCACAGCTAATTTAAGCACACAATTATTATATGACCACGATATTGATGTTCCACTTGATAGCAATAATGATGGAATTGTTGATGGAGCAGGCAAAAGAATACAATTCAAAGAAATATTAGGAATAGGATTTTCAGTAAAATTCTAAAAAAATTAAAAAAAATTTTATTATTTCATAAAATCTGTTTTTATTTGCAGATAAGAAAAAGAAAAAATGATTTTTTTAAAAAACAATTGGTGGCATAGCAAAAATTTAAAACAAGGAGATAACTCTTTGCGATAGTTTTGTTATACACATAATATTATCCAAAGCCGCAGGTATCTCACCTGCGGCTTTTTTTATATCAAAAATTCAATTTTATGAAAAAAATTATCTTAATATGGTTAAACATTATTGAAAATCTTTGGCAATGTACTTTAAAAAAACACATCAAAACTTTTTAATAATAAAAATATAAAACAAATAAAATGACAACTCAGATACAAGTAAATAAAGAAAAAGAAGGATATTTTGGAAAATATGGCGGAAGATTTGTCCCTCCGGTTTTAGAAGGAAAATTAAAAAACCTTGCAGAATCTTTTAAAAAATACGCTTTTACAAAAGAATTTGAAGAAGAATTTATTAGCCTATTAAAAACATACGTAGGAAGACCATCTCCTCTTTATTATGCAAGAAGATTATCGGAAGATATAGGAAGTAAGATATATTTAAAAAGAGAAGACCTAAACCATACAGGTGCTCATAAAATAAATAATACAATAGGTCAAATATTATTAGCAAAAAAACTTGGAGCAAAACAAATATTAGCAGAAACAGGTGCAGGGCAACATGGTGTTGCAACTGCAACTGCTGCTGCACTATTCGGGATGAAGTGCAAGGTTTTTATGGGGGCTGAAGATATTGAAAGACAATCTCTCAATGTTGACAGGATGAAACTTTTGGGTTCTGAAATAATTCCGGTAACACAAGGATTAGGAACTTTAAAAGACGCAGTTGATGCTGCACTCGGGTATTATATTGAGCATCCTGATGCATATTATTTATTAGGCTCGGCAGTAGGTCCACACCCCTACCCTACTATGGTTGCACATTTCCAAAGTATAATAGGAAAAGAAGCTAAAAAGCAAATAAAAGAAGCCGAAGGAAAACTTCCAGATGCGGTTCTTGCATGTATTGGAGGAGGATCTAATGCAATTGGAATTTTCAAAGATTTTATTTCTGATGAGAATGTAAAACTTTTTGCAGCAGAGGCAGCGGGAGAGGGCATTAATACAGATAAAACTGCAGCCACATTAACTTTAGGTAAAGAAATGATTTTTCAAGGAACAAATTCACTTTGTTTGGCAGATAAAGAAGGAAATCCTATCAACTCGCATTCTGTTGCTGCAGGACTTGACTATCCAGGAATTGGACCTGAACACGCATATTTAAGAGACACAGGAAGAGTAAAATACTATGGAATAACTGACAAAGAAGCAATAAGTGCTTTTAGATTACTTTCTGAAAAAGAAGGAATTATTCCTGCTGTTGAATCTGCTCATGCTGTTGCATTAGCTCTCAAATTACTTAAAAACAAAAATCAACTTGCAATAATAAATGTTTCGGGAAGAGGAGACAAAGATGTAGAAAGAATTTAGCATATCAACAATATTAACTATTGTATTAGTATTTTTTTAACCGATATTTATAAAATATCGGTTTTTTTTATTTCGTATTTATAGTTATTTAAATTTTGCCAGTTTTTACACCGAGTTCATAAAATATTATTATGTTTAAATATCTGACAAATAACACATCTAAATATCTAGCCTTAAACACATTAAAAAAAATGTATTTTTTGTTACTATAAAATCAAATTAATTTAAGAAATAAAAAAAGTTTTTGTTAAACTATTTTGACACAGAAATTACTGTCAAAACTTTCAATAAATTAATATTTTAATTATATTTGTATAAATTTAATACACCATGCCAAAAATCTCTAAACCCAACAACTGTATAAGTTGTCCCTACAAATGGAAATATTTGAACCTTTTAAAAGATGATGATATAATTTCAATCCAAAACAGTTGCACAATAATAAACTTTAAGAAAGGAGAAACAATTTGTAAGCAAGGCACAGATGCAACTCATGCACTATATCTTGCAAAAGGTATGGTAAAATTATATATTGAAGGCAAAAAAAATTTAATCTTAAAACTTATAAAAGCTGGTGAATATATTGATTTACAAACTCTTTTTGGGGATAAAAGTTATAAGTATTCTGTTGCTGCAATGGAAGATACAATGATTTGCATGATAAATTCGGATATGTTAAGAGCTTTGGCAAAAGGAAATCCCCAATATTTATTTGAATTAACAAAATCAATCAGTAATTCAAGTAATTATGTTTACAAAAAAATTTCTGATATAAGCAGGAAACAACTCAGAGGCAGATTAGCAGATACAATATTGTATTTAAAAAACGAGATATTTAATTCTGATGAATTTGATATTGGAATGACCAGAAAAGAACTTGCAGAACTTTCTTCTATGTCTATGGAAAATGCTGTAAGGATTTTATCTGAATTAAAAAAAGACGAAATTTTATCAATAGAAGGCAAAAAATTTAAAATACTTCAGCCTTCAATACTTCAAAAACTTAGTGATATTGGGTAGCTATAACCTACAAAAAAATTGCCGTTATATCTAAAACAATATAACGGCAATTTAAAATAGCTTCAAAAACTCTATTTTTTATCAGTATTTTTATTCAAATTAGTTTTAGTTTCCTTAGGAGGAACTTCAACGACACCTTTCATCATAAGAGTTATAACTGACCTATTAGACTGTCCCTCAACATTAGGAATATTAGTTGTTACAGTTATTGTTTTATGTTGGTTTCCTCTTTTTCCTCTTGAATTAAAAATTGCTTTTATACTACTTTCTTGTCCTGGTTTTATAATTTTATCTCCAAGATTCACAACCGTGCAACCGCAACTGGCTTTAGTTTTTCTAATTATTAAATCGTGCTTTCCTGTATTTTTAAATTTAAAAACGTGCTCCGTAACATCTCCCTGTTTAATTGTTCCAAAATCATGAGTCATATCATTAATCATAGTAAAAACAGGAGGATTATCTATCATTTCCTGACTAAATTTTTCAATTATTGTAGCACTGATATTTATTGTGTTTTTATGTTCAGTTTTTCCGTTTAAATTAACATATATTCTATCATAAACATATCCCCAATCTTTTTTCTTTCCAGCATCATAAACTATACTAATTACGGCTTTTTGATTTGGCTTTAAAGTTGATGGTTTACATTCCATTTTAATATGAGCAGGCATTCTTCTTTGTTCATTAAAACCAATTGTAACTGATTCAGTTCCGGTATTAATTATATCAATATAATCTTTTCTAATTTCAGTATTAAAAATATCTCGAAAATTTATGTTCCTTTTCTTCATTCTTAATTGACCTAATGTGTATCTATAATCATCCGCAATATCTTTCTTTTTAGGGGAAACTTCTCCGGTTATATGCAAAGTAACAGGACTGTTTTTTGCATTAGATTTAATAGTTATAGTCTTATTAAAAGCCCCGGGTCTATGATCTGGATTATATATAACTTCAATTTCACTTTTTGAACCGGGAAGAATTGGCTTTCTACTCCAATTTGGTGTTGTACAACCGCATGATGTTTTTACATCATTTATTAAAATAGGGTCAGAACCCATATTTGTGAAAACAAATTTAAAAGAAACTTTCCCTCCATCTTCTTTTATTTTTCCAAAATTGTGCCTCTCTTTTTCAAAAGTCATATTTGGTTCAATAGTTTGAGCTAATAAACCACTTGTAAAAATAAGAATTAAAGCAAAAATACTAATTAAATTATATCTATTCATCATAATAATTTTTTATTTAACGACTACAAAATTATAAATATTTTACATAATCAAAAGAAAATACAAAATTATTCAAACCCTTTTGCTTGTTGCCAAATCTTCTCCATATCTTCTAAACTCATTTCTTTTAAAGAAATTCCTTTTTTTAAAGTATTACTTTCCAAATAATTAAACCGTTTTTTAAATTTTTTATTAGTCCTTTCAAGTGCATTATCTGGATTAATTCCATATAAACGTGCCATATTTATCAAAGAAAATAATAAATCTCCAAATTCAGATTCTGCATTTTCCATATTTTGGGCTATTAATTCTTCTTCAAATTCAGATAACTCCTCTTTAACCTTGTCCCAAACCTGCTCTTTATACTCCCAATCAAAACCCACACCCCTTGCTTTTTCTTGCATTCTCATTGCTTTTATTATTGAAGGTAAAAATTCCGGTATTCCACTTAACACACTTCCATCATTTTCTTTTTCTTTCAATTTTAACTCTTCCCAGTTCTTATGAACTTCCTCTGAATTTTCTACTATAACATTGCTAAAAACATGAGGATGTCTGTAAATTAATTTTTCAGATAAAGAATTAATTACATCTCCAATATCGAACTGTTTTTTTTCAGATGCTATTTTTGAATAGAAAATTATATGTAAAAACAAATCTCCAAGCTCTTTTTTAATATTATTAGGATTATTGGTTAGAACTGCTTCTGCCAACTCATATGTTTCTTCAATTGTCATACTCCTCAAACTTTCATTTGTTTGCTCTTTATCCCAAGGACATTCTGAACGAATTTTATCCATTATTCCTAAAATCCGTTTAAAAGATGTTAACTTTTCTTCTATTTTTGTCATTAATTATATTTTTAAAAATCACAAAAATACAAACAAATAAATATTAAAGAATGTTAAAAGTATAATTTGTTTCAATTTTGTAGCGTTATTAATTTTATATTTTTTAATATAACTTACATTTTGTTAATTTTGTATGCAAAGATATTTGTTTCAATAACGATACAAACAAGAAAAAAACAAATAATTTATTATAACATCTTGATTATGAGTAAAATAAAAATACTATTAGCTGAAGACGATTTAAATTTAGGTTCTTTATTAGAACAATATTTAATTGCAAAAGATTTTGACCCTCATTTATTTTCAGATGGAGAATCAGCTTATGATGCTTTTGTTAAAAACGATTTTGACTTATGTATCCTAGATGTTATGATGCCTAAAAAAGATGGATTTGAACTTGCAAAAGATATAAAACAGACTAACAAAGACACTCCTATTATATTTCTAACTGCAAAGATTATGAAAGACGATGTTTTAAAAGGTTTTAAGATTGGTGCTGATGATTATATTACGAAACCATTCAACATGGAAGAACTTATTTTCCGAATTGAAGCAGTTTTAAGACGTGCAGGAAGAGATGCTAACGAAAAACAAAAAGTTTTTAACATCGGAAATATAATTTTTGATTCTAATACACAAACCATTAAAATGGAAAATAATAAAGATGAAATTTCTAAACTAACATCAAAAGAATCTGATTTATTAAAACTCTTGTGCCAACATCAAGACAAAGTTATGAAAAGAGATTATGCACTAAAAACTATTTGGAGCGATGATAATTATTTTAATGCTAGAAGTATGGATGTATATATTACCAAATTGAGAAAACATTTAAAAATTGATCCAAGAATTAAAATCATTAATAAACATGGCGAAGGTTATAAACTTATTGTTGAATAAAAACAAACCATTACCTTTAAAAATAAAATAAATACTTATGCAAATTGCCCATATAAAATCACGCCAAATATTAGATTCAAGAGGAAACCCAACAGTTGAAACTGATGTTATAACTACAAGAGGAATTTTAGGAAGAGCATCTGTTCCCTCCGGCGCATCAACTGGAAAATACGAAGCTGCAGAACTAAGAGACGAAGACAAAGGAAAATATCTTGGAAAAGGTGTTCTAAGAGCAGTTTCAAACGTAAACAAAGTTCTTAATGAAGAACTAAAAGGAGCATTTATTACAAACCAAAGCGGAATTGATGCAAAAATGATTCAAATTGATGGATCAGAAAACAAATCTAATTTGGGAGCTAATGCAATTTTAAGTGTATCTATTGCAGTGGCAAAAGCTGCTGCCCTTTCTTCCGGACAATCACTTTACAGGTACATTGGAGGAATAAATGCAAATACACTTCCTATTCCAATGATGAATATTTTAAACGGAGGATCTCATGCAGATAACAATTTAGATATTCAAGAATTTATGATTATGCCTGTGGGTGCAACTAATTTTAAAGATGCTTTAAGAATGGGAACAGAAGTTTTCCATAATTTAAAAATTGTTCTAAAAAAGGAAGGACATTCTGTTAATGTTGGAGATGAAGGAGGTTTTGCTCCTAATTTAAAATCTCATAACCAAGCACTTGATTTAATATTACGAGCAATTGAAAACGCAGGATATAAAACAGGCGAAGAAATAGTTATTGCTCTTGACGCAGCAGCATCTGAATTTTATAACGAAAAAAAGAAAAAATATCATTTTAAATCAGAAAAAAAATATTTAAATTCAGAACAACTTGTAAATTATTGGGATAAACTTACTGACAAATACCCAATTGCATCAATTGAAGACGGTTTGCATGAAGATGATTGGGCAGCTTGGACTTTATTAAATGAAAAAATTGGAGATAAAATTCAAATTGTTGGAGATGATTTATTTGTTACAAACCCTAAAAGATTAATTAAAGGAATAAATGAATATGCTGCAAATTCAATACTAATAAAACTAAATCAAATTGGCACACTCACAGAAACAATTAATTGTGTTGATTTAGCTAAAAAAAATGGATATAATACAATAATAAGCCATCGTTCAGGCGAAACAGAAGATACAACAATTGCAGAACTGGCAGTTGCACTTAACACAGGACTTATAAAAACAGGCTCTGCCTCAAGAACTGACAGAATAGCAAAATACAATCAACTTTTAAGAATTGAAGAAGAATTGGGTGCTTCGGCAAGATTTGGGATTATTTAAAAAAAACAATCTAAACTATAACACTTTTCCTTAAAACTTCTTTAAAGGATTTATCATTTAACATTAAAATATGTTCAACTAACCATTTTCTTAAAAATTCTGCAAACTTATAAATCTCAACAATATCAGTTTTTTGCTTTGTTTTAATAAGTTCATTAATTTTTCCAGTTAATATATTCTCATCTTTATAATATTTTTCAATAATCTCTTCAGAATAAATGTTCTTTTCGCAAACTAAGTGATATTCATAATAAGCTTTTAATTCTTTTAGAATATCAAATAACAAATCATCTTTTGCATTAAAATCTACAGAAAATAATTCAACAAAAAATAGGTTCATTTTTTTAAATAATACCATATATTGTTTATCTATTTCTTCAATTCCTGTTTCATATGTCTTTTTCCAATTTATATAATTCATATTTCTTGTTTTTAAATTTAAGTCTGTAACACAACCGCATCAAGTACTACATTGACACAAAAAATTAAAAAGGGTTGCATCTACAACCAACAAACTGACTTTATGTCTTATTTATTGCCTAATTTACAGTATTATATCGATAGATATGCCTTTTTTTCCGAAAAAAAACATAAAAAAATAACGGCACAAAGGTTGATATTTCAATGCAAAAAAACAAATACTAATTAAAATAAAAATATAAAATGGGAAAAATAATAGGTATAGACTTAGGAACAACAAATTCATGCGTTTCTGTGATGGAAGGAAACGAGCCAGTTGTTATTCCAAACAGCGAAGGAAAAAGAACAACCCCTTCAATTGTTGCTTTTGTTGAAGGAGGAGAACGGAAGATTGGAGACCCAGCAAAAAGACAAGCAATTACAAACTCTGAAAAAACAATTTTTTCAATCAAACGGTTTATGGGTGAAACTTTTGACAAAGTCCAAAAGGAAGTAAAACGTGTACCCTATAAAGTTGTTAAAGGTGAAAATAATACTCCACGAGTAAAAATTGATGACAGACTATATACTCCACAAGAAATTTCTGCAATGATTCTTCAAAAAATGAAGAAAACTGCAGAAGATTATTTAGGACAAGAAGTTTCAGAAGCAGTTATTACTGTTCCTGCATATTTTAGCGACTCACAAAGACAAGCCACAAAAGAAGCAGGAGAAATTGCAGGTTTAGAAGTAAAAAGAATTATTAATGAACCAACTGCTGCCGCATTAGCTTATGGACTTGACCAAAAAGACAAAGACCAAACAATTGCAGTTTTTGACCTTGGTGGAGGTACTTTTGATATTTCAATTCTTGAACTTGGAGATGGTGTTTTTGAAGTAAAATCAACAAACGGAGATACACATCTTGGAGGTGATGATTTTGACCAAGTTATTATAGACTGGTTAGCAGAAGAATTCTTAAAAGATGAAAACATTGATTTAAGAAAAGATCCAATGGCACTTCAAAGATTAAAAGAAGCTGCTGAAAAGGCTAAAATTGAATTATCTAGTTCAACAAGTACAGAAATAAACTTACCATACATAATGCCTGTTGATGGAATACCAAAACATTTAGTTCGTTCACTATCAAGATCTAAATTTGAACAAATTGCAGATAAATTAATTCAAAACGTTTTAGCTCCATGCAAAAGTGCTATGAAAGATGCCGGGCTTTCAAATTCTGACATTGATGAAGTTATACTTGTTGGAGGTTCAACTAGAATCCCTGCAATTCAAAAAATTGTTGAAGATTTCTTTGGAAAAAAACCTTCAAAAGGTGTTAATCCTGACGAAGTTGTTGCAGTTGGAGCTGCAATACAAGGAGGTGTATTAACCGGAGAAGTAAAAGATGTTTTATTACTTGATGTAACTCCTCTTTCAATGGGAATTGAAACTATGGGAAAAGTAATGACAAAAGTAATTGAAGCAAACACAACAATACCAACTAAAAAATCGCAAACTTTTACAACTGCTGTTGATAACCAGCCTTCTGTTGAAATTCATATTTTACAAGGAGAAAGAGCAATGGCTTCGGATAACAAAACAATAGGTCGTTTCCATCTTGACGGATTACCACCTTCTCCAAGAGGAGTTCCTCAAATTGAAGTAAGTTTTGATATTGATGCAAACGGAATTCTTAATGTTTCTGCAAAAGATAAAGCTACCGGCAAAGAGCAAAACATTAGAATTGAAGCATCATCAGGTTTATCTGACGAAGAAATTAAAAAAATGAAAGACGAAGCAGAAGCAAATGCTGATGCAGATAAAAAAGCGAAAGAAAAAATTGATAAAATTAATCAAGCTGACGGTTTAATTTTCCAAACAGAAAAACAATTGAAAGAATTTGGAGACAAACTTCCTGCTGATAAAAAAGCTCCTATTGAAGAAGCATTAGTTAAATTAAAAGAGGCACATAAATCTGAAGATTTAGATGCTATTGATAAAGCAATGAATGAATTAAATACAGTATTCCAAGCAGCATCACAAGAAATGTACAGCCAAGGTGCACAAGGAGGTGCACAAGGAGCAAATATGAAAGATGCAGACATTAATAATCCTCACGCAAAAGAACAAAGTGACGGTGAAAAAAAATCTGATGATGATGTACAGGATGTTGATTTTGAAGAGGTAAAATAACATTAATTAATCATTAAATATAATTAAAAACCGAACAATGTTCGGTTTTTTTAAATTATCCAAGTCTATATAATCAACTATTGTTCAATAAGTTAAAAGAGTTATATGATTTATTATAAAAATATAGCTCTGCACATAAAAAGCACTTGCTTTGTTCTGAAAATAATCATTGTAACGAATTATAATCATGTACTTAGGTGTAAAAATTTTTATCATTAGTGTTTCATAAAAAAAAATTATAAATATTTAAAAAAATAATCTTTAACTTATGATAACTTATAAATTTAATACTAAAATAGGTATTCTTGAAACAACACTTATAGGAGAAGTAAGCCCAAAAGATTTCTCAAACTATATTATTTCTTTAAGTGAAGATAAAAGTTTACCTAAAATTCTAAAAATATTTACGGATGCTTCAAAAGGAAGATTTTCTAAAAATATTAATCCCGAAGATTTATCAATAATTGTTGAAGCGAATAATAAATCACTAGCAGTTCGCGAAAAAATTTGTACTGCTTTTATATTGTCAAGTTCATTTGAAACAGCATTAGGTTATTTATATAAAAAAGTTAGCAATGCTAAAAATTATTATTTCAATGTTTTTTCAACAAAAGAAGCCGCATTAAATTGGTTGAATAATTTTTAAGATTATTTTTGCAATATGCACAACAATTTTAAAATTAAAGAAGAGTTTCTTCACTATATTTGGAAAAATAATCTTTTTCATGTAAAAGAATTAATAGATTCCGAAGGAAATAAAATTATTGTTGAAAACACTGGATTTCATAACCACAATGCAGGACCAGATTTTTTCAATGCAAAAATAAAAATTGGAAATACAACTTGGGCAGGCAATGTTGAAATACATATAAAATCATCTTATTGGGAAACACATAAACATAATCTGGACAAAGCTTATGACAATGTTATTTTACACCTTGTTTATCAACACGACAAAGATGTATTTAACTCAAAAGGAGAAAAAATACAAACATGCCAACTTAATTTTAACCACAAGTATTTAGCTAATTATGAGCAACTTATAAAATCAAAAAATATTATTGCTTGTAATAGTTTCATAAATAAAACAGAAACATTTATTTTAAATTCGTGGTTTACAGCTTTGCTTATTGAACGTATTGAACAAAAAACTTCTTACCTTAAACAAATACTAAAGTTTACAAATAATAATTGGGAAGAAGCATTTTACATTTCACTTGCAAGGGCATTTGGTTTTAAAATTAATGCTGAACCTTTTGAACTTTTGGCAAAATCATTGCCATCAATAATTCTTGCAAAAAATAAAAACAATCTTTTTCAGTTAGAATCTCTACTTTTTGGTCAGGCAGGAATATTAGAAAATGCCAATTCTTATGATGAGTATTTTATTTTATTAAAAAAAGAATACAAATTTTTAAAAAGTAAATACAAACTAAAAGCAATAGAACCACATTTATGGAAATTTTTGCGTATTCGTCCTGTAAATTTTCCAACTGTAAGAATCTCACAATTTGCACAATTAATTCATAAATCATCACATTTATTTTCTAAGATATTAGAATGCAATTCAAGTAAAGAAATTATTGAGATGTTTGATTTACAAGCAAGTGAATATTGGAATACGCATTACACTTTTGGAAAAACTTCGAAAAAAAATGTTAAAAAATTTGGAAAACAAGCAACTGATAATATTATAATAAATACTATAGTTCCAACTATGTTTCTATATGGAAAAGAAAAAGGAAATGAAAAAATTAAAGAAAAGGCTATAATATTTTTAGAAAATATAAAAGGAGAGAAAAACAAAATAACTAAAAAATGGGAAGAAGTAGGTTTAGAAGTGAAAAATGCTTATTTTTCGCAATCTATAATTCAACTTCACAATGAATACTGCCTAAAAAAAAGGTGCTTAGATTGTAGAATAGGGAATAAATACCTTAAAAATTAAAAAGTGAGAAAAGAATTCAGAAATATATATATTGCATCAATATCTTTATTAATTATTCTTATATTGGGAGTAGTTGGATATATGCACCTTGAAAAATATACTTTTATTGAAGCTATATTTATGACCATAATAACAATATCAACTGTTGGTTATCAAGAAGTTCATACTCTATCTGACAATGGAATGATTTTTACTATTTTTCTGATTGTATTCAGTTTAGGATTTTTCGGATATTTTTTAACTTCAATAACAAGAATTTTTATTGATGGCGAATATAAAAAATTTATAAAAAAACATTTTAGAACTAAGAAAATTATGAAATTAAATAATCATGTAATTGTTTGCGGTTTTGGTCGTAACGGTAGGCAAGCGACCATAGATTTATTAGAAAATGGAGAATACGTTGTTGTTATAGACAACAAGACAAAAGTTTTGAAAGAAGATATAAATGAAAAAATTGTAAATAATAAAAAATTTATATTTGTTCACGGAGATGCTTCGCATGAAGAAAGTTTATTTAAAGTAAACATAGCTAATGCAAAAGCAATGATAACAACACTTCCTAATGATGCAGAAAATCTTTTAATAATTTTAACTTCAAGAGATATTAATACTCGAATGAAAATAATTTCTAGAGCATCAGACGAGCATTCATATTCAAAATTGAAACGAGCAGGTGCAGATAATGTAATTATGCCTGATATAGTTGGAGGTTCAAGAATGGCAAAATTAGTAAGCGAACCGGATATTATCGAATTTTTGGAAATGATTATGTTGAGAGATGGTGTTGACATTAATCTTGACGAGATTTCTTGTGATGATTTAGCATCTTGTTTTGTAAACAGCACAATTTCAGATTTAGATATTCGAAAAAAAACAGGAGCAAACATTATAGGTCTAAAACTTGGAAACGGTAAATATGTGTTTAACCCGGGAGGAGAAATAAAACTTAAACAACAAGATAAAATATTTGTTCTTGGAGACAATAATCAAATTAAAGAATTAAAACAACTTCTTGAAAGTGGACATTATTTTGATGATAAAATTTAAAACTTTAAATATGTTATTTATCATTTGGAATTTGAACTTTTAATAATAATTTTGTAAAAAATTTCAATATTTGAATATTCAAAAAATAAATAATGGCTAAAATTAACATCAGTGAAGTCTTAAATAGACTAGGAATTACAGAATTAAACCAAGGTGTTTCAACAGGAGCAGAATGGTTTGATACAGACGGTGCAATTACAAACTCTGTTTCACCAATTAATGACAAAGAAATTGCAAAAGTAAAAAATGGTACTCTTGATGATTATGAAAAAGTTGTAATAAAAGCTCAAGCAGCTTTTAAAATTTGGAGAAAAGTTCCTGCTCCTGAAAGAGGAGAAATTGTAAGACAAATTGGACTTGCACTTCGTGAGCAAAAAGATGATCTTGGTGCTTTGGTAACTTATGAAATGGGTAAGATATACCAAGAAGGTCTTGGCGAAGTTCAAGAAATGATTGATATTTGCGACTTTGCAACCGGGCAATCTCGATTAATAAACGGTGTTACTTTAAACTCCGAACGTACAGAACATGCTTTAAGAGAACAATATCATCCATTAGGAATTGTAGGAATTGTTACCTCATTTAACTTCCCTGTTGCTGTTTGGGCATGGAACTCAGCACTTGCTGCAATAGCAGGTGATGTTGTTATTTGGAAACCATCTTCAAAAACTCCTTTAACAGCAATTGCAACTCAAAGAATTATAAAAGACGTGCTTATAAAAAACAATGTTCCGGAAGGAGTATTTAATCTTGTTATTGCAAAATCTTCTGTAATGGGAGATAACTTTGTAGGAGACAAAAGAATTGCTTTAATGTCTGTTACAGGCTCAACAGCTGTTGGAAAAAGAGTTGGAGGAATTGTAGGAAAACGTCTTGGAAAAACAATTTTAGAGCTTGGCGGTAACAATGCAGTTATTATTACTCCTAATGCAGACATACCAATGGCAATTGGCTCAACAGTTTTTGGAACAGTTGGAACTGCTGGTCAAAGATGTACTTCTACAAGAAGAGTTATTATTCATGAAAGCATTTATGATGATGTAAAAAGCAGATTTGTAAAAGCATATGAAGGAATTGCAAAAAAAGTTGGAAATCCGTTAGACGAGAACACATTAGTTGGTCCGGTAATGGACAAATATACTGTTGAAGCTTTTGAAAGAGCTGTAAGAGGAGTTAAAGAAGAAGGTGGAAATATTATTTTCGGTGGCGAAGTTTTAGAAGGATTTGAGTCTAAAAACTATGTTATGCCATGTATTGCAGAAGCAGAAAATCAGTACAAAATAGTTCAAGAAGAAACATTTGCTCCTATTGTGTATCTAATTAAATATAAAGGAGATATAAACAATGCTATTGAAATAAATAATAGTGTGCCGCAAGGGTTATCATCTGCTTGTTTTACTCTTAATATGAGAGAAGCTGAAACATTTTTATCGCAAGTAGGTTCTGATTGTGGAATTGCTAATGTAAACCTTGGAACTTCGGGTGCTGAAATAGGTGGAGCATTTGGAGGAGAAAAAGAAACCGGAGGTGGACGTGAATCTGGTTCAGACTCTTGGAAAGTTTATTCAAGAAGACAAACAAATACTGTAAACTATGGTTCGGATTTACCATTAGCACAAGGTATTGAATTTGATTTCTAAACAATTAAAATAAATTATTATTTCAAACTCCGGTGAAAGAAACTTTCATCGGAGTTTTTTTTATAAATAAAACTAAAAACAAGTAATTTTTTTTACTTTTGAGATAAAATATCAAAAAACCATTTTCAGCTTTTAATATTCAACCCCCCTAAACAAAAAAATGAAAGCCTTTCTTTACAATACAGCAAAAGAAATTCTCAACAAATACAAAGATGATATTTTATTATACTGTTTTGTGTTTCCTAACAAAAGAACAAAATTTTATTTCAGAAAACATTATGCTGAAATTTATGGAACATCATCAAAAGCTCCGGATATGCGAGAAATTAGAATTCTCACACAAAATTTCACAAATCTTTCGGAACTTGATAACTTAAACCTAATTTTTATTCTTTATAAAATCTTTAAAGAAGTTGAGGGGAAAAACAAATATAATTTTGATAGTTTTTATCGTCTTGGCGAAATAATTCTTTCAGATTTTAATGAAGTTGATAACTGGCTAATTGACCCCGAACAAATTTTCCAAAATATAAAAGACATTAAAGAAATTGATGCACAATTTGACTGGTTAACAGAAGAGCAAAAAGAAATGCTAAAATCATTTTGGGTAAATTTCTCTCCTGAAAACTATAGTGAAGAACAAAAAATGTTTATTGAACTTTGGAATATTCTACCGAAAATATACAAAAGATTTACTGAAAAGCTACTTGCGAACAAAACCGTATATGGAGGATTAAAAAACAGAGAGCTTTCAAAACTTATTGATAAAGAAAAAATAAATACAGAAAAATATAAAAAATATTTATTTATAGGTTTCAATGCCTTAAATAAAGGAGAAATTAAACTCTTTAAACACTTAAAAAAAATTAATAAAGCAGAATTTTATTGGGATACTGACAAGTATTATCAAAACGACAAAAAGCAGGAAGCCGGAGATTTTTTAAGAAAGAATTTTAAAGAACTTCAAATAAGTTCTAAGAATTTACCTTCTAATCTGCTTAAAAACAAAAAAATAGACTTAATAGGAGTTCCTTTGAATGTAGGACAAGCAAAAATTATCCCTTCATTATTGAAAAATATTGACATTAAAAACGAAGCCGAAAACACAGCAATTGTTCTTGCCGACGAACACCTTTTATTTCCTACTTTAAGTTCCTTGCCCGAAGAAATTAAAACAATAAATGTTACAATGGGCTACCCCTTTAAAATGACACCCTTGTTTGGTATCATTAAGCAATACACAGCACTACACACATCATCAAATATAGGAGGAGCATCTTTTTATCATAAAAATATAATTAATATTCTAAGGCATCCTTTTGTAAAAAACTTGGAAACTGAACTTACAAACCAAACAATTACTGAGATTGAACAAAGCAATACAATTTATGTGCAAAGTAAAAACCTTATTTCGCACAATTCAGAATTATTTAAACTTTTATTTTCAAGAATTCCGGAAAAAGACGCTTTGGATATTTTTCTATCAAATATTCTGAATTTACTATTTATGATGTTTGATAAAAGCAAAGACGAAGAAGAAAATACTGTTAAAACACTTGAAAATGAATACATCCACAAAACTTATGTTAAAACTAAACAAATTCGTGAAACTTTTAGAAATAATGATGTTGATGTAGGACTGAAATTAGGGTCTGAAATTTTAATGCAAATTTTAAGACAAGAACAAATTCCTTTTGAAGGCAATGCTGTTGAAGGGATTCAATTAATGGGAGTTTTGGAAAGTAGAAATTTGGATTTTAAAAATTTAGTAATTTTGGGTATGAATGAAGGCAATATGCCCGCAGTTTCAAAAAAACCTACATTTATTTCGCAAAGCATGAGATTTGCATTTGAAATGCCTATGATAAAATATCAAGATGCTGTTTATGCTTACCTTTTTTATAGTCTTATTCAAAGAGCAGAAAACATTTCACTAGTTTACAACAGTATTGTAAACGACGGTAATTCAGGAGAATTAAGCCGCTTTATTCTTCAACTTAAAAACGAAACAGATTTATCAATAAATGAATACCATTTTAATCAAACACTTTCGTTAAAGAAAAAAAAAGAAATAACTATTGAAAAAGACCCGGAAGTTAGGCAAATATTAAAAGAATTTATACTTGAAAATAATTCTGCAAAAAGAAAATTCTCTCCAGCTGCAATTAACTTATATATTGATTGTTCCTTGCGATTTTATTTCAAATATATTGCAAATTTTAAAGAACAAAATGCTGTTGAAGAAGAATTTTCACAATCAGCCTTTGGGCAAATATTACACAAAGCATTAGAAAATATTTATTCTGACATTAAAAAAGAAAAAAACACTAATATTATTGAAAAGGCAGATATAAAAAAGATTTATAAAAAAATTCCTTCATATGTTAACACCGCTTTTAAATCAATTTATGGAAAAACAGAGAATTACAAAATAACAGGGAGCCAAATTATTATTCAAAAGGTTATCTCTAATTATGTAAGTACTGTCCTTAAAAAAGATGAAAGTTATACAACTTTTGAAATTATTTCAGTTGAGGATAAAGACAAATTTATATCTGATATAGAAATAATTACAGATGGCAATAAACAAAAAGTTAGGATATCCGGAATTATTGACAGAATTGACAAAAAAGATGGAGTATATAGAGTTATCGATTATAAAACAGGTACTCAAAGAAACAAATTTAATTCTATTGAAGAATTATTTAATTCTGAAAAAACAAACAGAGCAAAACACGTTCTTCAAACATTTATATATCTTTTAACTTTCAAAAACAGCAATATTGAATCCAATTTAAAAATAAAACCTGCAATTTTTTATGTTCGAAATATGAAAAATAAGGACTATTCTTCATCAATTTTTATGAAAAAAAATGAAATGGATGAAATCTTAACAAATGAATTGTTGCCAGAATTTAAAGACAAGCTACAACAAACATTATCTGAAATTTTCAGTCCTGAACTTCCTTTTGAACAAACAAAAAACAAAAAGAACTGTGAATTTTGCAGTTTTTATGATTTATGTTATTAAAACTGTTTCTTAACATTTTTAAAAAAGCCACTCTTTATACTATTCTCATCATTTTTTTTATTTATTTTGCGTCATATTTTTTGGTATGAAATAATTAGTTTTCATACTGTTTTATTTTATTCACTATATAAAAACTATTAAATGACAAGTAAAGACTATATTAACAGAGAAGATAAATTTGGTGCACACAACTACCATCCACTTCCTGTTGTTTTAGAAAAAGGACAAGGCATCTATGTTTGGGATGTTGAAGGCAAGAAATATTTCGATTTTCTTTCAGCATACTCTGCTGTAAATCAAGGACATTGCCATCCTAAAATTATTAATGCAATGACAGAACAAGCTAAAAAGCTAACATTAACTTCAAGAGCTTTTTACAATGATGTTTTGGGTGAATTTGAAGAATATATTACTAAATATTTCGGATACGATAAAATTTTACCAATGAACACAGGTGCAGAAGCCGATGAAACAGCTTTAAAACTTGCAAGAAAATGGGGCTATGAAAAGAAAGGAATTCCGGAAAATGAAGCAAAAATAATTGTTTGTGCAGATAACTTCCACGGAAGAACAATTACAATAATTTCAATGTCAACTGACCCTGAATCCTACAAAGGTTTTGGTCCATACACTCCTGGTTTTATAACTGTTCCATATAATGATATTGATGCTTTAGCAAAAGAAATTGAAGATACAAATATTGCAGCATTTCTTGTAGAACCAATACAAGGAGAAGCAGGAGTTTTTGTTCCTGACCAAGGATATTTGAAGAAAGCATACGACTTATGCAAAAAAAACAATGTTCTTTTCATTGCCGATGAAGTTCAAACAGGAATTGCAAGAACAGGAAAACTATTGGCTGTTGACCATGAAGAAGTTAGACCTGATATTTTGATTCTTGGAAAAGCACTTTCAGGAGGAGCGATGCCTGTATCTGCCGTATTAGCAGATGATGATATTATGCTTGTTATTAAGCCAGGCGAACATGGTTCTACTTTTGGGGGCAATCCTGTTGCAGGAAAAGTTGCAATTGCTGCTCTTGAAATAATTAAAGACGAAAATCTTGCTGAAAATGCTGAGAAAATGGGTAAACTTTTCAGAGACGAACTCAAAAAAATAGATTCTGATATGATTGAGCTTGTTAGAGGAAAAGGGCTTCTTAATGCAATTATTATTAAACCTAAAAACGGAAAAGAAGCATGGGATGTTTGCATGAAATTAAGAGATAACGGGCTACTTGCAAAACCTACGCATGGACATATAATTAGATTTGCACCACCATTGGTAATAAATAAAGAGCAAATTTTGGAAGCTGTAAGAATAATTAGAGAAACAATTTTATCTTTTTAAAACATTACATATCAAATAAATAATATTTAAAGGCTGTATATTTTTACAGCTTTTTTTGTATAAATACCTATATTTACTCATATATTATTATATTTGTATATATCAAATGAACTCAAAAAATAAAAAAACGTCTAAAAAGCAAGCAATAGTAAACAGCATAAAATATGCAAAAACTGAACATAAAAGATGGGTAACTTATGCCGAAGCAAAATTTAATGGTTTAGAATTGAGCGATAAAATTATCCCTAATGAGCACACAAAATGTGAATGCGGAAAATGGATTTTGAACAATGGTCAAATTCTATTTCATATTAAATCTTCTCAGGCACTTTCCAATGACCACAGAGAATTTCATAATTTGTATAAAAAACTATACGATTTTATGGAAAACAAAAAGAAAGGTAATATCTTCAATAAAAGTATTATACAAAAAAAGAATGAAAAAGTAATGATGCAATATGCCAACACATTACGAAATTTATCTGATAATATTTTACTTTCTTTCGATAATATATTAAAAGAAATTGAGGAAACTCCTGACGATAAAATTAACTCTTTATATAATTCTTAAAATATTAAAAAATTACTAAACCTCTACTAAAATAATACATATGTAAACTTTTTAATTATCTCGTAGGTTTACATATGTTCTCCAACCATTTTCTATTTTTTTAAATAATAGCTAAATTTATACTTTAAATGTTTCATAATCTGCAACCATTACAACAATACATATCTAAGTATAAAAATAAAAACTAATATACTTACCCCAAGCATGAAGTTAAAAAAAAATATATTCTTTTATAGTATTATTGCCGTTTTCCTACTTGTTCAAATTCCAAATATTCTTTTAGCACAACCGAATAAAAATAATTCAGATAAAGAAATAATTAAAATTTACAACAAAAGCAAATTATATTATCCTAAAAATGATGAATTAATAAACGGTTGTGAGTACAAAAGCCCAAGTAAAAAAATTAAAGGCAATCCTTTTTTCAATAATTACAAATGGAATGAAGGCATTTTGTATATAAACAATAGTAAATACGCTGAATTACTTCTTAAATATGATTTAATATCTGATGAATTTATTTTAAATACACAGATTTTTGAAGGTGTTGAAAAGAAAATTATTTTAAATAAATTTCAAATTGACTCATTGCTATTTAACAACATAACATTTATAAATATACCAACTGAAAAAAAACACACTTATTTTGAATTGATTTTTGATGGCAATATTTCCTTTCTGAGAAAATATCGAAAAAGGTTTATAAAAATCTATAATGACAGTTCTCCTGTCGGTAAGTTTTCTAAACTATATGAAGACTTATTTATTTTTGACAAAAAAAGTAAGAAAATTATAAAAGTTAACAATTTATTTTCTTTCTTAAATTTCTTTGAAAAAAAAGACCGTAAACAAATAAAAAAATACATAAAGGATAATAAAATTGAATACAAAATAATTTCAAACAAACAAATTATAGATTTAATGTTGTTTGCAAGTTCTTCAATTATAAAATAAGAACTAAACTGTTATAATTTATTTATTTCCAATCAAAATATAATGTTTTTTTATTTTTCTTTGCTGAAAATATTACACCATACTTTGATTAATAAATTCTAAACTGACCATAATACCAAAATTTTAAATATGAAGATTTTTTTTATTAATATATTCTTGATTTTTTTTAGTGTTTTTACATCAGTTTTTAGTCAAGAAACACAAAACTCTATCTTCATAAAAAAACAAAATACATATTGGAAAACATTTCTAAAAAACACAGAAAAAACTTATAATCTCAAATTTTTCTATAATCCGGACAGCCTTCCGGACATAAACATTATAGTTAAGAAAGACAGCTCATTATTAGTTAAAATACTAAAATACAATTACTTACCATATGACATAAACATTTCAAAAGACAATCTGGGAAACTATTTTATTTATAAAAACTTTGCTATTAATTCAAATATTGACAATATTTTTAATAATACTATTCTAAAAGACAAAGACAAAGTTCAAATAACAAATTCTGAAAGCAATTATCTTAAGGTATATAAAAATTTCATTTCAAAAACAATTATTATAGGCACAAAGAAAGAAAGAAAGAAGAACGATGCTATTCTACTAAATGGGTTTGTTAAAAACATTTTAACAAAAGCTCCAATTCAACAATCTCAACTAAAGATAATTGAACTTAATAAAAGTATCAGTTCAAACTCAAATGGATATTATGAATTTTATTTAAAACCGGGGAATTATACACTTTCGGTTCAAAGTTTAGGAATGTATGATGAAAATTATAAAATTAATATATATTCTAAAGGGAAACTAAATATCTTCTTAAAAACAAAATCAATTGCTTTAGATGAAGTTACAATTTCTGCCATAAGAAATAACAATACAGAAAGTACAAAAATGGGATTTGAAAAAATAACAGCAAAAACCATTAAACATTTGCCTTCTATTATGGGAGAACCTGATATTATAAAAGTTGCTCTTTTACTTCCTGGTGTTCAATCAATTGGAGAATTATCCTCAGGATTTAATGTAAGAGGAAGTCCGGCAGATCAAAATATGTTCTATATAAATAAAATTCCTGTTTACAATCCTACTCATATTTTCGGGCTTTTTTCTGCATTTAATTCAGATGCAGTAAGCGATTTCACTTTCTACAAAGGAAATATCCCTGTTGAATATGGAGGAAGTTTGTCTTCGGTTTTCGATATTGGAGCTAAGAGAGGGAATCTGAAATATTTTTCTGCAAGAGGTGGTATTGGGATTACATCAAGCAGACTAATGGCAGAAGGACCAATAAAGAAGGATACTGCAAGCTACCTTATTAGTTTAAGAACAACATACTCAGATTGGATATTAAGACAAATAAAAAATATTGACATTAAAAATAGCACAGTATCTTTTAAAGATGCCTTAATGAACTTTTCTTATAATATAAATAAAAAAAACACAGCTGATGTTTTCATTTATGGTAGCCATGATTTTGCCAACTTAGCATTTGGTCTTAAAAATGAATATACAAATTTAGGAGCAGCAATAAAATGGGCACATACTTTTAATAAAAAATTTAATAGCGAATTAAATATAATTAAAAGTCAATATTCTTATAAAGAAGAAAATTACGAAATTACATATCTTAGCAACAAACATTCATTTGAACTAAACCATAATGAATTAAAATTAAGTTTTAAATATTTGTTAACCAAAAAAAACTCTCTCAAATTTGGCATCAACTCTAAATATTATAAACTAAACTTTGGAGATTTTTTACCTCTTTCCGATGCGTCTATAATAAAACCAATAGAATTTGAATCTGAACAAGCAATAAATAACAGCATATTTTTGGGAAACAATTGGGAAATTACTGATAAATTAACATTAGATGCAGGAATACGTGTTTACTTATACTCATATTTAGGACCTAAAACAGTTTATACATATGAAGAAAACTCTGCTTTTGAAGCTGATAATATAACAGATACAACTAGATACAATAAAAATGATTTAATTAAGAATTACAAAAATTTAGATTTTCGAGTTTCAGGAAAATATAAACTTTTTGACGGCTTCTCATTAAAGGCAAGTTACAATAAACTAAATCAATATATTTTTATGATGTCAAATTCAATTTCTATTTCTTCTACAAATAAATGGAAATTAAGCGATTCTCACCTCAAGCCAATGAAAGGAGAACAATATTCTTTTGGAATATTTAACAACCTTTTCTATGGTAAAATTGAAACCTCAATAGAAGCATATTACAAAGAAATTGAAAACCAAGTTGAATATAAAGATGGTGCAGAATTTATTACTAATCAGATTCCGGAAACTAATATTATTCAAGGAAATTTAAAAGCATCTGGAATAGAGTTAATGATAAAGAAAAAACACGGAAAACTAAACGGATGGGTAAACTACACGTTTTCAAAAGCAAAAGTAAAAGCTTTTAATACTCTAACCGGTGAAATGAATAACAGAGGAATTGCATATTCTGCTAACTATGACAGACCGCATGCGTTTAATTTAGCACTTAACTACAAAGCAACAAAAAGAATAAGTTTTTCAATTAATATTGTATATTCAACAGGACGACCTATTACCTACCCTACATCAATTTATTATCAAAACGGCATTGAAATTATTGGCTTTTCAAACAGAAATCAATATCGCCTACCCTATTATTTCAGAACCGATTTTGCAATTAATATTGAAGGAAATTTAAAGAAATATAAATTTGCACACAGCTTTTGGTCTATTTCTTTTTATAATCTAACTTCTCGAAAAAACCCATATTCAATAGTTTTTAGAAATGAAAATGGAAAAATAAAAGGATATGAAATTGCAATTTTAGGAACAATAATACCATCAATAACATATAACTTAAAACTTGGAAATTATGACAAATAGACACGTAATAATAATTTTATTATTTTTTATATTTAGTTGTGAAACTGAGATTTCTCTTGATTCAATTAATAATGAGCAGGTATTAGTGGTTGATGGAAGCATAACTAATATGCCGGGAATTTATACTGTAAAACTCTCATTATCTTCAAATATAAATGAGCCATTAATGATTCCTTACGAAAATTGTAAAATTATAATTTTTAATAATACCGATTTTTCTGAAATTTTAACTGAAACAGCACCAGGCATATATAATACTTCCGAAACAGGAATTCAAGGAGAAATTGGAAAACAATACAAAATAACTATTGAAACACCAGAAGGAAAGAAATACGAAACTGAATTTCAAACAATGCTTGAGCCTATAGGAATAGATACTGTTTATGCAGAAATTATTTATAAAGAAACACTTGATTATCCTGCCGGTTTACCTGGGTACAAGTTTTATGTTGATACTGAAACTGCTCCAAACTTAGAGAATTATTATATGTGGAATATGTCTGAAACTTATGAATACACTGGTGATTATACACTAGATGCAATTTATGATGGAAACACAATACTAATTAACGGATTGGATACAATAACGAAATACGACGATTTATTTAGATGTTGGAAAACTCAAAACATTAAAAATATTTTCACAGGAAAGACTTCAAATCTGTCTGTACCAAAAATATCTAATAAACCTTTACATTTTGTAAGTACTAAAACAAGACAATTATCAATAAAATATAGCCTATTATTAACTCAAAACACAATTAACAAAAAAGCATATAAATATTGGAAAGAAATTGAGAACCAAATTTCAGATGATAATATTCTTTTTGCAACTCAACCATATAATGTTATAGGGAATGTTTTAAACAAAAAAAATCCGGAGGAACTTGTTTACGGATATTTCACTGTTTCTTCTGTTAGCAAAAAAAGAATTTTTCTTGAAAGACCTGCAGTTCCATTTCACTATTCAACTTGCTTTGTGCAAACAGATAATATATTTAGCTTCCCTCCTGCTCCTGCTCCCTATTATTTAACAATAATAAATGGAGAATATGGCAAGTTATCGGAATCGTGTTTTGATTGCACAACAAAAGGAGGAATTCCTGAAAGACCCAATTTTTGGTAAAAAAACATTAACAACTTATATCTAAAGTTCTTAGAATGAAAATAAAATTAACAATTTCAATATTTATCTTTTTAACACTCACAAAATTATCTTTAGCACAACAAGATAAAATAAACATTAATAAGGTAATTGAAAACATAAAGTTAAATATTGACAGAGATATTTATTTCAATGGCGAAAAAATATATTTCTCAGCAGATTATTTTATTAACAACAAAAAACAAACTCCGGTTTTAAGTAAAATTATATATCTTGAACTTATAAATTGCACTGATAAAACTTCAATTGTTAAGCAAAAACATAAAATAAAAGATTTTAAAGCTATTGGAATTATTAATATTCCAAAAAATATTGAAAGCGGAAATTATATATTGAGAGCATACACGCAATATCAAAGAAATTTTTCTGAATATAATTTCAGTTATCAATTTATCACAATTTTAAACCCTAAAAGCTCATCAAAGCCAATATTAAATTCATTAAAAAATAAGCAAGATTCTATTTTTTCAAACTTGCTAAAAGTGAAAAAATCAGCCATCCAAACAAAAATAAAATACTCTAAAAACAATGTATTATACGAAATACACACAAAAGGATTTAGCCCCGAAAATCAAAATTTTGAACATGAGCTTTGTGTTTACACTATTGACTACAGATTAAAACATACCGAAACTATAAATCTAAAAAAAATTAGTAAGTCTATAAATTTTCCAAATACAATTTTTGAAGAAGGAATAAATTATATTGTTATAAAAAACTCAAAAGGAAATATTCTAAAAATAAACTCGCTTTTTAAAAACACAAAAAAAATTGAAAAAATTGAAATAAATACCGATAAAGATAATTTTAAAACAAGAGAAAAGATTGAAATAAGTCTTTATACAGAAAAGACAAACAATTTTCCAAACGCATCTATTTTTGTAGTTACAGACGGAACAAGAAAAGAAGATTATAATTTTAAGGCCTCATTATATTTAAAAAATTCTCTTCTACTAACTAACTTCTTAGAAAACAAACCTTATTATAACAATAATAAAATAAGCCAAATAATGAATTTGTTTGATGCGAATATTAATAAAAATAAGTTTGCAGAAAACATAAAATCAGCAAAAAATGACAGCTTAAATTTTATTCCGGAAATAAATGATTTGTCAATAAATGGTATTTTGCGTAATAAGAAAACAAAAGAACCTATTTCCGGTAGAGATGTTTTTGTATCAGTATTGTTTAATAATTCTCAAATTCATGTATGCAAAACAAAAGAAAACGGGAGTTTTATATTAGGACTAAACAATGTTTTTGAAACTAACGATATTTTTCTCTGTTCAGAAACATATTTTAAAGATGAAAAAGAACATGAAATCTTAATCCATAATCCTTTTTCAAATAAAATCCCTGAAATTGGAACAGTTCCAACTTTTTTTAACCCAACAGACAAAAAAAATATTGAAAAATTATATATTAATTCTCAAATATCTCAAAATTTTGAACCTAAAAATAATTCAAACACACATTTAAGAATTAAGCCTAAAAAATTTAACATAGATAACAGTTATAAAACAACTACTGCCCCCAGTGACTATGTAGAACTAAAAAATATTGAAGAATTTCTTTTTGAAGTAGTTAAAAATGTGAAAGTGCGAAAGAAGAAAAATCAGTACTCTCTATTTGTAAGTGATGGAAAAGGGAATATTCTACCGGGAAATCCATTAATACTTGTTGATAGAGTTCCAGTTTTTGATTCAAATAAAATTATGAAAATAAAATTAGAAGATATTGACAAAATTGATGTAATTTATAAGTCCTACGTTTTTGGTTCTCATATTTTTCAGGGTGTTATAATGTTTACAACAAATACAGACAACTTTGCAGGAATTAAATTCCCTCAATCAAGTACTTTTTTAGAATACCTAGCACTAAAAAGCTCTCCTGAATATTTTAAAAAAAATAAAAAACAAATAAATAATATTGAAAATAAACCTGACTTTAGAACAACATTATATCAAAACCTAAATATAAAAATATCAAACAGAAAAAAAACTTTTACATTTAAAGCCTCAGACAGAAAAGGAATTTATAATATTATTGTTAAAGGATACAATTCTAACGGAGAGGTTTTCTTTGGTAAAAAGCAAATTACAATTAACTAAAAAAAAAATCACGAAACACAAATGATAAATATTTTGACACCCAAAGGCATAACTATAATTCAGCACAATGATTACGTGCAAAAGAAAGCAAGTGTTCCTATGAGCAGATCAAAATAAATATTATTAACAATAAGGACATAAGTAACTGATTCAATATCAGTTAATTAGAAAAATTTAGACATATGAAAAAATATATATTTGAATTAGAAATGAAAGTTCGCGATTATGAATGTGATATTCAAGGAATTGTAAACAATTCAGTTTATCAAAATTATTATGAACACACAAGACACGAATTTATAAAAACCGCAGGACTAGATTTTGCAAAAATGCACGAACAAGGAACAGATGCAGTTGTTTACAAAATTGAAATTGATTATAAATTACCTTTAAAAAGTAGCGATACATTCATCTCAAAATTAAATTTTGAGAAAAAAGGTGCATTAAAAATTATATTTTCACAAGATATTTTCCGGAAAAAAGACAAAAAACTTATGAACAAAGCAAAAATAACAACTGTTATACTTAAAAATGGCAGACCTATAAAATCAGATTTTTTTATTAGCAAACTTTCCAAGTTTTAAAAACTTAGAAAGTCTAAAAAATTACCTATTAAAAAGAAGTTCCCTATATTTTGGCAAAGACCACATTTCATCATCAACAATTAATTCTAATTTGTCAATATGATATCTTATTTTATCTAAAAACGGTTTAACATCATTCTCATATTTCACAATCTTATTTTCACATTCTTCAATTTTATTAGCTTTCTTCCGCTCGTTTATCATATCAAAAACTTGTTTACTTATTGAAGTTGTATGTTTTGAAATATCCTTTATTGTGGCAATTCTTCTTTGAGAAATATTAACAAACTCATTATTATCTGTTATAATTTCTTTTAAATCTCTAACACTTTTAATTAAAACATTTTGATATTTAACAGCAGTTGGAATTATGTGGTTTTTTGCTAAGTCCCCTAAAACTCGAGACTCAATTTGAATTTTTTGAACATATTCGCAATTCTTAATTTCATATCTAGAATAGAGCTCTTTTTTGTTCAAAATCTTATTTCTGCTGTATAAATCAATTGTCTTTTTACTGATATACGCTTTAAAAGCCTCAGCAGCAGTTAATACATTTGTCAATCCTCGTTCTTTTGCCTCTTTTACCCATTCTTCACTATATCCGTTACCCTCAAATCTAACATCCTTAGATTCTATAATATATTTCCTTAGGACTTGAAAAATAGCTTCATCCTTTTTAGTTTTATTTTCAATAAGTTTATCAACTTCAATTTTAAATCTCTTCAACTGATCTGCTACTGCAGTATTTAAAGCAATCATAGGTCCTGCATTGTTTTCTGCCGAACCTACTGCCCTAAATTCAAATCTATTACCCGTAAATGCAAAAGGTGAAGTTCTGTTTCTGTCAGTATTATCAAGAAGTATTTCAGGAATTTTACCAATATCCAATTTAAGCTCAGTTTTTTCATCAGCTGTCATTTTTTTGCCAGAAACTCTTTTTTCAATATTATTCAGCATTGTATCTAATTCTTTTCCTAAAAATACTGAAATAATTGCCGGAGGTGCTTCATTTGCACCAAGTCTGTGCTGGTTCCCTGCCGAAACAATTGTTGCTCTGAGCAAATCTCCATGTTCTTTAACTGCTTTTACCGTATTAATTAAAAAAGTAAGAAATTGAAGATTTGACTTTGGCGTATTCCCAGGTTTTAAAAGATTAATTCCTGTATCAGTAGCCAAAGACCAATTATTATGCTTTCCAGAGCCATTAATACCTGCATAGGGTTTTTCATGAAAAAGAACTTTAAATTTATGTTTTATGGCAACTTTTCTCATAACTTCCATAAGAAGTAAGTTGTGGTCGTTTGCAAGATTTACTTCCTCAAAAATTGGAGCACATTCAAATTGATTTGGAGCAACCTCGTTATGCCTTGTTTTAATAGGAATTCCTAATTTATGTGCTTCTATTTCAAAATCTTTCATATACTCAAGAACTCTTTCTGGAATAGAACTAAAATAATGATCGCTTAACTGTTGGTCTTTTGCTGAAGCATGCCCCATTAAAGTTCTTCCTGTGAGAGACAAATCTGGTCTGGCACGCCATAGAGCCTCATCAACCAAAAAATATTCTTGTTCCCAGCCCAAAGTTGTTATTACTTTTTGAATTTTTTTATCAAAATAATTACAAACTTCTGTGGCAGCAATATCAATTTCTTGAACAGATTTTAATAAAGGCATTTTATAATCAAGAGCTTCACCTGTATATGAAATAAAAATTGTGGGAATACAAAGAGTTTTTCCAACAACAAAGGCAGGAGAAGAAGGATCCCAGGCTGTGTATCCTCTTGCTTCAAAAGTATTTCTTAATCCTCCATGCGGAAAACTTGAAGCGTCAGGTTCTTGCTGTGAAAGTAATTCACCATCAAACATTTCGAAAGGATTACCATTTTGGTCAATATTTAAAAAAGCATCATGTTTTTCTGCTGTATTTCCTGTTAAAGGATGAAACCAGTGCGTATAATGCGAAGCACCTTTACTTATTGCCCAATCTTTCATTCCTGCTGCAATCTGATCAGCAATTCTCCTATCTATTCTATTACCTGTTTCAATAGATTTTTTAACTCCTTTGTAAGCGTCTTTAGATAAGAATTTTTGCATCTTTTCAAGACTAAAAACATTCTCTCCAAAATAATCGGATATTTTTACTGCCGGAAAATCGGCATTTATATTGGGGCGTTTATTAAGCTCTTCTAATGCAGTAAAACGAATTCTTGCCATTTTATATATTTTTAAAGTTTATTTTACAAAAAAACAAAATATTTATGAAATCACCTAATAATTAAGGATTAAAATTTAAAAATATGATCTTTTTAAAGACAATACGAAAAAAAACATAGTGCTATAAAATAAAAAAGGAGTAGATATTAAAACTACTCCTTTCTTATAAATTACAAAATTAACAATTACAAACTGTTATAATATTCAAATATTTTTGCTAAATCACTTTCATTTTTAAAACTGAGATTATTCTCAGTAGCATATTTTTTTACAGCTTCTAATTTATCTTTGAAAACTTTCAGTATTTTTTTCTTTCTAAAATCTATCTTTTTTAGCTTTCCATTCTGGACTATAAAATACTGTACTTTTTTAATATATGTTCTATTAGTATTACCTATACCGTAGGCTGGATCATAATTTGGCTCTTTAATTGACAAAAATATTTTTTTAAACATTGAAGTATTTCCATCATAAATAACTAAAAAGAGTCCATTTTCCTGTGCATTATAAACTTTTGCATTTCTCAGAAGTTCATTTTCTCCAATATTATTCATTAAATACAAGTCTTTGATAAGACTAATTGGCAGCACTTTAACTTCTCCTTCAAATTTTATTTCAATTTCATTCATACTCAAATCAAGTTTCAAAGGATAATGCGATATACTATCCCCAGAAAATAATTTAATTGAACCTAGTCTCCAGTCTTTATGTAAATATGGAGAACCATAAATATTCTTACCAACAGTCTCTTTTTTATTCAATAATTGTCCATTAACAAAATTAATGTTGTAATATTTAGTTGGCTGTCCTTTTGTAATTAAGTTTATTAAAAGAAAAGAAGTCAAAAATAAATATTTCATTTTTTAAAAACTTTAAACATATTAAACTTATTTTAATATTCTGGACCAGTCCCAAAATGATTAACATAAACATTTTGGTCATTCCCAAAAGCATTATATACTTTTCCTGCTTTAATTTTATATGTTGCTTGTTCTCCAATTATTTCAGAAAACAAAATTCTATATTCATCTTTATCAGAATCTGTTAATAAAATTTCAGCAAGGTTTTCTTTCTTAGTACTTAAATTTTTATGACAAACAGGACATAAAAAATCAACGTGTGTATTGTTCTCTAAATTAAAATCTTTATGAGAAATTATATTAAAATCCCCGAGTTTTGGCTCAAATAAAACTAAACCTCCTTTATTTTTATCACCTTTTGCTGTTAAAATTACATGATTATCAACTTTTAAAGAAGCTTTACAATGAGGACAATAATATTCATTAATCATAATTATTAATTTAGAATGTTACAAATAGAAAATTGTATAGATTATTTCATTAATTCTGCATAGTATTTATAAAACAATGGAATAGTTTCAATTCCTTTATAAAACATTTCTAAAGGATTATTTTCATTTGGAGAATGTATTGCATTACTTTCCAACCCAAATCCCATTAAAATTGTTTTTATTCCAAGTACTTCTTCAAAAGTAGATATAATTGGAATACTTCCTCCACTTCTAACAGGTACAGGTTTTTTTCCAAAAACATCAGTATATGCTTTTTCTGCTGCTTTGTATCCGGTTATATCAATTGGAGATACGTAACCTTGTCCTCCATGAAGGGCAGTAACTTTTACTTTTACAGTTTTTGGAGCAATATTTAAAAAGTGCTTTTCAAATAATTTGCTAATTTTTATATTATCTTGGTTAGGTACAAGTCTCATTGAAACTTTTGCATAGGCTTTTGATGGGATTACAGTTTTTGCTCCTTCGCCTATATATCCTGCCCAAATTCCATTAATGTCTAGTGCGGGTCTTATTCCAGTTCTTTCGTTTGTTGAGTATCCTTTTTCGCCGGCAAGAACATTAATATCAAGTGCTTTTTTATAACCAGCTTCATCAAAAGGGGCTTTTGCCATTTCTGCTCTTTCAGCGTCTGAAACTTCAATTACATCATCATAAAATCCTTTAACAGTAATTCGTCCATCATCGTCAACAAGACTTGCAAGCATTTTTGTAAGAACATTAGCGGGGTTTGCAACTGCTCCTCCAAATAATCCCGAATGCAAATCTTTGTTTGGCCCTGTAAGTTCAACTTCCATATAGCTTAGACCTCTCAGGCCTGTCGTAATTGAAGGTATGTCCGGAGCAATCATTCCTGTGTCAGAAACTAAAATTACATCAGCTTTTAATAAGTCTTTATTATCTTCCATAAATTTACGAAGATTTGGAGAACCTATTTCTTCTTCTCCTTCAATAATAAATTTAACATTACATGGTAATTGGTTTGTTTTTACCATGTATTCAAATGCTTTTGCATGCATAAATCCCTGTCCTTTATCATCATCAGCCCCTCTTGCATATATTTTACCATCTCTAACTTCTGGTTCAAAAGGTGGACTATCCCATAAATCAATAGGATCAACTGGCATAACATCCATATGTGCATAAACTAAAACAGTAGGTAATGAAGAATCAATTATTTTTTCACCATAGGTTACAGGATTTCCATGTGTTTCCATAACTTGTGCCTTGTCCACACCTGCATCTAACATTGTTTTTTTCCAATATTCTGCAGCTTTGTACATGTCTTCTTTATGTTCTTCAAGAGAACTAATTGAAGGTATTCTAATTAATTCAAATAATTCTTCTAAAAAACGGTCTTTATTATCCTCAATGTATTTTTTTAAATCTTTCATTATTACAGTATGTTTATGTTTTTAAAATTTATATTATCAATTTGCAACGCAAAAATACTATTTTTTATTTGAAAAATCGGCATAATACTTAAGTTGTTTATACCATTCTTTTCCAAATTTCTTAATTAAAGGTTCTTTTAAGAATTTATACGCAAAAACATTATGTTTCTCTCCAAACAAAACAGCTGATTTACAAATATCCCAAACATCATAGTTTACTGCTTTTAAATCGCTTATATCTTTAGTTCTAACAGGATATAACCAACAAGACAATGGTTTTCTGAATTTTATTTTTCCAGCTAAATATGCTTTTTCAATACCGCAAGCTGCTATTCCCTCGGTATCAAAAACGGTATATGCACATTCTTTTCCGTCAACTAATGTTGTTACATAATCTAATTCTTCATCAACATAATACAAACCTTTTTTTTCAATGGCCTTTATTCCTTCGGGTCTTAAAAATTCTTTAATTTTATGATACTCTTTTTCAAGAAGTTCAAGTTCATCTGTTTCTAATGGTGCACCGGAGTCTCCTTCAACACAGCAAATTCCCTTACAAACTTTCAAGTTGCAAGCAAACTTTTTTTCAATAACATCATCAGAGATAATTGTATTTTCTATTTGAAGCATTTACCTTTATTATATTTTATTTGCAAGAATATGAAATTTTTATCATTTTTGAAAACATTTTAAACCCTCTTTATGTATTAAGTCTTACATATTTGCATCAGGTTTAGTTGATTTGAATAAATATGTTGAAAAATAAGAATATGAGTTTGCCATAGAGATACTAATGATAAAGCAAGTTAAAATCAATTTTATTAATTATGAAGTTATTAATGATATACGTTAAAGAGTTTTCTTACACTCCAACAATAAAAACTTTAGAAAATTTTGAAAAACATACAGAAAGCAAAACGTTTAAAAATGCTCTCGTAGGTTTTATTCAAGTTGAAGAACATGATACAGAAAAAGCTATTTTAAAAGTTGAGAAAAACTTAGTTAAAAATTTAAAATGGGGAGCAAGAAAAAACGAAACAAATTTTATTGTTTTACATTCTTTTGCACATCTTTCTGAAAGCAAGGCATCTCCTGAATTTACAAAAGAAATTTTTGATCTGGCTGAAAAAAGATTAAAAAATGCAAATTACGAAACAGCCCAAACCCCATTCGGATATTTTTTAGATTTGAATATTAATGCTCCAGGTTTTTCTCAGGCAAGAATGTTTAAGAGTTTTTAGTAAAAATTTCATAAGTTTAAAGTCTGTAATAATGATTATTTCATTTGTAATCTTAATAAGTTTTTTTAAACTATTTAATATGTTCAACAAAATTGATTCTTTTACACAAAAATTACGACTTCTGGATTATCAAAATTATCAATCAATATTTCTTTAACTCTTTGTTGCCAAAGTTCTCCAAATTTATTTTTCTCTAAATCAGTTGATTGCCCTGAAATACTTTTTTGCATCAATTCTTGCATTTCAGGTTTGGGAGGAATAATTGGATTGTATATTATATCAACAAAATTATTATTATCAATACGTGTAAATCTTATAAGACCAGGAATATTGGCTTCGAAATCCATTAAAGTATGTCTTACAAATTTCCCTGCTATTCCTTTAAATCCTGTATTTTTAGTTGCTCCTGTAATATGACTTATCACATTTGAGATTACTCCTGTAACGCCTTCATCAATAGGATTTTTAAATTCAACTTTAATTTGCCCTCTTAACGGCAAACTAGTTGAATAAAGTTTATCTAATCCTTTTGCACATACCATATATGCTCCTGCAACAGTAGGGCAACTATGCCCTGCAGCTTTTACAATTTCTGTATAATTATATTCTACAATTCCATCTTCAAATGTTCCTAAAAAATTGGATAGTTCATCTTTTAATTTTATTGTTTTTACTTTATTAAAAAAATCTGGGTATTTCATTTTTAAGTCTTATGTTTTTATAATGATACAGTTTTCGATGCAAAACGCCCGATAAATAAATTAGAATACTTTTTTCTTTATTGAGACAAAAATTCTTTGCATAGCAATAGTTATAGAAATAATTTTTAACAAAAAGAAAGGGAAAAAAAATGGTTTATATCAAGCATTTTACTTTATAAATAGTATGAAACCGCTGTCAGGAATAAAAAAATCCTGACAGGGTTTTATCTTATAAATTTTTAAAAATAAAATTGAATAAAACCTTGTATAACTTTTCCAGTTTCTCTATTAAGTTCAGAACCAAACATACTGTGTGGTATTGAAAATATTATTAAAGTTACAATTGCTGCAACAATTACCGATGCTCTATTTTCTTTTTTTCTATTCATAAAAAAAGCAATTAACCATGCAATAAAACCTATAAGCAACTTATTATCAGTCAAGTCCCAGCCAAAAGGAACCCCTGCCCAATATTCTAAAAAAGCAAATTTTTGCACAATTGGTCCGAGTATCATTCCTCCTATTGTCATTAAAATTAAAGTTATACCTGTGTATAATTTTAAATTCGATATTTTAAATATTGCAAAAAGACCTGTTAAATTTGCAAGAAGCATCGCAAAAAACATAAAGAAAATATGTGGCAACAAAATATAATTAGGAACTCCTCCTTTAAATCTTATTACAATTGGGTCTTCTTTGAAAAGGAATTGTTTTTTTCCATTATTTTCAATAACGATATTGTATAAAAGTTTCCCTGCAGGTGGCTGATGTGGTAATTTTGCAGTCATAACTTTTTCTCCATCAATTATTTCATGTTTAAAACTTTTTTTTGTCCAATCTTCATTTTGTTTTGGTGGATAGTTTTTAAAATATAAACTCGCATTAACATTTTCATCATCAATATCTAATGTAATTGTTGCATCATCATCACCTCC
>CAMZKL010000030.1 GCA_947311255.1 uncultured Chlorobiota bacterium | reverse complement strand
CAATGTTTATTTTTGATGAACCAACAACCGGACTCCATTTTCACGACATAAATAAACTTTTGCAAAGTTTTAATGCTTTACTCGACCGAGGACATACAATTGTAATAATTGAACATAATTTAGAAGTTATAAAAACAGCAGATTATATTATTGATATTGGCCCAGATGGTGGCGAAAAAGGTGGCGAAATTTTATTTCAAGGTCACCCAAATGATTTAGTTAAATGTAAAAAATCTTATACCGCTGTATATCTTAAAACCAAACTAACTTTATAATTTTTTCTGTTTTATTTTCATTATTGCCCATAAAAAACATAAATAATGAGTAGAAACTTGTATAAATAGAGATATTTACACCCTCCAACTTAAGTTGAGATTAATAAATTAGGGCTTCAAAAAAGCAAGTTTATTCATTCCTTAATTTATTAAGCTCCAACATTTTAATTAAAGAATATCTTTCTTTGTCAGTAAATCTAAAAATAGTCGGACTACAATGAGATTAAGTTATTTTTTGAAATTTGGTTTTTTTCAATATTTTTGAAAATGGAAAATTATTTATTTATAAATAAATCAATATTTTAAAGTCTTATATTCTTTATACATTTTTCTGTTTACAGATTTATTATTTTTTATCATTTTACCTAATTTTTATAGTGCTATTATGAACTCAAAGCCGACATATCAAGAATTAGAAAAAGAAGTTGAATCTCTTAGAGAAGCATTGAAAAACAACAAAGATGTAGATTTTTTTAGATTATTGACAGAAAACAGTACTGAGGGAATATCAGTTGTAAACAGTGAAGGAATTCCGACATACAGAAGTCCATCTAGCGAAGAAATAAATGGCTTTACAATTGAAGATATGGTTGGGAAAGATTTTTCCAAGCATATCTTTAAAGATGATCTTGAAAATTTACAAAGTAAACTTAAAGAGATATTAAACAAACCTGGTGAACCGATAAAAATGTCTTATAGAGGTTACCATAAAAACGGTCAATTATTACATATCGAAAGTACTGCAAAAAATATGTTCCACACGCCTATTAAAGGTATTATTGCAACATATCGAGATGTAACTGAAAAGGTTTTAGCTAAGAAAGAACTAATAAATAGTAAAGATTTTTTTAGATTATTAACAGAAAACAATACTGAGGGAATGTCTGTAATAAATAGTGATGGAGTTTTGATATATAGAAATCCATCGTCTAAAAACATTAATGGATTTACTTTTGAGGACATGGTGGGGAAAAATACGTTTGATTATGTTCATGAAGATGATATTCAAATGTTAAAAAATCAACTGGCAAAAGCATTAGAAAAACCTGGAAATATTGTTAATGTATCTTACAGAGGCTACCACAAAAACGGAAAGCTCTTATACTATGAAGGAACTATCAAAAACATGCTTCATTCACCAATTATCAATGGATTTATTATAAACTACCGAGATGTAACCAACCGAATAAAGGCTGAAAAAGCACTATCCGATAGTGAAAAAAAGTATAAAAATATAATTGAAAATTTAATAGATTCATATTACAGAGCAAATGCTAACGGAATAGTTACCTTAGCCAGCCCGTCTTGTATGAGAATGTTTGGTTATTCTAAGATGGACGAAGTTATTGGTGGTAAAGTTGAAACATTATACCCTAATCCAAAAACAAGAAAAGAGTTTTTAGATTTATTATTAAAAAATGGAAAAGTTAAAAGTTTCAGAACTAAATTACATAAGAAAAACGGGGAAGAAATGTTTGTTGAAACATCAGCAAATATATTAATAGATGATGACGGTAATTTTAATGGTGTTGAAGGAATTGTTAGAGATATTACTGACAGAAAAATTATAGCAGAAGCTCTAAAGAAAAGTGAAAGTGAGCTTAAAAAGATTATAAAAACTAAAGATAAGTTTTTTTCAATTATTGCACATGATTTAAAAAGTCCTTTTAATGCAATAATTGGTTTTTCTAATTTACTGAATGTAAATTTTGATAATTTTAATGCAAAACAACAAAAAGAATTTATTAAACTTATTAAAGAAAGTTCTGAAAATGCCTATAAATTACTTGAAAACCTTCTAACTTGGTCCCGTTCTCAACAAGGCACAATTAATTTTGTTCCTCAAAATAAGAATTTATATTTATTAAGCTTTGCAACAACAGAATTGTTAAAACAATCTTTCAGAAATAAAAGTATAAAATTAAATAATAAAATTTCAGACAACATAAATGTTTTTGTAGATGAAAATATGGTATTGACTGTTTTAAGAAATCTGATTTCTAATGCAATAAAATTCACTAAAAAAGGAGGCGAGGTTTCTTTATTTTCAAAAATAATAAGTAATAAAAACAAAAAACAATTTGTTGAAATAACAATAAAAGATACCGGAGTAGGGATTTCTCCAAATATAGTCAATAAGATATTCTCCCTGTCAGAAAGTGCTTCTACCAAAGGAACAGAAAATGAAAGTGGAACAGGTTTAGGGTTAATTATATGCAAGGAATTTATAAAAAAGCAAGGAGGAACAATACGTGTTGAAAGTGAGGAAGGAAAAGGCAGTAGTTTTATTTTCACACTACCTCTCAGTTCCTAATATCAGTTCATATCCAAAATTATTTTATACGATTCTTCAAGGTAAATATCTTTCTTCAGATTTTTAATCCACCTTTCTACTTTTTCAGTTTTGAGTGTATCTGAGTAAGTTTCAATAGAATCTGCTTTAAGAATATAAAAATTTAATCCATTTTTTCTCAAGTCTGCATTTTTAAATCTTTTATTTACTTTTTCTCTATTTTCTTGATTTTGTTTATACTTATCAAGATTTAAACTTACTAATGTTTTTTCTCTTGCTTCTTTTAAATAGTCTGAATATTCATCAATTATCGTAAACGAAGTATCAGCAGATATTCTTTTTAAACTTTTAGTTTTAATATTTTGAATATTATCATAAGAAATAACTCTATTATATTCTGCTTTGGGTATTTCGTCCCATTCAATTGCATTATCCAAATCTTTTTCTCCCATATCTAACTTTGAATAGGCATCTGGTAAAACAATATCGGAAGCAACACCCTTTAACTGAGTTGAACCGCCATTAATTCTATAAAATTTTTGTATAGTTAATTTCAAAGCCCCTAGTGGTTTTAAGTCTTCATTTCCCCTTGCTATTCGGTCAAAAGGAATAAATCTTTGAACAGTTCCTTTTCCAAAAGTTTGCTTACTACCAACTATAATTCCTCTTCCATAATCCTGAATTGCAGCAGCCATAATTTCAGAAGCAGATGCACTAAATTCATTTACCATTATTACTAAATCATCGTCATATAAAGAGCCTTTATGTTTATCTTCCAAAACTTGAGGCATTGCAAACCTACTTCTCACTTGCACAACAGGTCCTTCGTCAATAAACAAACCAACAATATCAATAGCATCCGAAAGTGAACCTCCTCCATTATTTCTTAAATCTACAATTATGCCTTCAATATTTTCATCTTTTAATTTTTCAATTTCTTTTTTAACATCTTCCGAACATCTTCTTCCATTTTTATCTTCAAAATCTGCATAAAAACCTGGCAAATATATATATCCAATTCGATGGTTTGTCAATGAATCTTGTATAACAACCGATTTTGCAAAAGTTTCTTCAAGAACAACAACATCTCTTACAATTGGAATTATTTTTATACTTCCATCAGCTTTTTTTACAGTTAGTCTTACTTCTGTACCTTTTTTTCCTCTTATCATTTTTATTGCATCATCAAGTCTCATATCAACAACATCAACAGGTTCATCTGCTCCTTGTGCAACTTTCAAAATCAAATCTCCTACTTCCAATTCTCCCTGTTTCCAACAAGCACTTCCTGCAACAATTCTTTCTACTTTTATGTACGCATTAGGTTGAGATAATGTTGCTCCAATTCCTTCAAGTTTACCGGAAATATGAATATCAAAATTATCTTTATCTTTTGGGGGAAAATAACCGGTATGAGGGTCGTAAAATGCAGTTATTGAATTAAAATACATTTTTAGCAAATCCTTTTCATTTGTTTTTGTCATTCTATGAAACCAATCATCATAAGTTTTCTTAACATCTTCTCTTGCTTTCTTTTCGAGCTCTTTAAAGGTTTTTATTTCAACACTTGTGTCATTATCAGCAATTGCTTTTTCTTGAATTTCTAACTTTGTTGCAATTTTTGTCATTACTGAATACTTTATATAAGTTTCCCAGTTTTCTTTTAATTCTTTTTTTGTAATTGCATATTTTCTTTTCTCAGGGTCGGTTTCAATAAAATCTTCTTTATTAAAATTAAACGGTTTTTTAAGTGCTGCTGTGAAATACTTCTCAACTTCTTTAATTCTCTGAAAATAAGTTTCCTTTGTTAAATTAAAAAATTCAAAATTATCATCATTTACGGCTTCATCTATTTTAAACTTATATGCAAGAAATTCATTAATATCCGATTGAAGAAAAAAGCGTTTATTATAATCTAGCTTTTCCATATAAAGTTTAAAAACCTCTTCTGAAAAATCATTATCGAAATTATGTGCCTCGAAATGATATATTTTAAGGCTTTGTTTCATTAGGTCTAATATTAGTTTATTCTTTTTTCCATCATTATCAGAAGTAAATCCTACAATTAATATTGATAAAGTAAGTATTATATAAATAATTTTATTTGATATCTTCATTTTTAAAATCTTAATGTTTATTTGTCAATTATTATTAACGAAAAATAATAGTTTTATGTTTTACAATATATTTTATAATTTTATAAAAATTTAAACCAATGAATTCTTTTTCTTTTCCTCCAATTGCAAATTCTGATGCAAAGATATTAATTTTAGGAACAATGCCGGGAAAAACTTCTTTGGAAATAAATGAATATTACGGATACAAATATAATGTTTTTTGGAAAATATTATTCATAATTTTTAACAAAGAGTATTCCGAAGATTATAAAATAAAAAAAAATTTAATAAAAATTAATAAAATTGCACTTTGGGACAGTTTAAAATATTGTGTAAGAAAAGGAAGTTTAGATTCAAATATAAGAAATGAAAAGGCAAATAACTTTAAAGACTTTTTTACACAACATCCTGATATTAAACATATTATATTTAACGGAAAAGCATCTTTTAGTTATTATAAAAAATATATTGGACTAAGTAACAATTTTGAATATTACAGTTTGCCCTCAACAAGTCCGGCAAATGCAAGGAAAAATTTTGAAGAAAAATTAAAAGAGTGGAGAATAATTTACAAATTAATTAATACAGAAACAAATTTAAAAAATGCACCAAAAAAAAGACAAAGAGAAATTTAGAATAATTTTTATGGGAACTCCGGATTTTGCAGTTGAGAGTTTGAAGTCTCTGCATGAAAACAACTTTAATATTGTTGGAGTTGTTACGGCACCCGACCGACCTGCTGGCAGAGGCAAGAAACTAAAAGCATCTGCCGTTAAAAATTATGCTCTAAAAAACAATCTTAATATTTTACAACCAACAAATCTAAAAGACAAATCTTTTATTGAAGAATTAAAATTATTAAAAGCTGATTTACAGGTTGTTGTAGCGTTTAGAATGTTGCCTGAAATTGTTTGGGCAATGCCTAAACATAAAACTATAAATTTACATGCCTCTCTCCTGCCCGACTATAGAGGAGCTGCACCAATAAACCATGCAATAATAAATGGAGAAACTAAAACAGGAATTACAAGCTTTTTTATTGAAAAAAAAATTGATACAGGAAAAATTATTTTCCAAGAAGAAGTAAATATTTCAGATAATGAAAATGCAGGTCAACTACATGACAAACTTATGTATAAAGGTGGAAATCTAATTATTAAAACAGTTGAAGCAATTATAAATAATAAATTTAATGCCACAGAACAAAAAAAAATATCGGAACAGAAAATAAAAACTGCAAATAAAATATTTAAAGAAGATTGTGAAATTAATTGGCAACAAGATACAAAAACAATATATAATTTCATAAGAGGTCTAAGTCCTTATCCTGCTGCTTGGTCAAAAATTACGAACAAAAACAATAGAACCCTGACTTTAAAAATATTTGATTGTGAGAAAAATTTTGATGACAATTTTAAAATACCAAGTAAATTATTATCCGACAATAAAAAATATTTAAAAATTTCTACTGCAAACGGATATATTAATATCTTAGAATTACAATTACAAGGGAAAAAAAGAATGTCTGTAAAAGATTTACTTAACGGCTTTGATATTTCCGATTATAAAATTACTTAGAAATAAAACAACTACTTTAAATTTTAAGAAAATGAACAAATATTTTTCTTTTTTAGTTTTATTCTTTTCTTTTACTGTACTATACGGTCAAAACATTGACAGTTTGAAAAAAGCAGGAGAAACAGAAAGTCCCGAAAATAAAATTAATGCTTTAATCGAATTAGGAGATTATTATTTCTACTCAAATTCAGACTCCGCTTTATTCTATTTAAAAACTGCATTACATATTGCAGAAGAAAACAATTTCAGAAAAAAAGAAATATATATTCTAAAAAATCTAGGTATTTTTCATAACGAATCAGGAAAACTAAACAAAGCTAAAGAATTTTTACTAAAAGCTTTAAAAATTGCAGAACAAGAAAAAGATACTTTAAATACAGTATCAATCTATGGCAATTTGGGGAATAACAGTATGATAAAAGGCGATTTTGAAAAATCTTTGGAATATTTCACAAAAACAATTTCTATGTTTAAAAAAATTGGAAATATTAGAGGAATTGCAATGTCGTACGGTGCTATTGGAAATATGTACAACAAAATGAATAAAAATATAAAAGCTATTGAATATTACGAACTTTCAAAACAAAAATTTGAAGAGATGAATGATACTGTAAGTTCTGCAATTTTAATGATGAACAGTGGAATTGTTCTATATAAAACAAATCAATTTAAAAAATCAGAGAAATATTTAAAAACAGCTTACAACATTTTTAAAAATAAAAATATATTATTAAATACCGGAAAATGTTTACAAGGTTTAGCAATTTTATATTCAAAACAAAACAGATTTATCAATAGAACATTCTAAAAAAGCATTACAGATATTTAATGAAATTGATTCAAAAGTTGATGTTTCAGGAACATTAAAAACCATTGGAGATAGTTATATTAAAAATAAGCAATATAATAAAGCTGTATTTTTTTTAAAACAAGCATACGCAATTGACTCCTTAGAAAATAACTCCTTTAATTTAGAACAGGTTGCTCTTTCATTAAAAATAAGTTATGACAATCTTAAAGATTACAAAAACGCATATTATTTCTCGAACAAATATCAAGAATTTCACGACAGTGTATATAATGCAGAAACAACAGATAAATTTTCTGAACTTGAAGTGAAATATGAAACAAGCCAAAAAGAACAAAAAATTAAAATTCTTGAAAAAAACAAACAATTATCTGACGCAAAAAATCAGAGGAATTTTTGGTTAATAACAGGCTTGATTATTCTATTTATTTTGTTTGCAATCATTTATTTTTTAGCACATAACAGACAAAAACTAAGAAACAAACAAAAAGAAATTGAAACAGAACAAAAACTTTTAAGACTTCAAATGAATCCTCACTTTATTTTTAATGCAATTTTTGCAATTCAAAACTTTATTTATGAAAACGACACCGAAAAATCAAGTTTATATTTGTCTAACTTTGCAAAACTTATGAGATTAATCCTTGAAAGTTCTAGAAAAAATTTAATAACATTTCAAGACGAACTAAAAATAATTGAATATTATATTCAATTTCAGCAACTAAGAAGAGAAAATAGCTTTGATTATAAAATTAACATATCTGAAAATATTGACACAGAAAATACACTTGTACCACCAATGCTTGTTCAACCTTTTATTGAAAACGCAATTGAACACGGATTTGAAGATAATATAGAAAACGCACTATTAAAAATAAACTTTAATTTGAAAAATAATTATATATTTGTATCAATTGAAGACAACGGAAAAGGCATTAAAAAAGCAAATAAAAAAAGCAAACACCAATCTCTAGCAACCGAAATTACCGAAGAACGATTATCAATAATTTTAAAAACCAAAAACAAAGAAAATAATATCAAAATTATTGATTTACAAATGATTGATAAAACAAAAAAAGGTACAATCATTAGTTTTAAAATACCTTTTATTGAAGAGTTTTAATTAATTTAAAACTAAAATTTATGATAAAAGCTGTAGTAATTGACGATGAGCAAAAAACTCATAATATAGTTGGGGAAATTATTGAAAAAGAATTTCAGGATATAAAAATTGTTGCTTCGGCAAAAAATGTTACAAAAGGAATTCAAATAATTCAAAAGCACCTTCCAGATATTGTTTTTCTTGACGTACAAATGCCTGACGGTACAGGATTTGATTTATTAAAAAAAATTAATTACCATAATTTTAAACTAATTTTCATAACTGCACATGAAGAAAATGCCTTACAAGCAATAAAGTTTAGTGCAATTGATTTTATTTTAAAGCCAATTAACATAATTGATTTTACAAATTCTGTAATTGAAGCTATAAAGGAAATTAAACAAGACAATGAGCATATTAAAATTAAAACTTTTTTAAACAATATTGAAAATAGTTCAGAAAAATCAAGAAAAATAGTTTTAAAAACCACTGAAAATATCTATATTGTTAATATTAAAGACATTATAAGATGTGAATCTGAAAATAATTATACAATTTTTTTCTTAAATGACAACCGGAAAATTTTGATTTCAAAAACACTTAAAGAATACAGCGAACTTTTAGAAAGATATAATTTTATAAGAATTCACCGCTCACACCTTATTAACTTAAACTATATAGAACGATTTGAAAAAAAAGATTCTGGGCTTGTATATATGAAAGATAAATCTAAAGTACCCGTTTCATTTCGGAAAAAATCTTTATTATTAGATAGTTTTGAGAAATTCTTAAATCCTTAAGATAATTTTTCTTTTTAAATTAATTCATTGGGACAGTATCTAAAATTAAAAGTTAAAACATTTGTAAAACTAATAAATTGTTAGTTATAAATAAAAACGTCATTATTCTCAGGCAATATATATTTATCAATAAGAAAATTACCTATTAAACTCTTTTTATTACCTCTTATCATTTTTTTTCTACCTATCATCATTTTTCTTCAAAAGGGCTAAATATTTATTATATTTTTGTTTAGTACTATTGTTTAATAATATTTAAATGTTTATCAATCTGTTTTCTAAAACTACATAATTTACAGTAAATACGAAAACTAAATACATACATACACTTAATAAAAAGATACTAACTAATTCTAAATGCTACTTGTATTGAAAGTATTCTATACTTACTTTCGTACTATAATTTGTGCTAACCTATTTATTGCAATACTTTTTTTAAAACCTTTAAAATCTCTCATTATGAAAAACATTTTTACAAAATTATCAATCCTAATATTAGTATTTTTACTAATAAACACACAAAGCACATTTTCCCAAGTATTAATATCCGGAAGTTCTGGAACACCCGATGGTTCAGCAATGTTGGAAATTAAATCTGACAACAAAGGAGTATTAATTCCAAGAGTATCAACAGCTAATAGGCAGGGTATATCAGGCACTGCAGGACTAATTGTTTACGACACAACCATAGGCAGTTTTTTCCTCTACGGAAAAAAACCTGATGAATCTATGGGTTGGATAGACCTTTCTTCCAATGCCGAAATTTGGCAAACAAAAGACTCAAATGTATTCCTATCAAATTCAAATTATAATGTTGGAATAGGAACTTCAAATCCAACAAAGAAATTTGTTTTAAAAGCAGAGAATTCGACCGATACTTTATTTGAAATACAAGACCAAAACGGAAACCCGTTAATGGTAATTACTCCATCATTAACAAAATTTAATATAATTAAAAATGCAAAAGGAATTTCCGGTGGTTTTGCTGTTGGAAGATACGAAGCTGCAAAAGCAAT
>CAMZKL010000029.1 GCA_947311255.1 uncultured Chlorobiota bacterium | reverse complement strand
CTTTTTTGAAGTCCACTTTTAAGGAACAATCGAAATTTTCAAACTTTTTAGAGTAAATATCTCCATTCTCTTTGAAATTCAAAGATTTTAGTACGTCTTTTAAGTTTGCTTTCGTAATCATTAATTCAATTTTTGTTCATTTTATTCTAAACCCCAAATTTACATTTATTTGTTGAATTTCTGATGAGCGTTGGCAAGAAATTGCTCTTTTGGTTTTTTAAGCGTTGGGATTTAGCGTTGAAAAAAACCAAATGTGCAATTTGTGTGGTGGTTTTTTCTTTTTAGCAAGATTTTTCGTTCTGGGCTTGTTGGTAACTAACTAATATTAGTAAAACAAGCCTGAACATCATCATCTTCTTCAATTTTATCAATCAAGATTTCAATTTCTTCAAGTTGTTCTTCTGAAAAATCAACAGGTGACGTAGGTATTCTTTGCAAAGCAGCTTTTGTAATTTCAATACCCTTTTCTTCAACAGCTTTTGTTAAAGTTCCAAAATCAGTATAATCAGCATAAATATAAACTGTCCCATCATTAATATCAATTTCTTCTAAACCTGCATCAATTAATTCAAGTTCAAGTTCCTCAATATCAATTTCTTCAGTTTCTTTAAATTCTAAAACTGCTTTCCTGGAAAATAAAAATTCTAATGAGCCGGAAGGGACTAAACCATTTCCATATTTATTAAAATAATATTTAATATTTGCAACAGTTCTTGTTGTATTATCAGTTGCACATTCAACAAATACTAATACTCCATGAGGTCCTTTGCCTTCATAATTTACTTCTGAAAAATCAGTTGCATCTTTTCCTGTTGCCCTTTTTATTGCTGCTAAAATATTATCTTTCGGCATATTTTGAGCCTTAGCATTTTGAATTGCAGTACGCAATTTTGCATTCATTTCAGGATCTTCTCCTCCTTCTTTGGTAGCAATAGTAATTGCTTTTGCAAGTTTTGGAAATATTCTGGACATTTTATCCCAGCGTTTCATTTTTGCAGCTTTTCTATATTCAAATGCTCTTCCCATATTTTCTTTTTTTTAGTATTACGCAAAAGTAGAAAAAATCTTATAAAACTTAAATTAGGATTAATATTTTTTTATATTGCGATTATTTATAAAATATTATTATTGTCAAAAAAAAAAAATAAAAGACAGTTTAAAAACCGTGTAAATAGGGATATTTATAACTCCCGACTTATGCCGGAGATTAATAGAATTGAACAACAATAAAAAATATTAAAACAGGAATTTCAAATGTCAAATATACAAGAAAAAAAAACTAAAAATAACTATGATGTTGTCATAATTGGTGCCGGAATTAGCGGATTAACATCATCTGCATTGTTTAGCAAAGCCGGGATGTCATCTTGTGTACTTGAAATGGCAAAAAATGGCGGAGGTTATTTAGCTGGTTTTGAAAGAGGAAAATTTAGATTTGATACTGCAATTCATTGGTTAAATGATTGTAGCCCAAATGGATTTGTAACAAGAATTTTTAAAATTATAGGAACTGATTATCCAAAAGTTGAATTTCAAAAAAATATTAGAAGATTTATTAATGATGATATTAACTATCTTGTTACTAATACACCAGATGATTTTAAAAAAGAATTATTACAAAAGTTTCCTGATGACAAAAAAGGGATTGAAAAATTTTTTAAAGATGCAAAAAAAATATCTAAGTCATTTGATACTTACTTAAAATTAAGCCGATCATTAGAAACCAGGAACATATTTAATAAAGCAATTTATGGGTTAAAAATGCTAAAATTTGCATTAGCATTTATTCCTCATATAAAATACAAAGGCGATAAAGAAATAAAAAAAGGTTTAAATAAATATTCTAAAAATCCTGATTTTCACAAACTTTTTAGTGCAGAATCAGAGCTTTTATCATGCTTAGTGCCAATAGCTTGGGCGTATTCTAAAAACTATCAAAATCCTCCTATGGGCGGAAGTAGAACTTTTCCTGAATGGTTATCTTATGCATCCAAAAAAATGGGAGGAGAAATTTTATTTAATTCAAAAGTAACTAAAATAATTATTGAAAATAAGATTGTTAAAGGTGTCGAATTTCAAAATAAAGGAAAAATAAAAAAAATCTATTGTAAATATATTGTTTCAACTTCAGACTTAAGTACATTATATGAAAAAATGCTTCCTAAATCAATAATACCTGAGAATGTAATTAAAAAATTAAATAATGCAGAATTATATACTTCTGCTGTAACAGTTTCAATTGCAACAGATTGTCCTCTCGAAGATTTGAATATAGGAGAAGAAAGTATTTATTTATATGATAATACTAATAATAAAAAAGTTTTAAGTAGTGGAAATCCGCACAAAAGTGGTATGCACATTATTTCTCCTACGGTTAGAGATAAATCTCTTGCTCCCGTAGGAAATGGAATTTTAACATTATTTATTCCCGCACATATAGAAAATAATAATTATTGGAATTGCGAAAAAGATGAAAATGGAAAATTTATAAGAGGTAAAGAATACATAAAACTTAAAGAAGAGTATGCCGAAATTCTAATTAAAAGAGTTCAAAATAAACTTATTCCTAATTTAAAAGAGCATATTCTTTTTTATGATGTTTCAACACCAATAACATACTATAGATATACTGCAAATAAAGGTGGAACAATGATGGGGCAAAGACCCGGTAAAGAAAATATGATGAATAAGGTTGCAACTTATAAAACTCCTGTAAAAAACTTAATTGTGAGTGGACATTGGAGTGATTTGGGAGGAGGAGTTCCAATATCTGTAAAAGCTGCTCTTAATACAAGTCTAATAATTATTAAAAAAGAAAGTAAGAAAAAATTTAAAATTCTTGCAGATTATATTGATGGAAATAAAAATATTGATAGTATTTATAAATCTGAAATATTTACAAAATATGATAACTCTTGGGTTCAAAGCCAAACACCTGCACAAAAAAATACTAAATAATTATGCAAATTTATATTTCTGAAAAAATTAAAACAAAAGTTAAAGATTTAAAATTAGGGGTAATCTACGCTAATGTTACTTTTGAAAAATATAGTACTTCTCTTTGGGAAGAAATAAATGAAGAAAGTAGAAGGATTTCAAATTTACAAATTAAAAACATAAAAGAAATACCTCAAATTGAAAGTTCTCGTGAAGCATATAAAACACTAGGAAAAGAACCTTCAAGATATAGACTCTCGGCAGAAGCTTTGCACAGAAGAATTTTAAAAGGCAGCCCCTTATACCAAATAAGTAATATTGTTGATATTATAAATTTAGCATCCTTAAAAACAGGATATTCAATAGGTGGATACGATATTTCAAAAATACAAGAATACATAATATTCGATCTTGGAAAAAAAGATGAAGATTATCAAGCAATAGGACGCGGACAAATGAATATTGACAACTTACCTGTTTTCAGAGATAAAAATGGAGCGTTTGGAAGCCCAACTTCTGACTCTACAAGAACAATGATTACGGAAAAAACATCTAAAATTTTATTAATAGTTATAAACTTTGGAAATCATAAAAATTTTAAAGAAGATTTATTTTTAATTTCAAATTTAATGAAAAAATTTTGTTCAGCTAATGAAATTAGTATTAATATTTTATAGCCTTAAAACTGCAAGTTTAATTCTTTTTTATTGAAAAACAGGCAAATAACCAAAGTTCAAATTAGCATAAAAGCTAAAACTTAGTGATACTAACTCTAATAAAATAATCGTATCCCAACTTAGGATTTAAGTTACATTATAAAAAAAACATCCGACATAGTATAATTATGTCGGACTTTAAATGTTCTATAATTTCTAATTAAATTCCAAATCTTTTCTTATTTCTTTTTAAGATTTTATTTAATGCCTTAGCAGGATTTTTAAATTTGTTTACAAACATCATTGATGCAATAATATATGGTTTATGCCCTGCTTCTTTGTAAGTATCTATTCTGTATTTTTCAAAAACTTTGTCAGTAACCTCACCTTCTTCACAACTTAAACCGGAAATGTCGGCAGGGAGTGGGTGCATATATAATGCTTTGCCATCTTTTGTAAGTTTTACTTTTTCATCATCAACAGTCCAGTTCTTAAAGTTTGCATTTTCAGCCAAAGCCTCTTGTTCCAATTTTTTTAAACCCTCCGAATCTTTATTTTGAAGAAGCACAGTTCTTTTTTCCATTACATGAAATGGTGCCCAACTTTTAGGATAAATAATATCCGCATCTTTAAAAGATTCTTCCATAGAATCAACAATTTTAAAAGAACCTCCACTTTCATCTGCTTGTTTTTTTGCTAATTCCTCAACCTCCGGAATTAAATTATATCCTTTTGGATATGCAAGAGTTACATCCATTCCAAAACGTGTCATTAAACCAATAATTCCTTGCGGAACAGATAAAGGTTTTCCATAAGAAGGAGAATACGCCCATGAAACAGCAATCTTTTTACCTTTTAAGTTTTCTAAATTCCCAAAATAATCAATTAAATGTTGCAAATCAGCCATAGCTTGTGTAGGGTGGTCAATATCGCATTGAAGATTTACAATACCAGGTCTTTTTGGAAGAACTCCGTTTTTAAATCCATCATCTAGTGCTTTGCCTACTTCTCGCATATATTTGTTGCCTTCTCCAAGGTACATATCATCTCTTATTCCAATGTAATCAGAAAGAAAAGAAATCATATTTGCAGTTTCTCTAACAGTTTCGCCGTGAGCAATTTGAGATTTACTTTCGTCTAAATCTTGAATTTCCATACCAAGCATATTTGATGCAGATGCAAAAGAAAACCGTGTACGTGTAGAGTTATCCCTAAATTGTGAAACAGATAATCCTGAATCAAATATTTTTGAAGATATATTATTATCTCTCATATCTTTTAAGATTTCTGCAACAAGCAAAACAGCTTTTAAATCATCTTCACTTCTTTCCCAAGTTAATAAGAAATCTTTTTGAAATAATTCTGGTTTTAACTTTTTTAATCTTTTAATCTTTTTTTCTATCTTCTTCATTTATTAATTATTTTTATTTTGAAAGTCTGGCAAAGATAATAGTTTTTTTAAATCAAAATTAAATCTATTAAAGTTTTTTATGGACTTAAAATAACTTATTTTTGTAATAAACCAATATCCATAATTTAGGGCATGAATAAACTAATTGAGAGAGGCTTACAATAATTTCAATTCAATAATTAAGTTATAATACACACTCTGATTATCAGTTGTTTACATTTAATTCTGCTGATTTAAGTAAATAAATTAAAAAAATATATGAAGAAACTTCTACTAACAATATTTTTGCTTGCCGGAATAGTTTTTTGCTATGCTATTTATATTGAAAACGACTTGTTGCGAACAGTTTCAAAACCAATTCCATTATTAATTTTATTGTTTCTTTTAAAACCAAATTCAATATTTAAAAAGTTGATCTTTGCAGGATTTATATTTTCATTATTTGGAGATATTTTCCTGATGAATATTATTGATATGTTTATTCTTGGGCTATCTTCCTTTCTTATTGCTCATATATTTTATATAATTGCTTTCAGTAAAAGAATAAAATCTTTTAAATTTTTAAGCTCAATACCTTTTTATATCCTTGCCGTAGTTTTAGCATTTTATTTTTATCCGCATCTTGGAGATATGCTCTATCCAGTTTTAATATACATTTTTGTAATAATGACAATGGTTTGGAGAGCCTTTTTACAAAGAAAATATAATAATGCTGCTATTTTTGCATTCATAGGAGCAAGTTTATTTGCAATTTCAGACTCAAATATTGCATTTACAAAGTTTATTCAAGATTATGAATACTCAAAAATTGTAACAATTATTTTATATTGGTCAGCACAATTTTTAATATTTAAATCAACAACAAAGGCTTGATAATTGTATCGTTTTTATTTATAAAGTTATTACTTTTGTGAAAATAAAAAAAACTATTGCTTAATTATTTATATACTAAATTTTAATAATTAAGCAATAGACAATAAGAAAAAATAATGAGAATGAAAACATATCACATTCTAACCATAAATCCAGGTTCAACTTCAACAAAAATTGGAGTTTTTAAAAATCAAGACATATTGTTTGAAATAAACATAAGTCATAGTCCTAAGCAACTTGAACAATTTGATAATATTTGGGAACAATACTCTTTTCGTAAAAAAGAAATAATTATTGCCCTTAAAAAAGAAAAATTTGACCTTAATAAATTAGACGCAGTTGTTGGGCGTGGAGGTCTTATAAAACCAATCCCAAGTGGAACATATTATATTGACCAAGATATGATTGATGATGCTCGAACAGGATATCAAGGACAACATGCCTCAAACTTAGGATGTGTAATTGCCTATAGCATTGGCTGGGAACATTCAATACCTTCATTTATTGTGGACCCTCCTGCTGTTGATGATTTAGAAGCACTTGCAAGAATATCTGGAAATAAAGAATTTGAACGTTCATCACTTCTGCATGCACTAAATATCTTTTCCACTGCAAGAGAATATGCCAAAGATATTAAAAAGAAAATAACAAATTTGAATTTAATTATTGCTCATATGGGTGGAGGAATAACTGTTGCTGCTCTAAAGAAAGGAAAAGCAATTAATGTAAATCATGGACTATACGAAGGACCATTTTCTCCCGAACGCAGCGGAAATTTACCTCTTTTTAAATTTATGGATAAATGCAAATCAAGCAAATATTCCGAAAAGAAACTTAAAAAAATGGTTGTTGGAAAAGGTGGTTTGGTTTCATACTTTAATACTAATGATGCTCGAGATGTTGAAAAAATGGTAAATGCCGGATCCGAAAAATATAAATTAGTTTTTGAAGCAATGGCATACCAAATTGCAGAAGAAATTGGTAAAAGAGCAACAAATCTTAAAGGCGAAATTGATGCGATAATATTAACAGGTGGGCTTGCACATTCAAAGATGTTAACAAGCTGGATTCTTGAAAGAGTTAAATTTATTTCAAAAACATTAATTTATCCAGGAGAATCTGAATTAGAAGCACTTGCACAAGGAGGGTTACGTGTCTTAAGAGGCGAAGAAAGAGCAAAACATTATACCGAAGATGTTAAAAAAATTGGAATTATTTATTGGGATAATCTAGAAGTATATGTAAAATCAATAAACGTTATTGAAGAAAAATTTAAAAAAGCTGGTTATATTTTCAGAAAAGAAAGAGATAATAATCTACAAATAAGCTATGAAAACTGCAAACGAAACGAAGATAAAGTTATGAAAGCTGTTGAAAAGTTTAAAAAAGATAAGGTTGATTTAATTTTTTCAATTGGTTCGCCTATAAGTATGCGAATAGGACAATATTTAAAGAACGATGAAATACCCGTTGTTTTCACAGGTATCTACAACTCTATTATAATTTCCGATTTTGAAAAAGAACATAATCAAAATTATTATGCAACTTGCTACGCTCCCGAAATTAAAGAACAATTTGAAAATACAGTTTTAAAAATAAATAAAGACTTAAAAAAAATAGGTGTAATTTATCGTAGAGGAGAACTACAAGCAGAAGTTCAATATGATGATATTCTTGATTATACTAAGCAAGTAAAAATTGAACTTTTAAGTTATGAAATACAGGAAGTTGCTGATTTTGAAAAAGCAAAAAAATATTTTATGCGTAAAGGTGTTGAATGGATTTATATTGGAACAAGCACAGTAATTGCATCGTCAGGTTATGAACTTTTAAGTATTATAACAGACACATTTCCAACAGTTTGTATGTTAGAAGATACTATTTTAAGAGGAGGACTTTCGGGCTACGTAATTCCATGGGATACAGTAACAGAAACTTCCGTAAAAATTGCACTTGATATTTTAGATAACAATACAATAAAGTCTAGGGTTGTAAAATCTGAAGATGCAAAAGTATATATAAACCGAAAAACTGCTCAAAAATTAAAAATGATTGATAAGTTTGATATTATTGCCAATAAAGAGTTTGTTTAACTTTACTAAAAATAACAGCTCTATAAAGAATTTATTGGGAAAATTAAAACTTAATATAATAAAATAATTCGTTTTAATTATACATTGTATCATTTTAAAATGTTTAAGGAATAAACTTTTTTTGAGTACTGAATAAGTAATTATCCATTAAAAAAACAGTAGAAAGAAAATAATAATTTGAAAATAAAAAATAAAGCCAATGTTACTAAATATTCTGAAATTAATAAGAATTAAAAACCTGCTAATAATCGCATTTACACAATATTTAATGCGTTATGCAGTCATTTTTCCTATGTTGGAATCAAAAGGGTTTGAAAGTCAATTTAGTGATGTAAACTTTTTTCTATTAGTAGTTGTAACAATGCTAATTGCAGCAGCAGGCTATATTATTAACGATTATTTCGACACAAAAACAGATATGTTAAACAGACCTAAAACTGTAGTTGTGGGCAAACATATAAATAGACGTTCTGTTATGACTGCCCACATTATTATAAATATTTTTGCAATTGCTTTAGGTTTTTATATATCATGGCAAATTAATCTTTGGAAATTAGTCTATATATTTATTTTAGTTACAGGCTTACTTTGGTTTTATTCAGCTTCATATCAAAATATGTTTTTAGTAGGAAATATTATTGTTGCATTTCTTACAGCACTAGTTCCATTAATGACAGTTTTATACGAAATTCCTCCCCTAAATGCCAAATATGGAGAAGTATTATTAAGATTAAATGAAAACTTTTATGATCTATTCTTTTGGGTTGCAGGATTTTCAATATTTGCATTTATAACTACTTTAAACAGAGAAATTATTAAAGACACAGAAGATTTTGAAGGAGATAACGCATACGGAAGTCGTTCATTGCCAGTTGTTGCAGGAATAAGAATTTCAAAAATAGTAACAATTTCTTTAAGTTTTATAACAATTGCATTAATAATTTTTACTTATTTTTCATATATACACATTCCGCAAAACATAAATTACATAGCAATAGTTTATATAATTTTTTTGCTAATTATTCCGACTATATATCTTGCACTCAAAATTTATAAATCAAAAGAAAAAAACGATTGGAAATCTGCCGGAGATTGGTCAAAACTAATTATGCTGTTTGGAATTTTATATGCTTTGGTTGTTTACTATGGTTTTTATTATTAATACGCAATTTTATGCCTCTTAAAAATTTAAAAAATAAAGAAATTCTACTTGCATCAAAATCTCCAAGAAGAAAACAATTATTAAAAGATGTAGGTTTTGACTTTGAAATTATCAACTCAAAAGAAGTTGATGAAATCATTCCAAATAATATTTACAATGAAGATGTTGCCATATATCTAGCTGAATTAAAAGCAAATACATATAAAGATATTATAAACAAAAAAAACATACTAATTACAGCAGATACAATTGTATGCTTAGGAAATAAAATCCTTGGTAAACCAAAAAACTATAAGGATGCTTTCAATATGTTAAAATCTTTATCAGGAAAAATGCACAAAGTTATTACAGGAGTAACTATTATGTCAATTAAAAAAACTAAATCATTTTCTTCAACTACTTATGTTTTTTTTAAAGAAATGTCTGATTTTGAAATAGACTTTTATATTAACAATTATAAACCTTTTGACAAAGCAGGAGCATATGGAATTCAAGAATGGATAGGCTTAACTTGCATTAAAAAAATTGAAGGTTCATATTTTAATGTTATGGGACTGCCTGTTGAGAAACTATATGAAGTTTTGAAAGAATTTTAAGATGAATTCAGACCAATATAAAACAATTCAAAACAAATCAGAAGGCTTTTTTAAAGAAAAAGGTAGTAAATTCTATGCTTTTGCTTTCCATGTTAAAACCGAAAATGATATTGATAAATTCAGAACAAAAATAAAAAAACAATATCACGATGCAAGACACCATGTTTACGCATACAGACTTGGGTCCGATATGAAAAATTTTCGTGCAAGTGATGATGGCGAACCTTCAAACTCATCAGGCCCACCAATTTTAGGAAAAATTCGTTCATTTGAACTAACTGATATTCTTATAATTACAGTAAGATATTTTGGCGGAAGAAAACTAGGAATACCCGGACTTATAAACGCATATGGAACAGCAGCAGAAAATGCTCTCTTAAATGCAAAAATTATTATTAAAACAATTACAAAAACAATGACAATAAATTTTGAATATCCGCAAATGAATTTTGTTATGCGAAAAATCAAAGATTATGGTTTGGAGATTGTAAAACAAGATTTTAAAATAAATTGCGAAATTATATTAGAAATTCCTGAAAGTAAATTTAACAAACTAAAAAATATCTTTACAGAAAATCATAAATTAGAAGTGATATAATATTATGTTAATTTGCATTCAATTTTGATTTTTTTAAAAGAACATTATATTTGCATATTTAAATTTATAAATAATATATAAATTATGGGAGATTTTAATGTAAAAAGTATGAGTTCAAAAAAAGAGCTCCAAAATTTCACAAAACATCTTTTAAATGATATGCAGGCACTAGAGCATATGCTAGAAAACTCATGGTTTGAGTCTGATACAATTAGGATAGGTGCTGAGCAAGAACTTTGTTTAGTTGATAAAAACTGGAAACCTGCTCCCATTAACTTAGAAGTACTTGAAAAACTTAACAATCCATATATAACAAATGAGCTGGCAAAGTTTAATCTTGAAATTAATTTAAAACCCAAAGAATTTAAAAATAATTGTTTATCCGAACTAGAAAATGAAATAAATTCACAAATAAAACTTGTAAGAAAAGTTGCAAATGATTTTGGAACAGAAGTAGTTTTATCTGGAATTTTACCTTCAATAAGAAAATATGATGTTGAGGAAGAAAATATAACTCCAATTGACAGGTATTTTGCTCTAATGGATGCACTAAAACAAATGAGAGGCGGTACTTATGAGCTAAAAATTAGAGGTATTGATGAATTAAATATTCGTTTAGATTCTGCACTGATTGAGGCAGCAAATACCGGTTTTCAAGTTCATTTGCAAGTTACACCCGACGATTTTGTTAAAAAATATAATTTATCTCAAGCAATTGCAGGACCTGTTATTGCAAGTGCTGTTAACTCCCCATTTTTATTTGGAAAAAGACTTTGGAAAGAAACAAGAATTGCACTTTTTCAGCAGTCTGTTGATACTCGTTTAACAAGTGAACATATTAGAGACAGACAAGCAAGAGTTATGTTTGGGCAAAAATGGTTGAGAGGTAATATTACTCATATTTACAAAGATGATATATTAAAATACAGAGTTCTTTTAGGAGCAAATTTTGATAAAAAATCATTAGATATAATTGACAGCGGAAAAGTTCCCGGACTTAAAGCCCTTACTGTACATAACTCAACTGTTTATCGTTGGAACAGAGCCTGTTACGGAATAAGTGGAAATGGCAAACCACATCTTCGAATTGAAAATAGAATTTTACCATCAGGACCAACAGTAATTGATGAAATGGCAAATACAGCTTTTTGGTTGGGATTAATGAATATTGGGAATGATTATTATAAAGATATTACAAAAGTTATGGATTTTGATGATGCAAGGAATAATTTCTTTGTAGCTGCACAAACAGGGCTTCGTGCAAATTTTAATTGGGTAAACGGAAAATCAATTAATGCTCCTGAGCTGATTAGAAAGGAACTTCTGCCAATAGCAAAAGAAGGCCTCGAAAAAGCAAATGTAAATAAAAAAGATATTGATAAATATTTAGATGTTATTAATGAACGTGTTGAAAAGAACATTACCGGCTCGTCTTGGCAATTAAAATCATATTCAAATTTACAAGGAAAAGCAAGCAAAGAAGAAATTTTGACAGCTATTACGGCAGCAACTGTAACAAATCAAAAAACAAAAAAGCCTGTTCATAAATGGAAAATTGCAGAATTAAAAGATTTGCCACATTGGAAACCCACAGATATTTTGGTTGAAGAATTTATGACAACCAATTTATTAACAACCCACCCTGACGATTTAGTTGAATTTGCTGTAGATATGATAGATTGGGGAAAATCAATTTATATTCCTGTTGAAGATGAAGAAGGTAAACTTGCCGGGCTGATAACTTATAGAAGTGTTTTAAGATATTTAAGAAAAAAAATTGAAAATAAGAATTATAAAGCCTTTCTAATAAAGGATATTATGATAAAAAATCCTCATACAATAAAACCTGAACAAAAATTTACAGAAGCTGCCGAAATATTAGAAAAATATGATATTGGCTGTTTACCTGTAATAAGTAATAATAAATTAGTTGGTTTGCTAACAGAAAAAGAGTTTTATGAATTAGGTCAAAGATTATTTAAAAGATTATAATGAAGAGAGTAATTGATAAAATTATTGGAGAAGAGCAGGGTAGAGAGCATATAATAATTTGTGGAATACACGGAAACGAACTTGCCGGTGTAAGAGCAATCAAAAATGTAATGAATTTTATAAGAGAAAATAATATTCCTATAAAAGGAAATATAACTGCATTAAACGGAAATATTGAAGCTATAAAAAAAGAAGTAAGATTTGTTGATAAAGATTTAAATCGTTTATGGACAGAGGATTACATTAGCAGAAAAAAAAGTTATGAAAATATACATGAAATAAAAGAATTAAAAGAACTAAACTCCGAAATTGAAAATATTTGTTCCGGAGATTATAAAAATTGTGTTATTTTAGATTTTCATTCATTTACGGCTGATAGTGGAATTTTTGCAATACCCGCAGACAATGAAAGAAGTGTTGAGCTTGCTAAAGTTTTCCAAGTTCAATTTGTTGAAAAACTAACAAGTAATTTAAAAGAAACATTAATTCAATATTTTGCATTCAAAGGGGCAACAGCGGTTGTTTTTGAAGGAGGTCAACACTTTGCAAAAGAAACACAAAAGAATATTGAAGCCGGAGCATATTTGGCATTAACATATTTAGGTGCAATAAATAAAGATTATATTCCAAATTATGAATATTATAAAAAAATGCTACAAACAAAAGCATTAGATTTGCCAAAACATTTTAAGCTGTCTTATATTCACAGAATTAAAAATGGAAATATATTTAAGATGAATCCCGGCTATGTAAATTTTCAACGAATAAAAAAAGGAGAAGTTTTAGCCATTGAAAATGGTAAAAATATATGTTCGCAATTTGATGGAACTATGCTAATGCCTTTATATCAAAAGCAAGGGACGAATGGGTTTTATATTATTCAAGAAAACTAAAAAACTCAAGCCTGAGAAAGCAAAATAAAAGAATGATTAATATTGAAATAATGATTGTAAATTAAGATATTTTTAACCTTACTTATGGGTTTATCATTAAGTCTAGTAAAATCAGGAATTATTTTAGTTTTCAGAATATTTGCTCCTAACCATAAAGCAAAAGAATTTGCAGTTTGATACTCTCCCGTAAGATGTTTATAATATAAAGCAGGTTTATTCTCAAAATTTTCTTGTAAGAAATCATCGTAAATTTTATCACCCGCTGCATTCCCGGTATGTCCGTTAATTACCAAATCAATATCATTTATTTTTATATCCGCATCATTTAAAAAAGATTGTAATTTACTATTTATTTCTTCCGAATTTTCAGGTTTATAAAAAGTATTTATAGCTTTAATTTCAGAATATGAATCTTCTTTTTTTTCAGAAGAAAGAACAAAAAAGTTAACACCTTCGCCACAAATTGCACCATTTGTTGTATAATTCAAAAGTTCTGTATTTTTAACTTTTGTTTTTTTCCAACGTCCATTTTTACGAATTATATGAAAATAATGTTCAGACATTTCGTCAGTTCCGCCAATAAGAATATTTTTTTTGCCTTCATTAATGTGCATAATTGCATCAATTACAGCACTTTCAAAAGAAAATCCTCTATTAACATAAGTAAAGTTGTAATTGTGGCATTTTATTTTTAAAGCAATTTGTGCAGCAACAGTATTATGAGTTGATTGGATAAAAGCAGTTGGAGTAAGAAATTTTTCATCATTATTAAGCATATTTTCAAGAAACTTTTCTGTGTCGGAAACTATTCCTAAACCTGTGCCTACAATTATTGCATCCGGTATATCAACTTTTGCTTCTTGCAAGGCTTTTTGTGAGCAAATAATTCCGTTTTTAACAGTTTTACTCATTCTTCTTGCAGCAATAGGCTTCATATATTCTTTATAATTTGGCTTTATTGATTGCAAAAAATCTTTTTCATATTCAATAATTCCTTCTAAAAACTTATTATAATCCAAAGAATTTTGAGGTGATAAACTTGCCGTGCCGTTAATGTAAACCATTATCTTACTTTTGAAATAACTAATGACGTTCCATTTCCGCCAAAGCCAAACGAATTTGACAGAATATGCTCAATTTCAATGTTTTCGATTAATTTTGTTTCTGGAATTAAATTTAAATCTTCAATAGAATTTTCAAATCTTAAATTCGGAAAAATAATTTTATTTTGAATACTTAAAATTGAATAAATTGCTTCTAAACTTCCTGCAACTGCCAATGTGTGCCCTGTATATGCCTTTGTTGAGCTAAATTTTGGAACTTTATTATTAAAAATTTTTTTTAATGCTTTGCCTTCCGATAAATCATTGTTTTCAGTTCCTGTTCCGTGAACATTTATATAATTAATATTATCAACACTAAGTTGTGCATTTTTTAAAGCATTGCTCATTGCCAAAAAAGGACCATAACCTTCGGGAGATGTTGCAGTTTGGTGGTATGCATCGTTTGCATTTGCATATCCTGATAAAATTGCAAGAGGTTTTTTGCCTTCTTCATTAACAACTTTCTCACTTTCTAAAACCAAAAAGGCAGCACCTTCACCTAAGTTTAAACCTTTTCTTTCTTTGTCAAAAGGTTTGCAAGGCTCTCTGTCTAAAATCATTAGAGTATTGAAACCATTTAGTGTGAATTTTGAAAGTGCATCTGCACCACCTACTATTACTCTGTCGAGAATACCATTATTTATAAGTCTTGCACCCAACATCATAGCATTGGCAGAAGAAGAACAAGCAGTACTTATTGTAGTCATAAATTCTTTAATACCAAGATAATCAGCAATTTTCTCGGTGTGGTCTGCAGCTTCGTGAGTTTTAATAAAATCATTTGCAAAGTCTGTATGTAAAAATTTTTGATAATATTTCTCACTTGACCCCATTCCGGAAACAGTTGTAGCAGAAATTATTCCTGTTTTGTATTTGTTAATGTCCGTTATTCCGGCATTGTCAACTGCTTCTTTTGCTGCTTTTATTCCAAAAAGTGCTGTTCTTGTAAATGCTCTTTCTTTATTTAAAGAGAGTGCAGTAATTAACTCATTATCAGACATTTTAACTTCTCCTACGGGAATCTCATCTTTATAATTTGTTTCCAAATATTTAATCTTTCCAATTCCTGTAATTTTATTTTTCAGAGAATGTAAATTTTCAGAAACATTATTTCCTATTGCAGATATCGCTCCTATGCCTGTTATATATATCATTCTTTGTGATGCAAGTTACGACTTGTGTTCAGTAATATATTCTGCCATAGTTTTGATTGAATAAAATATTTTTTGCCCGTCTTTTGGGTTTTCTATTTTAATTCCGTAGTTTTTTTCTAATAAAACTATCAGTTCTAGGGCATCAATTGAGTCTAGTCCAAGTCCTTCTCCAAATAAAGGTTCATCAGTTTCAATTTCGTCCACCTCCATATCTTCAAGATTAAGAGCTTCAATTATTTGTTCTTTCAGTTTTAATGTTAAATCTTCCATTTATTTATCGTATTATTTTTAAAAATTTCGACAAAATTAACAATAATTAACTTATTTATTCATTTCTATAAGATAAAGTTCTGCAATATAATTTCCATTAGGATAATTATAGTCAATTCTGCCACTTAAAGAGACTTTTGCTTTGCCAGAATTAAATAAAATTTCAACATATTCAAATATAAACTCTTTGTTAAAATCTTTTGAAATAAAGACAGTGTTTTCTCCTTTAATTTTATTTCTTATACAAATTTCTCCAATCATTATATTGGCCAAAGTATATACAAAAACCGAGGGACTAGGGAAATAATTGTTTTTATCTTCAATTGTTTTTTGATATTGAGCATCAGTATCTAAAGATGAGCTTCCATTAGAAATAATAACAGAAATATCTTCTTCTTCATAGTTTTTTAATAAATTTTCATCTTTTAAAAGAATTTCACTTGCAAGAAAAGCCAGTTTGCTTAATTTATCCATTTTGTAGTACTTCGGATATTTTATTTTAAAAAACTTATATAAAGATTTTGCATATTTTGAAAAAGATAATTCTTTATAGTTATTAATAGGATTTATTTCTATATCATTAATAAACAATCTATTGTCTTGAAGTTTTATTTTTTTCTTAATAGCAAATTCTTTTTTACTAAAATTATTAATATAAGAATTTTCTTTGCTAACAATTAAAGATGCATTACAACCTCCAAATCCGGATGCAGTTTTAATTGCATTTTTAACATTAAAATCTTTGTTTTCCGATATTATATTTATTTCATTAATATCTTTATTTTTAAAACCTAATGATTTATATAGTTTGTTTTCTGATAAAGAATTTATTGTAATTATTATTTCAATTATTCCTGCTGCACCAAAAGTATGTCCAATATATCCTTTAAAACTATTTGTATGTATTAAGTTTAATTTGGTTAGGCTCAATGCTTTGGCTTCCATTTCATCATTAAACAAAGTTGCCGTTCCGTGTGCAGAAACATAATCTATATCTTTTGCTGATAAATTAGCTTCCTTCAATGATTTGTTTATTGCGATTGCCAGCTCTTTACCGGTTCTTGAAGGTCCTGAAATATGATTAGCGTCGTTAGTACTTGTGCCTCCCGAAATTGAGATTAATGGTTTTAATGCTTTGGTTTTGTCGTTTGTTAGAATAACTGTTCCGGCACCTTCTCCCGGTGTCATTCCTGTTCTGTTTGCATCAAAAGGTTTGCATGGTCCATCGCTAACAGCTTTAAATGCTTGAAATCCGGAAAGAGTGAATTCCGGTAATATATCTGCACCGGAAACTATTGCATTTTCAAATTTTCCGGAATCAATTAATCTTTTTGCAACAATTATTGCTAATGCTCCGGAAATACAAGCATTTGAAATAGTTATTGCTTGGTTTGGATTTTTAAAATAATCTTTTATAATTTCAGAAGATTTCCATAGGTGAAGTCTTTCATTTTCAAATTTTAAGTTTAATTTTTTATTTAAAAGGTTAATATTCCCTTTTGTTGTAGAAATTATAAGTACAGTTTTTTTATTTTTAATATCAACTTTTGATTTTTTTAGAGCATTCTTTATGGAACAAATTAATAACTTTTCGTATTTTGTATATAAGTTGGTCTGAGAAAAACCAGCATCTAATTTTTTAGAATTAACCAGAGAAATATATGCAGGTTCGGGACTTAATGTGTTGTCAGTCCATAATTTAATTCCTGTAATATTTTCATTAATATTTTTAAAATTTTCAGAGCTTGAAAATCCTAATGATGATATAATATTATGTTCAGATATATAAACCACTTATTTATATTTTAAAAATCAAAATACAAAAGTATATTTCTTGGTTTATTAATGAAATTATTTTTCAGTAATAATTTATTTAAGGCAAGAAATTTGCATTAATAGAGAATAAATCTATGAATTAAGTTTTAATAACAGTATGAACAAATTATTGCAAGGATTATATATCTTATTTTTTATCTTATTTTTTCAAATAAGTTTCTCTCAAAAAGAAATTAAAGATGTTTTAGTTAAAGGTGGTGTTTTTGAGATGGGAAGTAAAAGTGATTTTTTTAAAGATGAAACGCCTGTACACAAAGTTGAATTAAAATCTTTTTATATATCTCAATATGAAATTTCATATAATGATTATTCTGCTTTTTGTGGTGTTGCGGGTTATACTGAACCATATGGTACTGTTGATTTTCCGGCAACAAATATTAGTTGGGAAAGAGCTGTTATGATGTGCAATTGGCTAAGCAGAAGAAACAGATTAGATAAGGCATATAAAATTGAAAGAGACGAAAAACAAGGAATATTTAATGTTGTATGTGATTTTGAATCAAATGGTTATCGTTTACCAACCGAAGCAGAATGGGAATATGCAGCAAAAGGAGGACATAGGTCAAAAGATTATATTTTCAGCGGTAGCAGTAATCCAAATTTAGTTGGCTGGTACAGTAAGAATTATGAAGGAATTGAACATAAATCGGGAGAATTAAGACCAAATGAAATTGGGATTTATGATATGACAGGAAATATTGGTGAATGGTGTTGGGACTATTATAGCGAAACATATTATAAGCAAACGGACTCAATTACTATTAATCCAAAAGGTCCTGAAAAAGGTTCAAGCAGAGTTTTTAGAGGAGGAACCAGAAGAGATAAATTAATAAATATTGAGATTACAAGACGTTCTTATTTGGAACAAGATAAAAAAAACTTATATGTTGGGTTTAGGGTCGTAAGAACTATGGTTGATTAAGTGAATTTTTTATAAGTCCCCTCAAGAACTCTTCAAATAAAAAACTAATAATATTTTTTGAGTTTGAAAGCGAATGATTGTCGTTAACAATATGCAATTCGCATATATGTTTTTCAGCAAATTTTATTGAATTTTTATATGGTACAACAGTATCATTTCTTCCATGAATAATTGTTGTGGGGACATTTGCTTTTGGGAAACTTTGTGTTTTATAATTAGGTAAATAAAAAGCTGGAGCTAATAAGAACATAGCTTTTGGCATTATAATTTCAGATGCTGACAATGAAACATAAGCACCCATACTTGAACCATACAAAATAGTTTTCTTTGATTTTTCGTAAGAATTTAGTAATATTTCAACTCTTTTGTCTGGATTTTTTGTTGAAGTATAATCAATACTTTCTGTTTCAAATTCAAGTTTTTCTGCAATAGCTCTTAAATAAGAAATTTTATAGGCTTTCGGTCCGGTTTCTTTTCCGTGAGAAAAATATATTTTGTAATTATTCATATGGTTTTCCAAAATACATAAGTTCCCAAAAGGCTTTTTTACTTGTGTAACTTTCTGTTTTGCAATCGTTTTTGTAAACTGTTAAAGTTGCTTTGCCTGACATTCTGTAATAGGCACCGTCAAAACCGGTTAATAGTTTTGCAAGTTTTCTTTTTATTTTATTTGAAATAAGTGCATCCAAAATTTTCATTTCCATTAAGTTTTTTTCTCGATGCAAAGTGTAAACATATTTGTAATCTTCCTTGTCGGCGTTATAAATAAATTTCAATTCATCACTTACCGGTCTTTCTCCTGCTGAGTTCATTTTTCCATATGTTCTGTATAATTTTACATTTAAGCCTTCATCTGCAACGGTTTTTCCTTTTTTTGAAATATTAAAAACAATAATAGGCTCACTGTCGTATTCTTTCACAGAAATTAATTCAGCAGCAATTACGCTGTACGGTCCGAGTTCGGCTCTCGACCAGTACCAGTGGTTTATAACATCAGCCATATTTGCATTTCCGAAATTGTGGTCGTGGTAACATGAGCCTTTTGAAGTGTATGTTTTGCCTTTATAGGTATAAGTTATTTCAGTCTTTCCTTGAGGAACAGGAACAAGCCAAGCAAATTCTTTTCCTGAATTTCCATAAATGAAATGTCCGGTTTTTGGTCGCCAACTTTCGGTTGTTCTTTTAATTTGTGCATCAAAGTTTACATCTTTATCTTCAAAATGAATTTCATAATTCTTTAAATTTCCTCTAAAATAATTTTTTCCAATTACAACATTACAACTATCTGTTGATGCAAAAAATTCATCAAGTTTTCCATAATGTGCTTTTTGGATGCTTGTTCCATCGGGTCTGTCAATTTGAAAAGAAATAAATGGTATTAATCCTTTCCTAATTTCGGTAAAAGGTTTTGTGTAGAAGACAATTACAACGGTTGTTCCGTCATCGAGATGGGCATCAAAATACCACCATTCGTATGTTCCTTTTTTTCCGCTGGTACGAATGCCGTCTTCCCATTCATCGGGGATATTGCCAGGAGTTAAATCGTAAATAAGATAATCTTCTGATACATAGCTGGTTTTATGTTGTGCAAAAATATTTAGCGTAAGGAGTATTAAAACCCAAATCTGAATTGCTTTTTTCATTTTATGTTGGTTAAAAGATGTAAAAAGTTTAAAGGTAAAAGTTTAAAGTTTGTTTAATTTTTTTCGCTTATGCACTAAAACTAATTATCAAGTTTCATAAATTTACTTATTATTATTTCAATTTCAAAGTTGTTTTTTTATTGAAACGACAATCGCATTTGTTTTTTTTCATCTTCTATGTCTTTTAACATTTCATCGATATTGCCGGCAGGGTATTCGCCTGTAAAACACGCAGTACAAATTGATAGTTCTTTAAAAAGTTTTGGTAAATCTTCCGGTTTTAAATAAAATAAAGCATCTGCACCTATAAAAGTTCTAACTTCATCAATAGTTAAATTTGATGCAATAAGTTCTGTTTTTGCAGACATATCAATTCCATACACACAAGGGTTCACAACAGGAGGTGCAGCAGAAACAAAATAAACAGCTTTTGCACCGGATTCTTTCAATATTTTTACAATTCGTTTTGAAGTTGTTCCTCTTACAATTGAATCATCAACAACTACAACTTTCTTTCCATTTATTGCTTTTTTAATAGGGTTAAGTTTCTGTTTTACAATATTTTCCCTTTCAGTTTGCTTGGGTGCAATAAAACTTCTGCCTATGTAATTACTTTTTACTAAACCTCTATGATAAGGAATTTCCAAGGCTTCGGCTAAACCTGATGCCGCAAAATAACCTGATGCAGGAACATCAATAACAACATCTGGGTTTAATCCGGCTTCTTTTATTTGTTTTGCAATAAAATTTCCCATTCTTACACGTCTTCCGGCAACGTTTTTATTGTAAAAAACGGAATCTTCTCTGGCAAAATAGATGTATTCAAAAGAGCAAAAATGTTGTTTTTTTGCAAAACCTATCGTGGAATGTACTGTGTTATTATTATCTATAAAAATTATTTCTCCAGGTAGTAAATTTCTTACAACTTCGTAACCCAAATGATTAAATGTTACACTTTCAGATGCCAGACCATAAACAACGCCCTTTTTTGTAACTTTTTTACCAAGAATCATTGGTCTTATTCCATTGGGATCCATAAAACCAAGTAAACCATAGTTTGCAATAACTGAGATAACTGCATACGCACCCTCAATTTTTTCTTGTGTTTTTTTAACAGCATCGAAAATATCTTCAACCTTAATTTTTTTAAGGTCTTTGTTTTTCAATTCGGCGGCAAATGTATAAAGTAAAATTTCCAAATCATTAGATGAGGTAGGCAACACATGATAATCATTATACAATGCTTTATTCATCTTCTTAAAATTGGTAACATTGCCGTTGTGTACCATTGAAATTCCGAACGGATAATTTGTTGTAATAGGCTGAGCATTAAGAATATCACCTGTTCCATGTGTTGTGTAACGTACATGTCCAAGACCAACTTTTCCACAAAGGCGTTCCATGTGCCTTTCGTTAAAAACCTCGTTTACCAAGCCGAGTCCTTTTTTTGTATGAAAAATATTTTTAAAAGTTACGATACCGGCAGAGTCCTGCCCTCTGTGTTGTAGGGTCAAAAGCCCGGACATTATATCGTAAACTATTTTTTCTTCGCCTATGAAACCTACAATTCCGCACATTTTTTTTTAGTTGAAAGTTAAAAGTTTATAAAGTTAAAAGTTTTCTCTTAATATTTTACCATTAAGAAGTTAAGAATAGTTAAGTTTTTTTCTTAATGTTCCTTAATGCCTTAATGTTTTTTTATTTAAATAGCTGCTTCAATGTTTCCGAATAAAACTGATGCTCAACTGCTAATCCTTGTTTTTCAATTTCTTCCAGAGTTTTGCATCCTGCTAAATTCACCGTTTTTTGAGCTATTATTTTTCCGGTATCAACGCCTTCATTTACGTAGTGAATCGTAATTTTTGTTTCTTTCATTTTGTTCTTTAAAGTCCATTCGTAGGCGTGTAAACCTTGATGTAAATTTGTATCTGCCGGATGAATATTAATTATTTTTCCAGAATACTTTTTAACAAAAACATCGGATAAAATTCGCATATAGCCCGCCAGAATAATGTAATAAAATTTGTATTTTGACAGTAAGTTAATGACTTCTTTATCAAACTCTTGCCGTTTCTTTCCTTTTGCCGATAATGTTTCGGTTTTTATATTGTATTTTTTGACTGTTTCTAATCCTTTTGCATTTTTTTTGTCGGAAAACACCAAAACCGTTTCGGCAACTCCTTTAAGAATACCGTTTTTGCATTCTTTCAGAATTGCTTCCATATTGGAGCCCCTGCTTGATATGAAGATGATTATTTTAGTCATTTTATTTTTTGAACTTTTAAGAAGTTAAGAATAGTTAAGTATTTTTCCTTAATGTTACTTAATGGTTTATTTTATTTTTAAATATTTGTTAACTCGTTTTCCGATATCTTCGCGAAAAAACATATTTTTGAAATATATCTTATTTACTTCTTTATAAGCATTATCCAGTGCTTTATTTAAACTTTTGCCTCTGCCGATTACATTTATAACCCTTCCGCCGTTTGTGAGCATAACTCTGGCTTCTTTTTTTGTTCCAGCATGAAAAATTAATGTGTCTTTCTCAACATCTTCTATACCTAAAATTTCGTATCCTTTTTTATAAACTTTTGGATAGCCTCCTGAAACCAAAACTACATCAGCAAAATAATCTTCTTCAAATTCAAAATTAATATTCTCTAATTTGCCTGATAAACAGGTATTTACAATTTTGTATAAATCATTTTTAAGAGCAGGCAAAAGTACTTCGGTTTCCGGGTCGCCGAAACGGACATTGTATTCGAGCAGATAAGATTCGTTGTTTTTAATCATAATTCCGAAATAAATAACGCCTTTGTAATTGAAATTTTCTGCTTTAATTCCCTGCAATGTGGGCATTATGATTTTATTTTGAATTTTTTGCATCAGTTCGTTACTTATACCAGGCACGGGACTGTATGCTCCCATTCCGCCGGTGTTCGGTCCTTTATCGCCGTCGAGCAATTGTTTG
>CAMZKL010000028.1 GCA_947311255.1 uncultured Chlorobiota bacterium | reverse complement strand
TTTCATGTGTCTATTTTTATTGATTTTTAAAGGTCACATAGGACACCCGCATGTGAGCCTTTTTTATTCTATTTTAATTATGGAAATGCATTAGTCTATCCCTTGGTTGTTAGGTGTTTATAATGGGTTTTTTAAGTGTTTAAAAGTTAAAAGTTAACTTGCATTTATTAAGATGTACTTGGAAAACTCATTTTTTAGTCATGTCTTTTGGTTTTAAAATTTTTGCCATGTGTGTTTTCATAAACTTCAATTAATAAAAATTTATTAAAACTTGTGTTAATTTTTGGATTGTCTGAACTAATTGTTCCTATATTTTTGCCAATAAAGTAATCATTTACAAGATAATTGCCTTTTTTTAGTCCTTTAAGTTCAATATCTCCATCCCATTTATCTGCATAAAAAGCATAGTATAAAGTATCTCCTTTTTTTATAACATGTGCTTCGGGTTTATCAAAACCAATATCATATAAGTTTCCAAGGTAATCTTCTTTTGAAAGCATCTTTTCATTATAAAGTTTAAACCATTTTTTCCAAATAATTTCTTTTTCAGGTGTTAATAGATAAGATGTTTCAGCGTTTGGGTTGTCTTTTGGGTATGTAAATTTAGTTCCTAATACAGCACCTATGCCAAATGAACTTGCAAAATCATTTCCATTATCAGAAAGTTCAACATGGTCTCCATAATACGCAGTTTTTCCTATTATTGCTTTGTAAACTTTCCCTTTTAGCCTTATTTGCCAACTACTTGTTGGGTCTGAACTAACAGCTTGGTTCATGTATGGCATATTATAAAAAGACATACAACATCCGCAAGGGCAGTTTTCAATTACAATATCACTATCTTTTTTAGTGGAATATTCATAAATATTTTTGAAGAAAGCAGGAACTTTTTCAACAGCGTCAATTGGGATAGTCCCTTTTTGTGCCCAATTTTGATTTTTTGGTGCAGCATTCATGTGTTGCCCGTCCATTTTTAAACCGTCAAAACCCCATTGGTCAATAAACATATCCAAAACACTATGGGTGTGTTTAATTGTTGCACTATCTGCAGATGACATATAGTATGAATCCCACCAAGTTATAAATCTTGGAACTTCTTCTTCATTTGTTATTATTGCGTCCTTGTGGTCTTTAACAAAATCAGTACATGGATCTGCTGCAAGGGGTGCCCACCAAATTTTTGCCTTTAATCCGTATGAATGGATTTTATTAACTAGATCTTTCATTTGAGAATCTCCTTTTGGAAATTTATCTTTATTAACATTCCAATCTCCTTCTGCAATTTGATAACCATCATCAAGAACTGCCCATTTAATGCCAAGTTCTTTTACTTTTGGTAAGGTAGTTATTATTTCTTTTAAAGTAAATTCACGTTCGTATCCCCAAGCACACCAAATTGGCTCATATGCACTAGGCTCCGGATTTATAAATATTATTCCTTTTGCTCGCATATATTGTGAGAACTGTTTTAGAGGACTATAGCAATCTCCCTTATGAGACATAACAAAAGTTTCAAATGTTGAAAGTGTATCGTTATACCCTAATTTAGGGCTATTTTGATTATAGTCAAACTCTAAACTAATTTCTGCAATTTTTCCTGTTTTGTTAGTTTTTACAGGGAGAGAGTTGAGTTTTGGGACGAGTTCTGTATGTCCTATTGCTATTCCAACATCTGAACGCCAAATATCTAGAACCGGAATGCCTCCTCCATAGTCAGAATTATTCATTCCCATATAATTTTTTTGATAAAATTTTGCATTTAAAGGCAAAATCCAATCTGCACGTTTGAAAGAAGAGCTTCCTTGAAAAGACCAAAAAATTGTATCACTTTTTCTTCTGTTAATTTGGTACGAATTATTTACCCATTTATTAACAGAGATAGTATCAGTATTTTTATTTACATAATAAACTTTTATGAAAATTTCATTATCAAAATTCTTATATGTTTTTAATTCAATGATTTTTTCAATTTTAATATTATTTTTCTCAAAAATTCCTTTTAAAGTTGTAATCTTCCCTTTTCCAATTTTATCTGAAAAATCTTTTTCAGAATTATCCGTAATTTTGAAATCTTGTATAAGTGATTGTTTAACTTCGATAAATTCAGATGCAGTATAGTTATTACTTATTTCATTTTCAATATCATAAGGGACAGATATTTTTGAATGTAATAGGTTGTTAAATTCAATTTTTAAATTGTTGTTTTCTATAATAATACTGGATTTATTAGAATTATTGCAAGAAATGAACATAATATTTGCAAATACAAAAAATGATATGGTTAAATTTTTAAAATACATATACCTTTTTTTACTGTTTAATTTAAATTTACTTTAATCTTCTTTTGCTAACAGGAATGTTGATATTATTGCTAATATCATGCCTGCAATAACTATGTTTGAAGGAATAGTCATATATATAATTAATGAAAGTATTATTGTTACAACAGGTGCTCCGGCATTTGTTAAAGGGCTAACAATCATTGCTTTACCATATCTAAAAGCAAAAACAATTGTTAATGCTCCAACTGAGTTCAAAATTTGTATTAAAAAGGATGACCACATTCCTGAAATACCATAGTTTATGTCTTGTGAAAAATCGGTCATATAAATTGCAATTGGAGTAAGGATTATGCCTGTTATTGTCATATAAAAGAATATACTTTCTGTTGACATAAATTCATTTGCAGATTTCATGAAAAATGCCTGTAAACCCCAAGCAAAAAACACAACTAAGGCATATAACAGCCATAAGTACCCGGAATTTATACTTTCAGGATTTTGATAAGATAAAAGAGGAATTGCTATTAATGCTAAAATAATACCTATTTTACCTATTTTATTTACTCTTTCTTTCAGAAAAACAATTGATTTACCTATGTGTAGCATAATAATATGGGTTATAATGAATATTTCTTATATGTTTAAAATTTCCTAATTAAAATTTCAATACTATCTTTGCGAACTTAATTAAATACACATTTTGTATTTGTGTATTAAAAAAATAAAAGATTATGATAAAAATAACATTCCCGGATAAAACAGAAAAGAAATTTGAAAAAGGAATAACAGGCTTAGAAATAGCAAAAGGAATTAGCAATCGTCTTGCAAAAGAAGCAGTTGCAGTTGGTGTAAATGGTAAAACTTATGATTTAACAAGACCGATTAATGAAGATGCCAATTTTGCAATTTATAAATTTGACTCTGAACAAGGAAAAGATGCATTTTGGCACTCTTCTGCACATCTTATGGCAGAGGCACTTGAAACCTTATATCCAGGCATTAAGTTATGGGTAGGGCCCTCGGTAAGTAATGGCTTTTACTATGATGTTGACCTTCCGGAAGGAAAAACAATTTCAGACAAAGATTTTCCAAAGATTGAAAAAAAGATGCTAGAGCTTGCTCAACAAAAAAATGAGTACATCCGAAAAGATATGAGTAAGGATGAGGCATTAAAATATTATACGGAAAAAGGAGATGAATATAAAGTTGATTTAATTAGTGGACTAGAAGATGGTACAATAACTTTTTATGAACAAGGAAATTTTACCGATTTATGCAGAGGACCTCATTTGCCTAATACCGGTTACATAAAAGCAATGAAAATAATGAGCATTGCCGGAGCATATTGGAAAGGAGACGAAAAAAACAAACAACTAACAAGAATATATGGAGTAAGTTTTCCAAAACAAAAACTTTTAACTGAATATCTTGTTTTGCTTGAAGAAGCAAAAAAACGGGACCATAGAAAGTTAGGAAAAGAACTTGAATTATTTACATTCTCAAGCAGAGTAGGGCAGGGGCTTCCTCTTTGGTTACCCAAAGGTGCAAAATTAAGAGAACGCTTAGAAAATTTCTTAAAGAAAGTTCAAACAGAATATGGTTATGAACCCGTAATTACTCCTCATATTGGACAGAAAGAACTTTATGTAACATCAGGACATTATGCAAAATACGGAGCAGATTCATTTCAACCGATAAAAACACCATCAGATGATGAAGAATTTCTTTTGAAACCTATGAATTGTCCCCATCATTGCGAAATTTATAAAGCAAAACCATATTCATATAAAGATTTACCAATAAGATTTGCAGAATTTGGAACTGTTTACAGGTACGAGCAAAGTGGTGAATTACATGGACTTACACGTGTGAGAGGATTTACCCAGGATGATGCACATATTTTTTGCAGACCAGATCAACTAAAAGAAGAATTTATTAAAGTGATTGATATTGTTTTGTATATTTTTAAAACACTTGATTTTGAAAACTTTACAACCCAAATTTCTCTAAGAGATAAAGATGATAAAAGTAAATATATTGGATCTGATAAAAATTGGGAAAAAGCTGAAAATGCAATTATTGAAGCTTGTGAAGAAAAAGGCTTAAAAACAGTTGTTGAATATGGCGAAGCAGCATTCTATGGACCTAAACTAGATTTTATGGTAAAAGATGCACTCGGAAGAAGTTGGCAACTTGGAACAATTCAAGTTGATTATAATTTACCCGAACGTTTTGAATTAGAATATACAGGTAGTGATGATAAAAAACACAGACCAGTTATGATTCATAGAGCACCATTTGGTTCAATGGAACGTTTTGTTGCTGTTTTAATTGAGCATACAGCAGGAAAATTCCCACTTTGGTTAACATCTGAGCAAGCAGTAATTTTACCTATCAGTGAAAGATTCAATGATTACGCAAAAGGTGTAATGGAAAAACTAAACCTTTCAGATGTAAGAGTTACCGTAGATAACAGAAATGAAAAAATTGGTAAGAAGATAAGAGACAATGAGTTAAAAAGAATTCCATTTATGTTAATTGTAGGAGAAAAAGAAGTTGAAAATAACTTACTTTCTGTTAGAAAACAAGGGGAAGGAGATATTGGAACAATGTCAATTGAAGATTTTTCAAAATTTATTAACGATAGAGTTGCAGAAGAATTAAAATAAATATTATCTTTGCAAATTAAATTTTTTGTTTAATTAAAAAAATAGAACAATCAGAAAAAGAAGAGTTTATAAAAAAAGAGAAGATAACTTAAAGTATAAGTTTAAAACCGGTAAATATATTCGTGCAAAAACTGTAAGGTTAGTAGGCGAAAACATTGATACAGGAATTTTCTCATTGGAGGAAGCTTTGAAAATAGCTGATGAACAAGGGCTAACTCTTGTTGAAATTTCACCTAACGCAAACCCTCCTGTTTGTAAAGTAATTGATTTTCAGAAGTTTATCTTTGAACAAAAAAAGAAACAAAAAGAGCTGAAATCAAAACAGCAAAAAGTTGTTATTAAAGAAATTCGCTTTGGACCAAATATTGATGAGCATGATTTTAATTTTAAATTAGACCATGCTAAGAAATTTTTAGAAGCAGGAGCAAAAGTAAAAGTATTTGTATTCTTCCGAGGAAGAACAATTGTTTATAAAGATCAAGGAAAGATTAAACTCTTAGAGTTTGCACAAGCCCTTGAAGAAGTTGGGAAAGTTGAGCAAATGCCTAAATTAGAGGGGAAAAGAATGACAATGTTTATTGCACCAATTAAAAACAAATAGAACAAAGTTTTAAACTTGCATTTTTGCAAGTTTTTATTATATATTTATTAATAATTTTAAAAGGAGAAAGTTATGCCTAAAATGAAAACCAAAGGCGGAGCGAAGAAAAGGTTCAAATTAACAGGAACCGGTAAAATTAAACGAAAACATGCTTTCAAAAGTCATATTTTGACTAAGAAATCTAAAAAGCGTAAAAGAAATTTAGGTTACGATGCAATTGTCCACAAAGTTGACGATAAAAACGTAAGAAAACTTTTAGCTTTAAAATAGATATAAGCAAAAAAATGGTTTAAAAACCCGGTAGGAATGTTAATTTAAGAGTCTTTTTTTGACCACATCCGCTAAAACAAACAAAGTATTAACCTGAATACAGGCTTTAAGCGTTAAAGATAACCGCCGATATTCAAAAAAAATTAAAAAGTATGCCACGTTCAACAAACAAGGTTGCATCAAGAGCAAGAAGAAAAAAAGTCCTAAAACAAACAAAAGGTTACTTCGGAAGAAGAAAAAATGTTTGGACTGTTGCTAAAAATGCACACGAAAAAGCATTATCATATGCTTACAGAGACAGAAAAAAGAAAAAAGCAAATTTCAGAGCATTATGGATTCAACGCATTAATGCAGGAGTAAGACAATATGATATGTCATATTCTGAATTTATGGGAAAAATTCATAAAAAAGGAATTGAACTCAACAGAAAAGTTCTTGCTGATTTAGCAATGAACCATCCAGAAGCTTTTAAAGCTGTTGTTGATGCTGTAAAATAGTTCAAAAAAGAACTTAAAGTTAAAGTCCGAATTTATTCGGACTTTTTTTGTTTATATTTGTAACAAACAAAAACTAAATACGTTTTATAACATTATATTAAACCATTAAAAAATTCATTAAAATGAAAAAACTAACATCCCTTTTCTTCGCAGTTCTTTTAACTTCATTAGTTTTTGCACAGTCAAACCCTCTCGATGTTGAACAATATAAACTTAAAAACGGGCTTACTGTTTATCTCAATGTCGATAAATCGCAACCAAACGTATTTGGTATGATTGCAGTAAAAGGAGGTAGCAAACGCGACCCTGATGATGCAACAGGAATTGCACATTATTTTGAGCATATTATGTTTAAGGGAACTGATAAACTTGGAACTGTTGACTATAAAAGCGAAAAAGTTTTTCTTGATAGCATCGAAATTATGTACGACAAACTTCGTGCAACAAAAGATCTTACAGAACGAGAAAAAATATCATTGAAAATTAATGATTTATCAATAAAAGCAGCACAATTTGCCATTCCTAACGAATTTGATAAAGTAATTACAAAAATGGGAGGAAAAGGTATAAACGCTTTTACTGCACAAGACATGATAGCATATCATAACTATTTCCCTGCCGACCAATTTGAAAAATGGTGCGAAGTGCAAAGCGACAGATTTATTCATCCGGTTTTCAGACTTTTTCAGTCTGAACTAGAAACTGTTTATGAAGAAAAAAACAGGTCAATGGATAATCAATTTATGAAACTTTTTGAAGAGATAAACAAAAGTTTGTACAAAGGACATCCATACGAGAATACCGTTCTTGGTACAGTTAAAGACCTTAAAAACCCATCTCTAAGAAAAATGAAAGAATATTTCCAAACTTATTATGTTGCAAATAATATGGCTCTTATTCTTGTCGGAAATTTTGATAAAGAAAAAGTTAAACCCATAATTGAACAGAAATTTGGAATTTGGAGAACAGGAAAAATTCCTAAAATGAAAGACTATCCGCTACAAAATATTAATGGTAGAAAACTAATTACTAAAAGATACACACCAATTAAAGTTGGAATTCTTGCATTCAGAACAGTACCCAAAGGACATAGTGATGAACTTGCTATGGAAGTGATTGATAATATTTTAGCAAACTCTTCACAAACAGGATTGTTGGATAAATTATATACCGATAATAAAATTATGATGGCAGGAGTTATGCCTTTTCAACAATACGACTTAGGTTCAAATATTATATTTTTCGTGCCAAAATTAATTGGGCAATCATTAAAAAAAGTTGAAAAAATGATTTTGGAAGAAGTTGAAAAAGTTAAAAATGGAGAATTTTCCGATGAAATGTTAAAAGCTGTAAAAGTTAATTTAAAGAAAAATTTTAATAAGAAACTTGAAGATGCAAATTCGAGAGGCTATTACATTATGGATGCTTTTCTTACCAACGAAAAATGGGATAAAATTCTTAAATATTCTGCCGAAGTTGATAAATTAACAAAAGATGATATTGTAAAAATTGCAAATAAATATTATGGGGAAAATTATATTGCACTTTATTCAAAAACAGGTTTTCCAAAAAAACATAAACTAGCAAAACCAAAATACAAGCCAATTATTCCAAAAAATGGAGAGAAAAAATCAGATTTTGCTAAAAGAATTGAAAAAATGCCTGTGTCACCAGATAAACCAATGTTTATTGACTTTGGAAAAGATGTAGTTTTTGAAGATATTGCAAAAAATGTTCATTATTATTATACTGAAAACAAAATTAACGATATTTTTAGTATTAAAATTAAGTTTGGAAAAGGAACTTATGAAAACCCTAAACTTGACCAAGCAATTGCATATTTTAGTAATTTGGGTACAGATAAACATAACTTTACAGACTTTAAGAAAGAACTTCAAAAAAATGGTGCAAGTATTTATGCAAGTGTTGATGATAATTATACAACAATTTCAATAGATGGTTTAGAAGAAAATTTTGATGCAACATTAAAACTTGCAAATGAACTTCTTACAAAAATGAAAGCAGATGATAAGCAACTTAAAAAACTTAGCCGTGAAGAAAAAATGGGTAGAAAGATGGAAAAAAAAGATACTTACAATCTTAGTGATGCACTTTTTCAGTATGCTCTTTATGGTAATAAATCTGATTATTTAAGACGTTTTAAAATTGACGATATTAAAAAACTTACATCTTCTGAACTTATTGCAGACTTAAATGATGCTTTTTCTTATGAAGCTGAAATTTATTATGTAGGTAAGAGAAATTCTAAATTTGTTACAGATAAAATTCTTAAAAATTTAATAATTAAAAATAATTTAAAAGACACTAAATCACCACATATTTTTGCAAGAAAAGAATTTAAAGAAAGAACAATTTATTTGATAGACGACCCAAAATTAGTTCAAAGTAATATTTCTTTTTATCAAGAAGGAGATATAATTGATAAAAAAGATATTCCAACAGCAAAAGCATTTAATGAATATTTTGGAGGAGGAATGTATTCGCTTGTGTTTCAAGAGGTAAGGGAATTTCGTTCTTTAGCATATTCTGCTTGGGCAAGATATTTTAACCCTAAACTTTTTGGGTACAAATCATATTTTAAAGGTTCAATTGGTTGCCAGGCAGACAAAACTTTGGAAGCAATTGAAGTGTTTAATAATTTGGTTACACATATGCCAGAGAAGCCCCAACGATTGGATATTATAAAAGATGCTTTAGAAAAATCTGTTAATTCTTACAGGCCATCTTTTAGGCAACTTTCAAATTCAGTTTCAAAATGGCAAAAACAAGGATATAAAGATGACCCAAGAAAAATTTACATAAAAGAATATAAAAACATAAATTTTTCTGATATTACTGATTTCTATAAACAAAATTTAAATAAGCATCCTCTAAATATTTTTATTATTGGAGATGCAAAACGCTTTAATAAAGAAGAACTTTCAAAATATGGGAAACTTATTGAAATTAGTAAAAAGGATATTTTTAACTAGTGTCAATAATCATACTAATATAACATTAGAAATATTTTTTTTAACCTACGACTTTAAGTTGTGGGTTAAAATGTTTCTATTTAGACGGGTTTTAACTCGTTTTTTTATCTTTTTCGTATAACAATGAATTTACAAAAAAGTTTTACTAATTTTGATTTTTAGCTTTAATTCTAATCTTTTTGTAAAGATGTCTTTAAAATTAGCACACAAAATTAACTTTATAAAAACTATTGCAATATTACTAATACAGTTTTGTTGTGCAAATACAATCTTTTCCCAACAAGCCAAAAGAGTAAATTTAGATTTTTATCATTTAAAAACAGAGGAAGGTTTATCTCAAAACAGTATATCTTCAATAAATCAGGATACTATTGGGCAAATGTGGTTTGCTACAAAAAATGGAATTATTAGGTACGATGCAAAACAGTTTTATGAATATAAACACATTCCTGACAAGCCCAATTCCATCGGAAGTAATTTTTGTAATCAAATTTTTGTAAGCTCAAAAGGTGAACTTTGGGTAGCAACTAATAAAGGAGCAAATAAATATAATTATGAGAATAATTATTTTGAACGTTTTGTAAATGAGAAACTTACCGATGCTAAAATCATTTCAATAAATGAAGATACCAATGGTTTATTCTGGTTTCTTGACGCAAAAAATCAAAAAATATTTTCATACAACGAAGGAAAAAATATATTTAATGAATTTGTTTACACACAAACTTCTTCGGCACATTTAATAAATTTATATATTTATAAAAAAAATAGATTTTGGCTAAATACTGACAAAAATTTCATTTTACAATTTAATCCCCTAAACAATTCTTATAAAAAAATTGAATTTATTAATAAAAAAGATGCCGAAAAACTTCCAAAATTAAAATCTTATGCAGCAAACATTATTGAAGATTACAAAGGAAACATTTTAATAGGCACTCATTATGGTTTCATTGTTGAATATAATCATAACAATAACGAACAAGAAAGGTTTTATTTTAACAAAAACTTAAAAAGAGGCTATTATTATTTAATGTTTTTAAAAGAAGATAATCAGCAAAATTTATGGGTAGGAACTTGGTTTGGAGGACTATATAAAATATCAAAAAATAGAAAGCAAATTGTAAATTATTTGCCTAAAAAGGATAATAAAAATTCTATTTCAAATAATATTTTAGTATCATGCTATCAGGATAAAGCTGGATATATGTGGTTTGGGACAGAATTTGCAGGAATTAATATTCTAAAAAAAAATAAAAAATTCTTTACAATTTCGCATAACAGTAATAAATCTTTGCCCGCTTTACCGTTTTTAAATGTAGCATTCGACAGTGCATCAACAGTTTGGCTGGGAACTGATGTAGCCGGTTTGTTTTATTTCAAAAGAAATCATCCTGAAAGAGCAAAAAATATAAATAAGTTGTTAAAAAATACCAAAAGAATATTCTCACTTTTGTATGATACTAATAATTTATTGCAAATAGGAACAGAAAATGGTTTGTACACTTATAATCCATATACAAAGCAAATTAAAAATTACAAATACGAAAAAAATAATTATAATTCCATTGGCGGAAAAAATATTATATCACTCTGTGAAGATAAAAATGGAAACCTTTGGTTAGGAAGTATTTATAGAGGTATTACAAAATTTAACAAGGCAACAAAAAAGTTTATTCATTTTACATACGATAAGGATAACCCTAATAGTTTAAGTAATAATTATGTTTCAAGTATTTTTTGCGATTCATACGGAAATATATGGGTAGGCACGGAAGACGGTTTAAATAAATTTAATGAAAGTGCTGGTAATTTTACAATTTTTAAAAATAATTTTAAAAATAAAAATTCAATTTCATCAAATAAAATAAACTGCATTTTTGAAAAAAATAATAAGTTGTGGATAGGAACTGACGGCGGATTAAATTATTATGATTTTGAAACAAAAAAGTTTTCATCTTATAATAAGGAGAATGGACTTCCTTCTGATGATATAAAAGGTATAATTGATGATAATAATGGTAATTTATGGATTTCTACAACTCATAATATTTCAAAATTTAATATTCTTACAAAGCATTTTGTAAATTTTGGAAAATCTGACGGCTTGGAAAGTGAAATTTATATTAACGATTATGGTGCGCAAGAACTAGAATTTTACGAAAATTTTGCAAAAAAAGATAAAAATGGCTATTTATATTTTGGAGGAATAAGCGGAATGTACATTTTTCATCCCGATAGTTTAGCAATAAATAATTATGTACCGCCCGTAATAATCGAAAATATAAAAGTAAATGGAAATCAAATAAATAAAAACAATTCTATTATTTTAAATCCCTCTCAAAATCATATCGAGTTTACTTTATGTGTATTAAATTTTATTCAGCCCGAAAAAAACAAATATGCGTATTTCCTTGAAAATCAAGACAGTACTTGGGTTTATTCGGAAAATGAATTTAAAGCAGAATATTTTAATCTTCCTTCGGGCAATTATATATTTCATTAAAGGAGCAAATAATGACGGAGTTTGGAATGAGGCAACTCAAGTTGTTAAAATAACAATAGAAGAAAGGTTTTATAGAACAAATTTATTTTATGGAATAAATATAGCTTTCTTCATTGCACTTATCTTTGCATTTATCTTGTATAAAAGGCATATTAAAATACAAATTGAAAAGCAAAAAAAACTTTTACGTTATACATCTTCTAATTTAAGCGATGAATTTATAGATAAGAAAAACATTGAAATTTTGCAACTTTTAAAAAATAGCAAACAGTATTTAGAAGCTGATTTGTCACTTCAAAAATTAGCTCTTGCAGTAAATACAAAACCAAATTATTTGTCTGAAATAATTAACAGAAAACACAGTTGCAATTTCAGAGATTTTATAAACAAATACCGAATTGAAACTGCCAAAGAACTTCTTATAAATACAAGTCTTAAAATTGAAGCTGTTGCATACGATTCCGGCTTTAATACCCTTTCAACATTTAATGCCGTTTTTAAAAAAGAAACCGGAACTACTCCTTCAAAATTTAGAAATGAAAATACGAAATAAACTAAAATTTCTTACAGTTTTATAAAATTGCAGGTTTGTTTTATTTTCTCAACTTCCTGTTTGTTAATCTATTATATTAATTCTATCCTTGTTTTATAAAACTTTTAAAATATTTATGTTTTTATAATTATGTTTGATGCAACAATTCAATTTGTATAATAAAATGTAAATAACATTGTCAATATTTTATACATATATAATATATACAAAAGAGAATAAATTTTATTCACTCGGGGTAACTTCCGATATGGAAAGAAGATTAAAACTTTTAAAAAGCAAAAATAAAAAAAATACAAAGTTAGTCTATTGGGAAAGTTACGAAAATAGTAGTGAAGCAACAGAAAGAGAAAATATTTTACAAAAGTTTCATCCTGAAATATTACATCAATTAGTAAAAGAAAACAATCCTGCATTAACGGATTTATATAATTTAATATAAACTATAAAAATTTAAAAAAAATGAAAAAGATTACATTAATTACATTATTGCTTATTACAGCATTATTTAATTTGAACGCTCAATTGACAACAGTTCTTGATTTCGACGGAACAAATGGTGGTAATCCATATGGTTCTTTAATTTCAGACGGAACATATTTATATGGAATGGCTGCGGTAGGAGGAGCAGATAATTTCGGAGTAATTTTTAAAATTAAAATTTCTGATAATACTTATACAAAAATGTTTGATTTTACTATAAGTTCCGGAGTTTCACCTTTTGGTTCATTGTGCTTGGAAGGTGATTATCTTTATGGGATGACAATTTTGGGAGGTGCAAATAGTGATGGTGTTGTTTTTAAAATTAATAAAAATAATAATGCCTATTCAAAAATAATTGATTTAGATGATGCTGTTACAGGTCAATATCCATACGCCGGATTTGTGTCTGACGGGACATATCTATACGGGACTACTTCTTCGGGAGGAACAAATGGATATGGTACACTATTTAAAATTAAATTAAGTGATGATAGTTTTACTATAATTCTTGATTTCATTGATGCTTATCATAATTGTCAAAGTACTCCTGTAATTTATAACGATCATTTATATATAACAACATTAGAAAATAATGTAAGCAGTAATTCAGGTACAGTAGCTTTTCCAAAAAAAGATGGTTCTGAGCCGTATACTCTTTTTATTTTTGATGAAGACAATAATAATGATGGATATGCTCCTAAAGGAGATGTGTTAATTGATGAGCCTTTTATTTTTTTTATGGCATCAGAAGGTGGTACATCTGACTATGGAACAATTATAAGAAGAAATTTATCAACTTCCTCATATATGTCTTATAATTTTGATTGGTCAACTGGTGCAAATCCCGAAGGTTCTCTTATTAAAGCAGGAACTGAATATTATGGAATGGCAAAAAAAGGAGGTGCTGATGATGTCGGAACAATTTTTAAAGTAGATGAAAATTTAGCATATACAGTTCTTTACGAATTTGACGGAACAGATGGAAGATACCCTAGAGGTTCTCTTCTAAAAGTCGGCAATTATCTTTACGGAATGACAAGTGAAGGTGGGGCAAATAATAAAGGCACCATATTCAAATATCAATATACAACAAGTGATGTTAGCAATGTAAAAAATCAGGACATAAATATTTATCCTAACCCCGTAACAAATTATTTAACAATAAATTCACAAAACAACATAGACAAAATTGAAGTTTCAGATGTTTCAGGAAAAATAATATTTTCTAAAATTGTAAATACTAAATATGCAAAAGTTGAAACATTAAATTTTGTAAACGGGCTTTATTTTCTAAAAACTTTTATGAATAATGAAGTTTTTATACAAAAATTTATTAAACAATAACTTTTTAAATAAGTATTATTCCTTAAATCCGCAAGTCGGGGTGCGACTAAAATTTACAAATTTAATAAATGTATAAGTTAGTTAATTACAGTAAATTAATAAAATTGCACTCCAACTTTTATTGCAAAATACATGAATTATGGACATATCCTATTTAATATGTACCTACTTAGCCCATCAAAACACCCAAAATTTCAATAGCAGCTTCAGAAACAGAAGAGCCAGGTCCGAAAATCCCTACAATTCCTGCATCATAAAGAAATTGATAATCTTGATGAGGAATAACACCACCGCAAATTACCATAATATCATCACGCCCTAATTTTTTAAGTTCTGCAATAACTTGCGGAACAAGAGTTTTGTGCCCTGCAGCCAAACTTGAAACTCCAAGTATATGAACATCATTTTCTACTGCTTGTTTTGCAGCTTCGGCAGGTGTTTGAAATAGTGGACCTATGTCCACATCAAAACCTATGTCGGCATATCCTGTTGCAACAACTTTTGCTCCTCTGTCGTGTCCGTCTTGTCCCATTTTTGCAATCATTATTCTTGGGCGTCTGCCTTCTTGTTCTTCAAACTTATTTGCTAAATCTTTTGCTTTTTCAAAACTCATATCATTTTTAGATTCTGATGAATAAACACCTGATATTGATCTAATAACAGCTTTATATCTACCTGTAACTTTTTCAATTGCATCTGAAATTTCTCCAAGACTTGCTCTTTTTTTTGCAGCATCAACTGAAAGTTCAAGAAGATTTCCTTTTCCTGTTTTCATTGATTCAGTAATTGCTTCCAAAGCCTTTGTAACTTCCTTCTTATTTCTGTTTGCTTTAAGTTTTTTTAAACGTTCAATTTGAGATTTTCTAACTGCTGTATTATCAACCTCTAAAATATCAAGAGGTTCTTCTTCTTCAAGTCTGTATTTATTTACACCAACAATTGTATCTTTTCCACTATCAATTCTTGCTTGTTTTCTGGCAGCAGCTTCTTCAATTCGCATTTTTGGGATTCCTGTTTCCACAGCTTTTGACATTCCTCCAAGTTCTTCAACTTCTTCAATTAACTTCCATGCTTTATGTACTATTTCATGCGTTAATTTTTCAACATAATACGAGCCTGCCCATGGATCAACAGTTTTTGTTATACCTGTTTCTTCTTGTAAATATATTTGAGTGTTTCTTGCAATTCTTGCTGAAAAATCAGTAGGGAGTGCAATTGCTTCATCCAAAGCATTAGTATGTAGAGATTGGGTATGCCCAAGTGCAGCAGCTGTTGCTTCTATACAAGTTCGTGCAATATTATTGAAAGGGTCTTGTTCTGTTAAGCTCCAACCTGAGGTCTGGCTATGTGTTCTGAGTGCCATTGATTTTGGATTTTTTGGGTTAAATTGCTTAACAATTTTTGCCCAAAGCATACGAGCTGCACGTAATTTTGCAATTTCCGTAAAATGATTCATTCCTATTGCCCAAAAGAAAGATAGTCTGGGAGCAAAAGAATCAATATCCATGCCTGCTGCCACTCCTGTTTTTAAATATTCTAATCCATCAGCAAGTGTATATGCAAGTTCAATATCAGCAGTTGCTCCCGCTTCTTGCATATGGTAGCCCGAAATACTAATTGAATTAAACTTTGGCATTTTTTTAGAAGTATATTCAAAAATATCTGCAATAATTCTCATTGACGGCTGGGGAGGATAGATGTATGTGTTTCTAACCATAAATTCTTTAAGGATATCATTTTGAATTGTCCCAGAAAGTTCTTCTAATTTTGCTCCTTGTTCTAATCCTGCAACAATATAAAATGCTAAAATTGGTAAAACTGCACCATTCATAGTCATTGAAACGGACATTTTATTTAATGGAATTTGGTTGAATAAAACTTCCATATCTAAAATAGAATCAATCGCAACTCCTGCTTTCCCAACATCTCCTACAACACGCTCATGGTCAGAGTCATACCCTCTGTGAGTTGCAAGGTCAAAAGCAACAGAAAGACCTTTTTGTCCTGCTGCAAGGTTTCTTCTGTAAAAAGCATTTGACTCCTCTGCCGTTGAAAATCCTGCATATTGCCTAATAGTCCACGGACGCATTACGTACATTGTTGAATATGGGCCTCTAAGGTAAGGAGGTATTCCTGCCGCAAAACCAAGATGTTCAATGTCTTTCATGTCTTCTTTTGTATAGAAAGCATCTAATTCGATTTGTTCGGGAGTTATAAATTTTTCACCCTTTGTTTTAGATTTTTTTTCTAAAATTTTGAATGATTTAATATCTACTTTTGTGAAATCAGGTCGCATATTAGCAGTTATTTATGTTTTAATTTGTAAAAATAATCAATTAATCTAATAAGATAAATATTTTAGTGCAAATTAACAACTAAAAATAATATACAAATGTGATTTTTATCATTTTTTTAACACAATATAAAAAATTAAAAAGCATAAGATATTTTTATAATATATTAGAAAAGGGGGCAAGCAAGATACTTATGGAGAGAAGATGAAAAATAGATATTTTTTTATTAATTGATTTTAATTGACCTTTAAGAGTTATAGTTTATATTGTTGATAGAGAAGGATATGAAAAGCGGATTAAAACCCATATAAATAGAGGTGTTTATTGCCCCCGATTTAAGTTGGATAAGTTGGGTATAAAAAAAGTCTGCATTTGCAGACTTTTTTTATTGTTTTAAAGTTTTTTCAATCTTATTATTTGGAACACTACATATCCAATAACAAGCCAAACTCCAATTGTCATCCCCAAGTAAGAAAATAGAACCCATAAAGGAACTCTGTGTAAAGATCCCCACATTTCTCTTTTGTCTGTTATATTAACAATTTCCAATTTAGTTCCCCATTTTATTGTTTTGGATTTTATCGCTTTTCCGTAAGTGTCTGTATCTTTAAACTTTACAAGTAAGTTTAAATTACCTTCTTCGTCTCCCGGAATATTCTCAGGAATTTTAATTGAAGCAATTCCTTTATTGTCTGTTGTAACAATTTCTCCTATTTGCATATTTCCAAACATCCTTTTAATGAAAAATTGAACATCTGCTCCTTCCAAAGCAATTTCTTTTCCGCTTTTGTCTTTTGTTGTTGCATAAGCTTTAACGGTTCTGATTTTTTCAATCAAACTTAGTCGCAAGTCTGCTTTTTGTTCTTTTAATTCTTCTCCTGTTATTTTAAAATCTTTATCAAAACTTTTGATGTAAAAAATTAAGCACCATTTTTCATCGGAGCTAAATTTATCTCTAAAAGATGGCATTCCTCCATTTCCTTGTTCAACTTGGAAAAAAGTTTGTCCTGAAGAATGTGAGTGCTGATAATCTCCTGATCCTAAGTCTGTTGCACCTATTGCTGCAATGTTGTTGCCTTCTCCTGGTGTTCCATGGCAAGATGCACAATTAGATTTATATAAATCTTTTCCTGTTTTTACTAAAGTATGAGTAGGGTCAACAGGTGGTTTTTTGTTTTTTGCATCGGCAGGAATATTCCATTGTGCATTTATACTGAATGAAAACAGCATAAACATGAAAACAAATATAAATATTTTTATTTTATTTAAGTATGTCATTTTATTAAATTTTCGATTTTATAATTTACGATAAAAAACTTATGATTCTTCAACATATTTGTTCATTTCTTCATTTGTAATACCTTCTTCATGGGCAATTTCCCAAATTGGTATTATTGGAAAAAGTTTTGCAAGAATTGTAATAATTAAAACAGCACCGGCTATTGCCATCATGGTAATTGCCCATTCCCAAGCATTAGGCCAATAAGAATGAAATTCTTCGGGCACATTTTGGATTGGTAAATGAGGGTGAACAAGTGTTGGAATAGTTATTATATATCTTTTAAAGAATGCACCAATAATAACTGCAATACCAATAAATAATGAAGGTAATGGTTTTCTCATTCTTCTGAAAAGCAATAATATTATAGGTATTATCAGACCTCCTAATTGAACAGTCCAAAACATTTTTGCATAATGCCCTGTAAATAATCCAAGAATATGATGATCATCACCAGCTTTCATTTTATATCCCGGAACAATATATTCGTTAATGTTAAAATAAAAATAAACAAGCATTAATAACACAAGTAATTTTCCCATTTTATCAAAATGAAAATCCGTTATATAATCTTTTAAATTATAATTTCTACTAAGTACAAACATTGCAATCATAACAGCTGCACCACCTGCAACAAAAGCTCCTGTTACGTAGTAAGGTCCAAAAATTGTTGAGTCCCAACCAACTCTTGGAGTTAATGCAAATAACCATGATGTAACTGTATGAATTGCAAGGGCGACAGGAATAATAAGTATTGCGAGTATTCTAATTAGTTTTTTTACAGATTTATATTGTTCAGGTCTTCCTTCAAAACCAAATGATAATATTTTGTAAATTTTTTGTTTCCATTTTGCTTGGTCTGTCATTGCTTTTTTTAGAAACGGCATATCCGGAATTAGAGGTAATAAATATAATAAAACACTAATTGCTATATAGGTTGTAACAACAGTAACATCCCAAAGAATTGGGGACTGTAGTCTTCCGTGTATAAATAAATTTAAAGCTCTGTCAGGACGTCCCATATCAAATATGATTATTAATCCTGCCCACATTGCAAATCCTAAAGCTATCATTTCTGCAATTCTTGCTATGGGAGTTATCCATTTTATACCTATAAGTCCTAAAACCGCACTTATAAGCATTCCGACTAACGCAGTTGCAATAAAAAATATAAAACTTGAAATATACAAACCCCAAGAGATGTAATCTCTCATTGCTGTTACTCCTAATCCGTTTGCTAATTGGTCAACATAAGCCATCATTCCTACTCCCATTACAGTCAGTAGAAATAGAATCCAAATTGTAAAACCTTTATGATTTTTTATAGGTCTCGTAAGGTCAGAAACAATAGTTCCTATTGTTTTTTTTGTTCCTTCTTTATTTACTTCAGACATATTTTTATTTTTTGATTATTAGTATTATTTATTTTTTAAGAATGGTGTTTATCTTCCAAATCACTTTTTCCTTCATATTCAAAAGGAAATAATCTGTCTTTTTCAGGAAGATAATAAACACTTGGTTTTGTTCCTAATTCAGGCAACAAAGTGTAAGCAGCATTGTCTTTTAATAATTTTTTAAAAGGAACTGTTTCTTTTGTAGTTCCATTTGTAACAGCATCTTCGTTAGCATCACCAAACCAATAAACTCCATTAGGACATGCAGAAACACAATAAGGCAATTTTCCTTCACGTAGTCTGTCGGCACTAAATAAACATTTTGAAACTGTACCTTTTTTCTGAGGTACATTCAGTTCAATATTATATTCAACATCTTCGTATTTTTCTTTGTCTTTAGGGTCGGACCAATTGAAAATTCTTGCAGAATATGGACAAGCAGCAATGCAGAATCTACATCCAATACATCTTTCATTATCAATAAGAACAATTCCATCTTGTCTTTTAAAAGTCGCATCAACAGGGCAAACCTTTGTACATGGCGGGTTGTCGCAATGCTGACAAGGTTTTGGCATAAAGAAAGGTGCAGTATCTCCACCTCTGTCCATTCTTAAAACATTAATGTGATGTTGTTCTGGTTTTAATTCGTGTGCATGTTGGCACGATGCCATACATAATCTCGCATTCTTACATTTGCCCAAATCAATTACCATTACCCATTTTTTACCTGGGATTCCTTCTCTTCCGGCTACTTGCATTTCTTCTTCGGTTTTCAGACCAATCTCTTGTAAATGAGACTTGTCAACTGTCATTACTTTTCCATCTGATCCTAAAACTTTAATTTTTTCACCATTTTGGGCAAAAGCATTAAATGAACCAACAACTCCACCAGCAAGCACAGTTCCTGCACCTGCTAGAAGTCCTTTTTTTAGAAAATCACGACGCGAAGTTGATTTTTTTCCACTTTTTTTTTCGGGATTTTTCTTTTCTTTCATATTTTTGTGTGTTTAATTATATGTCATTATATTTCGCACCAAAAATAGAAAAAAAGATTATAATATCTTTAAATACAATACTTAGAATGATTATAAATTAGACTTCTCTTTGATAAGTTAAAAAATATAGTTTATTTCGAAGTCCAAAATAAAATAATATGTTCAAAATATTTATCTATACTCTATTGATAATTACAGTGTTTTCATGTTCAGATTCTGTTAAAAAAAGAGAAATTATTGATGAAGATATTTTTTTTAATTTACTTATTGATATGCATAAAGCAGATGGAATAATATCAAATATGAATCTTACAAAAGATAAAAAAAGTGATTCAATAAGTGTTTATAACTCTGTTTTAAAAAAACATAATGTTTCAAGAGAAGATTTTGATAAAACTATAAAATATTATTCGTTGCATACTGATGAATATTTATTAATATATGATTCTTTAGAAAATTTCTTTGATAGTGTCCAATCTGAATTGACAAAAAAAAGAATTAATAATTTGTGGAATAAAAACCAAAAGTGGTCATTTAATACATTAGATTTTAAAAATCCATTAGACTTTGATATTAAAGAGAAGAAATATGGAGAGTATATTTTAAAAGCTGGTATTTTTGTTGTTCCCTATTATGAACATTTAGAGAAAAAAATAAAACTTTATGCAAATTACGATGATGGAAGTGTTGATTCTTCTACAAACATAAAAAAAATAAAAGATGTTAAGCAAAATAACTATGAGTTTTTAACTGCAAAAATTATTACTGATAAAAAGAAAACTCTTAAGTCAATTTCGGGAACAGTTATTAAATTTGATAATACTGAAAAGAAACGTATTCAGGTAAAAGATATTGAGTTATTATATAAAAAAATAAGAACAAAAGATTTTGCTGTAAAATAATAGATTATTTTAATATCTAAATATCAATAACTTGATAATATATATTGATTAGTAATTATATTAATATCAGAATTATAAACAAAATTATAAATTTACAATTTTTAATATAAGTATATGGCAAAGAAAATTAAAGGAACTATAGCAATTTTAACGGGAGGTGGTGATGTTCCCGGATTAAATCCCGCAATAAGAGCTATTACAATAAGAGCAATTAGAGAGGGATATAAAGTGATCGGATTAAGAAGAGGATGGGCAGGCATTGTTGAACTTATTCAAGATAAAAACGCAGATAATAGCGGAAATTATATTGAACTTACTGAAAATATTGTGAATAAAGCCGGAAGAACAGGAGGTACATTTTTGCACAGTTCAAGAACTCGACCTAGTCATTTGCCAAAAATAAATGTTCCAAAACACTTAAAAGACAAATATAAAGAAGAAGTTAACGATTTAACAGAAGTTGTAATTGATAACTTAAATTATTTGGGCATTGATTATCTTATACCTATTGGTGGAGACGATACTTTAAGCTATGGTGTACGTTTGTATAAGGAAGGATTTAAAGTTGTTGCAATTCCTAAAACAATGGATAATGATGTTCCCGGAACTGATTATTGTATTGGGTTCAGTACCTGCATAACAAGAACAATTAACATGACAAATACTCTGCGGACTTCGGCAGGTTCTCACGAGCGTCTTTTAGTTCTTGAAGTTTTTGGAAGGTATGCCGGATATACCGCAATGCTTCCTACAATGGCAGGTTCTGCTAACAGATGTGTTATACCTGAACATAAGTTTAAAATTGAAAAACTGACTGAATTGCTAATTAATGACAGAAATAAAAATCCGAGTAATTATTCAGTAGTTCTTGTTTCGGAAGGAGCAATGTTTGAAGGAGGAGAAATGATTTTTAAAAATGCTGAAAAAGACCAATTCGGTCATGCAAAACTTGGAGGTATAGGAGAAATGGTTTCTGCAAAGTTAAAAGAACTTTCACCACAATTTAATAATGGAAAAAGAATAAATGTAATAAATCAAAAATTAGGATATCTTGTAAGAGGAGGAGATCCGGATGCTATTGATTCAATTGTACCTATGGCATACGGAAACCTTGCTTTAGACTTGATATTAAAAGGTTTACATGGAAGACTTGTAGTTCTTAAAAACGGAAGATACGATAATGTACCTATTGATGTAGTTACAAGTCAATCAAAAATTGTAAATGTTGAAAGATATTATAATACTGATAGATTAAGACCTTATTATAAAAGTTTTGAAATGAATCCATTGTTTATAATGACAGGAGAATAAAAAATAAAATTGATAAAGATAATAAATGAAGAAAATTAAAAGAATAGGAGTATTTACTTCCGGAGGAGATTCCCCAGGAATGAATTCAGCAGTTAGAGCAGTTGTTAGAACTGCAATTAATTATAAACTTGAAGTATATGGTATTCATAGAGGTTATAAAGGCATGATTCGTGGAGAATTTGAAAAAATGACTTCAAAATCTGTTGCACATATAATTCAACAAGGAGGAACATTTTTACGCTCTGCAAGAAGTAAGGAGTTTAGAACAATAGAAGGGAGAAAAAAAGCATATACAAATTTAGTAAAAAATAAGATTGATGCAGTTGTAGTAATTGGAGGAGACGGAAGTTTTAAAGGAGCAGGAATTTTTTCTCAAGAATATGATATACCTTTTGTTGGTATGCCAGGAACTATTGATAATGATATGTTTGGAACGGACTACACAATAGGTTTTGATACTGCTCTAAATACAGTTACTGAAGCTATTGATAAAATTAAAGATACAGCACATTCACACGACAGAACATTCTTTATTGAAGTAATGGGGCGTGATGCAGGTTTCATTGCTTTAAAAGCAGGAATTGCGACAGGTGCTGAAATGGTTTTGATTCCTGAAATTGAAGGACAAGAAGAAAAATTAGAAAAATATCTTTCCACAACAAAAAAAACATCCAGTATTATAATTGTTGCCGAGGGAAATAATGTTGGAGGTGCCGAAAAAATTGCAAAAGCATTCGGGAAAAGATTTAAAGAACACGGTGTTAGAGTAAATGTTTTAGGACATATGCAAAGAGGTGGTTCTCCAACAGCTTTTGACAGGTATCTTGCAAGCAGACTTGGTGTTGCTGCTGTTGATGCACTAATGGATAATCAAAGAAGTGTTATGATGGGCTACGCAAACCATGAAGTTGTTCATGTCCCTTTTAACAAAACTATTAAAGGAAAACGAGGAATAGGAGAGGAACTACTTAGGGTTAATGAAATTTTATCTAAATAATAGCTTAAAATGTTATTTGACGACACAATAACAGCAATTGCAACAGCACAAGGTAGTGGTGCGATAGCTGTTATTCGATTGTCAGGGGAAGACGCAATTAAGATTGCGGATTCTGTTTTTTACAGCAAAAACAAAAAACTTGTTGAACAAGAGGCATATACAATTCATTATGGTTATATAAAAGATAATGAAGAAATTATTGACCAAGTTCTTGTTTCTATATTCAGAGCACCAAAATCTTACACAGGAGAAAATAATGTTGAAATTTCTTGCCATGCTTCTGTTTATATTCAGCAAAAAATTTTAAATTTATTAATAAAAAAAGGTGCAAGAATTGCAAAACCGGGAGAGTTTACTCAACGTGCTTTTCTTAATGGAAAACTAGAGCTTTCTCAAGCTGAAGCTGTTGCAGATTTAATCTCAGCAGAGTCAAAAGCAGAACATAAAATTGCAATGCAACAAATGAGAGGAGGTTTTGCTTCTGACCTTCAAGAACTTCGCTCACAGCTTCTTAATTTTATTTCTTTAATTGAACTTGAACTTGATTTTAGTGAAGAAGATGTTGAATTTGTTGACAGAATACAACTTAAAATATTGATTAACAGTATAAAACACAAAACAAAAGAACTCATTAAATCTTTTGAATTTGGAAATGTTATTAAAAATGGTGTTCCAGTTGCAATTGTAGGAGAACCAAATGTTGGAAAATCTACTTTGTTGAATGTTTTACTAAATGAAGATAAAGCTATTGTTTCTGAAATAGCAGGAACTACTAGAGATGCTGTTGAAGATACTATCTCTTTAAATGGAATCTTATTTAGATTTATTGATACCGCAGGGATTAGGAAAACTGATGATGCCATAGAAAACCTTGGAATTGAAAAGACAATGCAAAAAATTGAAAATGCTACAATTATTTTATATATGATTGATGCAAATGATACAAATTATTGCAAAAAAATATCTGATATGTCTGAAAACATAAAAGGTAAAGAATTAATTGTTGTTTTAAATAAAATTGATAAAATAAAAGGAGCTATTCCCTCTCAAACAGCTGAGTGCAGTAATTTTTTAAATGTTAAAATTTCAGCAAAAGAAAAAGAAAATATTTCGTCCTTAACAAATAAGCTATTTGAAGCTGTAAGTTTATCTGAAATTAATAAATCTGGAACAATAATTACCAATACAAGGCATTTAGAACTTCTACAAAAAGCCTTTGAAGCAACAGAACGTGTAGATTCCGGTTTAATATCGGGTATTTCTAGTGATTTTATTGCTCAAGACATTAGAGAGATTTTAAATCATATAGGAATGATAACAGGTCAATATACTGATAATGAAGTACTTGGGAATATTTTTAAAAATTTCTGTATTGGAAAGTAATACTATAAATAATTTAAAAAATCAGAAAAATAATAGCATACACAGATGGAAGTTGCAACACAAAACACAAATTTGGTGCTTGGGCAGCTATAATATTTATTCAAGATAAAGAACTTGTTTTAAAAAACACAGAAAACAATACTACAAATAACAGAATGGAACTTATAGCGGTTTTAAATGTTTTAGAGTATATTGAAAACCAAAAAATTCGTAATAATATAGAAATTTATACAGATAGTCAATATGTTGCTGGAATTGAAAGAAGGATTCCAAAATTTAAGCAGCAAAATTTCACAACAAAAAAAGGAGAAGCTATCAAGAATGAAGATTTAGTTAGAAAACTTGTTTCTTATATTGAAACTATGAATATTGATTTTATAAAAGTAAAAGCACATCAAAAAAACACTAATAAAATAAATTACAATAGATTTGTTGATAAACTTTCCCGAAAATTGGTAAGAAATTTTGTAAGAAATAATTTTTGAATTTATATTTTCAATAAAGATATTTAGTTTTGAAATAGTTTTGTTTAAACTATTTTCAAGATTTTAATTGAAATATGTTTGATAAATAATAAATATTACACATATATATTTGCATAAATACGTTATATTAAAAAACTGAAAAAATAATAAATGACCCTACAAAAAGAAACAACTGAACTCATTAAAGCAGGAATAATATCGGAAGAAACAGCTGAAAAAATAAAAGGATATTATAAAACAAAAGAAACAAGCTCAACCAATCGTCTTTTTGTTGTCTTTGGAGTTTTAGGTGCAATATTAGTTGGCTTGGGGATAATATTAATAATTGCACATAATTGGGATAATATTTCAAAAACAATAAAAACAGTACTTGCATTTGTTCCTTTGATTATAGGTCAAGTATTTGCCGGATACAGTTTGCTGAAAAGGAAAGACAGTCATGCATGGAAAGAAAGTTCAAGTGCTTTTTTGTTTTTTTCGGTAGGAGCTGCTATTTCGCTTATAAGTCAAATATATAATATACACGGAAATTTAAGTAGCTTTCTTTTTACTTGGTTGCTCCTTTGCCTCCCTTTAGTTTATGTAATGAGGTCTTCAATAACTTCGTTATTATACATCGCAGGAATAACTTATTATTCAGTAGAAATTGGGTACTCTTCATATCTAAGCTCAGTAAATTATAATTTTTATTGGATACTACTGTTGTTAATTTTACCTTATTATTATCTTTTGTTTAAAAATAAACCAAAAAGTAATTCAATGATATTTCATAATTGGCTTTTACCTCTTTCATTTCTTATTTCTTTGGGAACAATTGCCGATAAAAATGAAGAGCTAATGTTTATTGCCTATGTAAGTCTTCTTGGAATGTTTTATTTAGTAGGAAATACTAAGTTCTTTTCTGAACAAAAGTTAAGAAATAATTCATATAAAATATTGGGTTCTCTTGGAACAATTGGTATTTTGCTTAACCTAAGTTTCAATTGGTTTTGGCAAGATTTAAGGGTTAAAGAATTTGTTTTTGAACAATTATTTTCATCGAACGAATTTATTGTTTCATCTATAATTACAGTACTTGCCTTGGGATTACTCTTTTTTCGTATGAAAAATGTAAATTTGAAAAATGTTAAACCAATTTCGCATATTTTTGTATTGTTTATATTAATTTTTATATTAGGTATGACTTCCTCAGTTGCTGTAATACTTATAAATTTAATAGTTTTTGTAATAGGAATTCTTACAATTAGAGAAGGAGCAGGACAAAATCATCTCGGAATTTTAAATTATGGATTACTTATAATTACTATTTTAGTTGTTTGTAGGTTTTTTGATACTGAATTAAGTTTTGTATTAAGAGGATTACTTTTTGTTATTGTAGGAACAGGATTTTTCTTTGCAAATTACTTAATGCTTAAAAAACGAAAACACGCTACAAACTAAATATAACTAATTGTATGTAAATATTTTAATGTAATTAATAAAAATTATAAAAATGACTCAAAAAATAATATTTCCCATATTTATTGTCCTTGCATTAATACAAATATATGTGCCTGCAAAAATGATTTTAAATAATGAAGACGTTTTAAAAACAGGCAAAGAATATAAATTTAGAACAGCACCAATTGATCCAAATGATCCTTTTAGAGGAAAATATATATCATTAAGATATGAAGAAAGTCTTACAAGAGTTAAAACTGACACTTTTAGAAAATGGGAACGAGGGCAAGATATTTATGTTTTATTAGAGCAAGATAGCCTTGGATTTGCAAAAGCAAAAACAGTTTACGAAAAAAAACCTTTAAATAATAATTATGTTAAAGCAAAAGTTGCATATTATGGAAATAGCTTCTTTAAAATGTCTGAATCAAAATCTTATGTTGTAAATATTGATTATCCTTTTGATGAGTTTTATATGGAAGAATCAAAAGCATTAGATGCCGAAAAATTATACAATATGTCAAGAAGAAGACAAACTGCTAAACCAGCTTATGCTCTTATAAAAATAAAAAATGGAGATGCAGTCCTAAAAGATGTTATGATTGAAGGAATTTCAATAAAAGATATTGTTAAAGCAAATCAGGACAGTATAGATTCTTCTAAAAATATACAAAAACAAAATTAAATTATATAGATGAATTCGAAGGCTCAGCGAAGCTAAACACACATTATAAATACTTAATACACAAGAAAATGAATAAAAATGAGTTTTTCTTGTGCATTTTTAATAAATGTAAATTAACTTTTTTAGACACATGAAAATTGCACTTATAGGCTACGGAAAAATGGGCAAAGAAATTGAAAAAATTGCACTTGAAAGAAAACATGAAATATTATTTAAATTTGATGTTTCAAATAAAGACGACTTTACAATTAATAATCTTAAAAAAACAGACGTCGCAATAGAATTTACACAACCCGAATCTGCATACAAAAACTATTTGAAATGTTTTGAAGCAAATATACCCATAGTTTCCGGAACCACTGGTTGGCTTGATAAATTGCCCAATGTAAAGTTCCAATGTGAACAGAAAAATAAAACTTTTTTTTATGCCTCAAATTTTAGTTTAGGTGTAAATATGTTTTTCAAACTTAATACTAATTTAGCAAAACTAATGAATAATGTTGAGGCTTATGATGCAAGTATTTCAGAAACCCACCATACCGAAAAAAAAGATGCCCCAAGTGGTACAGCAATTAGCCTTGCAGAAGATTTAATAAAAAATTTTAATAAAAAACAAATTTGGGTAAAAGAAAAAGCAGTTAATGATACAGAACTTGTAATTCGTTCGTATCGCAAGGATAAGGTGCCTGGATTACATACCATAAAATATGAATCAGACGTTGATTATATTGAAATAACTCATAGTGCAAAAAGCAGAAAAGGTTTTGCTCTGGGAGCAGTTTTAGCAGCAGAATTCACACAAAACAATAAAGGATTTCTTACAATGAATGATTTATTAGATTTTTAAACTAAAAATTTGTTATTTTGTGTGAAAGACAAATAAAATAAAAAGATTATCATTTTAAAGTAAAAATAATGAGAAAATACCTTAAATTTTTAAAAAACAAATATTTCAAATTTGTACTTTGGACAGTAGTTTTTATCCTTTTCGTAATTTGGATTGGAAATTGGTGGTTGCTACTAGGAGTTTTAGTTATTTACGACTACTATATTTCAAAAAAAGTAAATTGGACTTTTTGGAAAAAAAGAGATCTTAAAGAAAAAAGCAAACTTATAGAGTGGATTGATGCACTTGTGTTTGCAGTAATTGCAGCAACAATTATAAGAATGTTTTTTATTGAAGCATACATGATACCAACTTCATCATTAGAAAAATCTTTGCTTGTTGGAGATTATCTTTTTGTTAGCAAAACAAGCTATGGACCTCGAATTCCTAACACACCATTGGCAATTCCTTTTACACATACATTTCAAGGGAAAAAGTTTAAACCATATTCCGATTTAATAAAATTACCTTACAAACGTTTAGCAGGTTTAGGAGAAATTAAAAGAAACGATATTGTAGTTTTTAATTTTCCGGTTGGAGATACTGTTGCACTTGAAAGGTCTGCGGAAAGTTATTATAAAATTGTTAGAAATCAAGCAGAGTTTTTAAAAGAAAACGATTTAAAGATGAAGAGAAAAATGCAAGATGAAGATTTTTATCTTAATCAAGCGCGGAAACAAGTTAGGGAAAACTATACAATTGTTGACCACCCTGTTGATAAAAAAGATAATTATGTGAAACGTTGCGTAGCAATTGCGGGAGATGAGCTTCAAATAAAAGAAGGTGTTGTATATATAAACGGAGAAAAAGGAAAAGAATTTAAAGGGGTTCAATATAATTATCATATAGAAATGAAAGCTGGAAAATCTTTAAATAAAAAAACACTTTTTAATTTAGGAATTAGTGCCGATGATTATAGTACTTCTGGTCAGATTACAAGTTATAGAAGACTACCGGGCTATGTTTTGCCTCTTACAAAAGATTTTGTAAAGAAAATTTCAAAATTTAAAAGTGTTGAAGCTGTTAATATTATTTTAGATAATCCTGGTGAAATAAATCTTGATATTTTTCCACACGACAAAAGATATAAATGGAATAATGATAATTTTGGACCTCTTTATATTCCTCAAAAAGGAAAAACAATTGAAATTGACACAAGTAATATCTCAAAATATAAACGAATTATTGATGTTTATGAAGATAATGATTTTGCAATAAAAGACGGAAAAATATTTATTAATGGTAAAGAAGCAAAAAAATATACTTTTAAAATGGACTATTATTTTATGATGGGAGACAACAGAGGAAACTCAGCAGATTCAAGATTTTGGGGCTTTGTTCCCGAAGACCATGTTGTTGGAAAGCCTGTATTTGTCTGGTTATCATTAGACAAAGACAAGTCATTGTTTAATGGAAAAATTCGTTGGAGCAGATTACTGAAAGTTGTTGATGGTGATTTGTAATAATTACCATACTTTTCATCTTTTTTTTTAACAACTTAGAATAAAATAGATGTAAAATTGTATTTTGTAATTGTTTGTTATTGTCTATTATTTGCATTTTAAAGTGTTATGATAGATTAAAAACTTTCAGTAATAATTTTTTACATATAATTAATTTATAATGAAAAGATTATCTTTAATACTAATATCAATAGTTTTATTACTTCCATTTTCAGCTTGTGGGCAGAATAATTCAAATTCTGAAATTAATGATAGCATTCCTGTAAAAGATACAGTTGTTGAAATTGAAAAACTTGTGTATATCCCTGAGATGGATACAATTACAATAATTGGGGTAGGGGATATTATGTTAGGAACAAATTTTCCGAAATCTCCAAATTATTTGCCCCCAAATAATGATTGTAATCCATTGATTGCTTCTGTTAAAGAAATTTTACAAGATGCAGATTTAACTTTTGGAAATAATGAAGGAACTTATTCAGATAAGCCTGGATATGCAAACCCTTGTGGAAGTTCTAAATATTGTTATCGTTTCAGTATGCCCGAAAAATATGTAAATTGTCTTGTAGATGCAGGTTTTGATTTGCTTAGTATTGCAAATAACCATATGGGAGATCTCGGAACTTTTGGCAGAAATAATACTGTAAGAGTTCTAGAAGAAGCAGGATTGCATTTTGCAGGATTACAAACCCACCCAACTGATACTTTTACCTTAAATGGAGTTAAATATGGTTTTTGTGCCTTTGCTCCAAATACCGGAACTTGCCAAATAACTGATTATGAGTTGTTAAAAAGAACAGTGAAGAATTTAAAAGAAGAATGTCAAATTGTAATTGTTTCGTTTCATGGCGGAGCAGAAGGAAGCAAACACGAACACCTTACAAGAAAAACTGAAATATATCTTGGAGCAAACCGAGGAAATGTATATAAATTTGCACATACTGCAATTGATGCTGGTGCAGACATAGTTTTTGGGCAAGGTCCTCATGTAACTCGGGCTATAGAATTATACAAGGACAGATTTATTGCCTACAGTTTAGGTAATTTTATAACCTATAAACGCTTCAACCTTAGAGGTGTAAATGGAATTTCTCCAATTATGAAATTATACGTTGATGGAAATGGCAAATTTTTAAAAGGAAAAATAATTGCTACATATCAAGATAAACTTACAGGAACTCATTTAGATGTAAACAATAGAGTAATAACTCGTATGCAACAATTAATGCACCAAGATATTCCTGAGAGTATTATTGAAATTACAAATAATGGAGATGTATTGAGGAAATAATTGTTCTTTTGGGGACTTCTAAAAATTCATTTCTATCAAGAAACAAAATATAACAACAAATAAGATGCGACTAATATTTTTTATATAATAGTGAGCTATTTTAAATAAAATATTAGGAAGTAAGATTGTTTGTTATATTTGTTCCCAAAGGGTTTTTAGAAGTCCTCTTATTTTTTTATTTACAATACTTCATCAAATAAATACTTGCATCGTAGTATCCTTGGTTATATGCTTTTTTAAAATCTGAACAGGCTTCCTCTGTTTTGTGTGCTTTAAGTTTTGCAATCGCTCTTTTGTAATAAACCTCAGGTTGTTTTGGGTTCAAATCAAGAGCCATAGACAAATCTTTCTCAGCATTATCAAACATGGAAACAGCAGTATATACATCAGCTCTATTTATGAAATATTCTGGTTTAGAAGTATCGTTTTTTAGACATGAACTATATTTCTCAAGAGCATCAATATATTCATTTTTTTTAAAAGATATTTTCCCGGCAAGATTTAATGCTTCACCATTATCAGGGTAATATTTTAAGAATTTATTTATAGAAGATTCTGCATTATTGAAATTTTTCTGTTTAATTTCGATTTTAGATTTTAATAAATAAGTTTCTGCATCGTATGGGTTTTCAGATATTGCTGAAATACAAAATTTATATGCCTTCTTGTATTTTTTTGATAAGAAAAAGGCATTAGCTGCTTTCTTTTTATAATTAAAATTATGTTTTTTTATTTCAGAAGCAATTGCATAACTTTCTCCGGCATTTTTATATTCTTTGGTAAGCATTAGCAAATCACCACGCAATTCATGTGCTTTGTGTCTTTTTCTGTTTTGAATTATTAATAAATCCAGAATGTCAAATGCTTCTGCGTAGTCTTGTTTAGAAATTGAAAATTTAGCATCCGATAATTTTTTTTCATACCCTGAGTAGTGTTTTGTTTTCCAAAGATTTATCCATGCTTTTGAGTTTTCAATATTTAAAAAATTAGGATTAAGTTTTATTTCAGACTTAAATTTTTTATCATTTGATTTAAGATATATTTTAAGATATTCAACAGCTTTATCGGCATCATATAATTGCGAATAACATTCTGCAATATGATAGCTGGCAATTTTGTTTTTTTGTTTCATTGCCAGTTTGTATAGTTCAGCAGATTTAACATATTTTTTTTGTTTATAATAACAATTTGCAAGAGCTATATATAGTTTACTGTCTCTATTATTTTCAGAAATTAAATTGTTGAGTATTTTTTCTGCATTTTCATATCTTTTAAAATTAATATCTGCAAGTGCTTGCATATAATAATCAGCTTCTTCTTGAGAATATGAAAAGCTAAATATAAATGAGAACAATAATAATAGAATAGTTTTTTTCTGCATTTTATTTGTTTTATTCTTTAGCTCGATTTCCTGAGTTGGCAAAAATTCTTATTAAACCGGCAATGTTTCTTACTTCAATTCCTGAAAGCCTCCTTTCATAAACATCACATATATAGTAATATACACCATCTGTTACAGCTTTTTTACTTTCAGTATCTATACCGTTCCAATTAATATCCGGATTCTCGGTTTTAAAAACTTCATTTCCCCACCTGTTATATATTGTCATGTCTATTTTTTCAACAAATTTATACGGGAAAGGTTTAAATAAATCGTTAACACCATCATTATTTGGAGTAAAGACATTTGGAAGTTCATAATATTCACATTCATCAATGCATATTTGTGTAAGTTTCTCAGGTTTAATAAAATTCCCGGCAGAGTCTTGAGCTGAAACAACATAACAAGCCCCAAGAGATTCTTCCGGATAATGAACGAAAGATCTTAAAGTATTATCTTTTATTGTATCAATAATTTGAAAAGGACCATTTACTGAATTTGAATAGTAAATCAGAAAATTATCAATATCATTTGCACAGTTTTCATTAATATTAACTGTCCAATTAAGAAAATTACTCATTAAATCGCAGTCTGATGAAACAGAAAGACTAACAGGACAGGGAGGAATTGTGTCTTGCGGACTAAAACATGCTTCTTGCGAAAAGTTTAGTAGTGGTTTTGTAATAAAATTTAAATCATATTCTCCTATGCTCTTCACAAGGAACCAATAGTTTTTGTCATTAACTAGGTTGTTATCAATATGTTGTAAGGAAGAAAAACTTGTAATTGAATCATATAGAGTTGTATTAGGATTACAGTCTTCATCCGCATCTTTTCTGTACAAAACGTACTTAGTATTTGTCCATGGCGTACTGTCGTTCATAACAATTGTCATTCTTTTATTGCCGGGAATTCCTCTAATAAATAAAGATGAACTATGTGCAGGGCTTCCAATTTGTTCCCAATTTGTTCCATTTTGGTTATATAATGTAATACGATATGAATGTGCAGTATCCTGAGTGTTTATAAGGGTGTCAATATATGTGGTATCATTAATACCAAAAATATCAATAGGGTTAGAGAAGTTTTCTCGAACTTGTCCTTCTGCAGACTCTAATATATACTTATAAGGTCCTGGATATATAACGTGGTCAAATTCAGTAGGTTTCATCCAAGTTAAATGAATGCTTCCTGTTGTTTTATCTGTATAAAAAACACTTGTTTCGGTAATAACAGGTGCTGCTTTAATAAGTTCTGTACATGTTTCTTCTGATATGTAGCTTTCTGCACCGTCTTCAAAATATGCTGAAATTCTATAACAATAATTATATCCTTGGGGTAACCCAATGTTGTTGTTATTATCAGTAAAAGAAGTCTTCTCTGAACCCGTGATTTTAGCAATTTGAGAGTATTCGGAACCATCAGGAAGTCCTGTAATGCAATTTTCAGGTGTGTATGAAAAACTCTCATGTTTCCTGTATATCAAAAAACCGCTGGCATTATTACACTGATAATTGTCCCAATTTAACACAACCGAATTGCTTGTAGGATTAAGGGATAAATTTTCAGGTGCTGGTGCAACAACTTTAATTTTTACGTTTTCATAATCTGTGAGATTAACTTCTGAGTTATCGTCAATAGCTCTAAAAAGTACATCATATGGAAGTTTTCTTATATGCTCACAAGAAGTATTCCATGAAAAAGTTCCGGTAACTGGACTTGGTCCGGATATTTCAGGGAAATGAGCAGGGTTTACCGAGAATTCAAAAGGTCCACCTGATGCTGTTAATGTGATATTGTCCTCTGTGTCGGTTGCGGTTACGTTAAAATTTATGCTTTCACCAGCAAGAACGCAAAAATCAGGTAAGTCTTGAATAACAGGAGCAATATTGTTAGTTTCTCTAACTTCAATTTGCATATCTCTTATTATGCTACCAATTTTTATACCATCTCTCCATTCTTCAATTTCCATAGCAACATTATATTCTCCTATTTCAACAGGAGCATCCCAAACAAAATCTCCACTAATTGGGTCAACGTATAATTCTGTACTTGCGGTAGGATATGTATAATCATATATTGGTAAACCGTTTAGCCCTAAGCAGACTGCAAGTTTATAAGATAAACTATCTCCATCTGAATCAAAAGCATTAGGATTATGAATGAATTTTTGATTTAGGGCTGCTTTATCAACAGGTGGATTTAGCATTACCGGAGTATTGTTATGTCCAATTGTTGCATCAATTCTTAGAATTGTTTTAACAGTAAAAACAACATCAACTGAGTTGGGTATATTATTAATGTCTGCATTTCTGTTAGGATCTGACATAACAATTTGATAAATGCCTACGCCAGGAAAAGTATGAGTACCTATGTATGTGTTTTTTTGTATTTGGTCAGGCAAATGTATTATTGATATTCTTGGTATTTCAGAAGATGTGTCGTCTCCCCATTGAATAGTTAATACGTTTCTAGTTTCATTTGCTGCACTTGGAGTATATGTATATGTAATTAAAGTGATTTTATAAGTATTTCCTGAAATATGTTCATAAGTAATTTCTCCTGCTCTGTTATGTGTGGCAAAACTGCTTAATGAGATAAAAATTGGTATTGTAAGAAATAATATTTTTTTTAAGATTGTCATTATATTTATTCAATAGAGAATTCAAAGATAGTTTTATTTTTTTCAAATTTATATGCTTCTTCTGTATTTTTATATGTAAAGATAAATAAATTTTTTTGGTCGTCATACAAATCTGCCATAAGAGTATTTTTGATAATTATTTTATTTCCGCTAATATGTTTAATATTATAAAATATAAAAATTGAATTGTTTTCTAAATTTACTTTCTTTTTAGAAAGTTTTATACCTTTTAAAATATTTTTATTATCTATATTAAATTTAAAATTACTCTGTATATATTTTGTAATTAGATGGTTAGAGTTAGTATTTTCGTTTTCTTTTCCCAGGTTTAGTTTTACATTATAATTCTTATTTATAACTTTTTCAAAATCATCTACAAATAGTTTTATTGATATTTCATACTCTTGATCTGTTTCATTATAATCAATATTTGAAACAGAAATATGAATAGGATGCATTTCTAAAATACTATTTGTATTAAAGATACTTAATATTATTATTACTAAAATTGCTTTCATTTTACAATTAGAATTTTTTGAAACTATCTGTTTTACGATACTTATTTCTATACATATATGCAACAATAATTCCTGCAATTGCACCAAACAAATGCCCTTGCCAAGAGATTCCTGGTTGGTTTGGAATAATTCCGTTCCATAATGCACCTCCGTACAATAAAAAAACAATAATTCCTATTAAAATCGATTTGAAGCTTCTTCTAAAAATACCACTAAAAAGTAAAAACCCGATATAGCTGAAAATGACACCACTTGCTCCTATATGGTTTGAGTTGCTTTGTGCAAATAACCATACTGCAAACCCTCCAACAAATATTGAGAAAATTGTTACAGGTAACCAAAGTTTTTTGTAAAATTGAACTATAGTAAGAGTTAAAAAAAATAAAGGTATTGAATTTGAAATTATATGTTCGTAATTTCCATGAAGGAAAGGAGACAACGGAATTCCAATAAGCCCGTAAATATTTCTTGGTCTTATGCCGTAGGCTCTGAAATCAACAACAAATATATAATTTAAAATAAAAACTATCCAAATAATGGCAATAACCCAAAGCGATATTTTTAAACTAGTTTTCAATTTTTCTATTTTTTTTAATCTTACCTGTGCTAAACCTTAATTTTAAAACTCCCCATAAAGCTTCGCTAAAAATTCCACCACTCATTTTGGAGTTCCCTTCTGTTCTGTCGGTAAAAATAATTGGCACTTCTTTTATTTTATAACCTAATACGCGAGAACGAAATTTCATTTCAATTTGAAAACCGTAACCTTTCATTTTTATTTCATCAATTCCTATTTTTTCAAGAACTTTTCTTTTATAACAAACAAAACCTGCCGTTGTATCTTGTATGCTCATGCCTAAAATTGTTCTTACATACATTGATGCAAAATAGGAAATTAAAATCCGTCCCAAAGGCCAATTTACAACACTAATCCCCTTTATATATCGTGAACCTACGGCAACATCTGCACCTTGGTTTTTTACTGCATCATATAAATTAAGTAAATCTTTTGGAGGGTGAGAAAAGTCCGCATCCATTTCTGTAATAAAATCATAATCTCTTTCTAATGCCCAATGAAATCCTGTTATATATGCAGTTCCAAGTCCAAGTTTACCTTCTCTTTCTATCATAAATAACTTTTCTGAAAATTCTTTCTGTAAAGATTTTACAATATTTGCTGTTCTGTCCGGAGAGCCATCATCAACTATTAGTATGTGAAATGTTTTTTCAAAAGAAAACACTTCTTTAATAATATTTTCGATATTTTCTTTTTCGTTATAAGTCGGTATGATTATTATACTATCTGACATTTTATTCTTTGTTGTTTAAAATCTTAACTTATTAAAAGTAGTTTTTTTCTTGAAAAAATAACTAAAAACTATACTTTTTTTATAAATTTCTTTGTGAATTTGCTTATTAACAATGTTTTTATCTCTTTTCTTTAAAGTTTTTCTAATTTTAGAATAAAAACTAAAATGTGCTTTTATAACTGCAAAAAAGAAATTAAATTTAAAACCTGCAAGATATACAATCCCCGATAAACCATCAAGAACTAAACGAGAAAAAATAATTGGTATTATATTTTTATTAGGTAGATTTTTTAAAAGTAAAAATAAATTATTTCTATAATTAAGGTATATTTTATGTGGACTATTATTGGGCAAAGTTCCGCCTCCAACATGGTAAACTACACTTTTAGGGTTTACAACAATTCGGTATCCTAAATTTTTAAATCTCCAACATAAATCAATTTCTTCCATGTGGGCAAAAAAATCACGGTCTAAACCTCCTAGTTTTTTATATAATTCTGCTCTTACAAACATTGCTGCACCACTTGCCCAAAAAATATCAATAATACTATCATGCTGACCTGTATCTTCTTCCGTTGTTCCAATAATTCTACCTCTGCAAAATGGGTAGCCAAACTTGTCGATATATCCGCCTGATGCTCCTGCATATTCAAAACAGCATTGCTTTTCGTATGAAATAATTTTTGGCATTGCTGCTGCAATAGTTTTGTCTGCATCCATCATTGAGATAATTGGTTCAATCCAATTTTTTGTAACTTCAACATCTGAATTTAACAACACAAAGTACTTAGCATCAATTTGTTGCAATGCTTTGTTGTAGCCTCCTGTGAAACCATAATTTTTATCAAAAAGAATAAGTCTTACTTGTGGAAAATTTTCTTTTAATAAATTTACAGAATTATCGTTTGAGCCATTATCTGCAACAATAATCTCATTTTCTTCACTTTGTGAAAATTTAATAACAGAAGGCAAAAACTTTTTTAAGAATTTTGCTCCGTTCCAATTTAGGATTACTATTGCTGTTTTTGTTTTTTTCAATTTTAATATTATTTTGCAAATAGTTTTGTAAATTTATCTATAATCTCATCCCTTATCCTCCTATACTCCAATAAAATATCTTCCTTTGTACCACTAGCTTCATAGGGGTCATCAAAGCCTATGTGAAGTTGTTCTTTAACATCACCCGTAAAAACAGGACAAATTTCTTTTGCATTATCACAAACTGTTATAACATAATCAAAACTTTCGTTAACAAATTCATCCGTTTTTTTAGGGTAATTTTTGCTTATATCAATGCCAATTTCTTGCATAACTTGTACTGCATAGGGGCTAACTTCTTTTGCCGGTTTCGTTCCAGCTGAATGTACTTCATAGCTTTTATCAAAAGATTTTATAATGCCTTCTGCCATTTGACTACGGCATGAATTTCCTGTGCAAAGGATAAGTATCTTCATAAAAAAAATGTTTTCACAAATATAAATTTTTTTTTCAAATATAAAGTTTTAATTTTGTGAATGAATATTCATTTATTAATAATGAGAGAAACAGATTTAGAAAAATTAGAAATTGTAAAGTTAGTTGCTTTAAAAACCATTGTAGAAAAAGGTTACCATGGTGCTACAATTTCAACTATTGCAAAAAAAGCAGGAGTTTCTGATGGTTATTTGTACAGACACTATCAAAACAAAAATGAACTTGTAAAAAGTTTGTTTGTTGAAAGTATGGAGCATTTTCATAATTTGTTTTTTAAATTAATTGAAAATGAAAAAAATATAGCAGATATTCTTGCAAAAAGTATTCAGTTTTTGGCAGCAACAACATCCGAAACTCCTGAGATTACGGCTTTTATTTTTATTATGGACCATGATCATAATTTTGATTTCCCAGAAGTTGTTAAAGAAGATTTTGCTAAAATAGGACAAAAACTTTGGGCAAAAGGAATACAAACACGAGAAATAAATAATAAACGAAGCATTGAAGATGTTCTTACAATTTCATTTGGAATTCCTGTTAAAATGTTAGAGATGAGAAGAAAAGGGATAATGTCAAGTAAGCCTTTAAGTTCTTATGATATTAAAAATATGGTTGATATGTGCTTGAATGCTTTGAAATAAATTTTATTGTATTAAGTGCATTACCACATTGTTTAAGTCTTAAAATTTATTGTTAATTTTTAATTGCTGTGCACAAACCTATCTACCTCTTTAAGCGGTTGGGCAGATTATGTAATGCGAGGAAATATCAATGAAAAATAAATAATATGAAAAAATACATATAATAGCAATCCAGGGCAAATTCATACTTTGTTAAAATCTGCTAAAAGTTTTAATTTGCTTTAAATCGTGTTACGTTTTGACGTGTCACGATAATACTAATTTTTGATTTTTTAGTTTTATTATTCTTAAAAATCTTAGGATGAATTGTTAAATTCATAAATTATGTTGAAAAATAAAAGTATGAGTTTGCCCTGAATAGCAGCTGGTAAAAATTTAAAAACTTAGATATAATTTTTTATTTAATACGTAAATGAGTATTCATTTATTAATAAGAAAATAATGACACAAATATTAATTATTAACGGACACCCAAGAAAAGACAGTTTTAATTTTGTAATTGCAGAAACATATAAAAAATCTGCAATAAAAACAGGTGTAAATGTTAAAGTATTAAACGTAATTGATTTAAAATTTGAACCTTTTCAAACAAAATTTAAAGATTATGATGCCCCAAAAGATATTATTAATGCAAGAGAGTTAATAGCGGAAGCAGACCACATAGTATGGGTATATCCAATTTGGTGGTATTCAATGCCAGCAATTCTTAAAGCATTTATTGAGCAAACTTTTGTTTCGGGCTTTGCTTTTGAATATTTGAAAAGCGATAAAGTGTTGAAATGGAATAAGTTATTGAAAGATAAAACGTTTTCTTTAATTTCAACTATGGATGCTCCTCCATTCTTTTACAAAGTAATAATTAAAGATGCAGGTGGCAAATTTCTAAAAGAAAGTATGAAATTTTGCGGAATGAAATTTAAATCGAGATTATATTTTGGTTCTGTTAAAGTTTCGAGCGAGAAACAAAGAAAAAATTGGTTGGAAAAAATTGAGATTGCAGGAAAAAAGCACAAATAATTTACGAAACTACAATATTAATATTCGCCCGACCAATTGAAGTGGTCAGCAGGATTTACACAAATTAAAAATAAAAAAAAATGAAAACAGTATTAATAACAGGAGCATCAGCAGGAATAGGAAAAGAAACAGCTTATGTTTATGCAGAAAATAATTTCAATTTAATTTTAGTTGCAAGAAGAAAAGAAAATCTTGAAAAAATTAAGCAAGACATTGAAGAAAAGCAAAAAGTTAAAGTAGATATTTTCGATATGGACTTATCAAAATCTCAAAGTGCAGAACAGCTTTATAATAAAGTAAAAGACGCAAATTTAAAAGTTGATGTTTTAATAAATAATGCAGGTTTTGGTATAAATGGTGAATTCATAAAAATTGATATTAAGCATGAGGAAGATATGCTGATGTTAAACATGATAAGTTTGACAAAAACAACAAAACTATTTGCAAAAGACATGGTAAATAAGAAAGAAGGGCACATTATAAATATAGCTTCAACAGCTGCATTTCAGGGCATTCCAAAATTTGCAACTTATGCTGCATCAAAGGCTTACGTGCTTCATTTTTCGGAAGCAATTGCTCAGGAACTTAAAAAACACAATGTATTTGTAACAGCTATTAATCCTGGTGCAACACAATCTGAATTTGCCGATACGGCAGGTTTTAAAGGAGATGTTTTTTCAAAAGCTCCAAGTTCAAGAGATTTAGCCGAATTTATTTTTACATCTGCAAAGAAGAAAAAAATATCGGCAATTCATGGGTTTAAAAATAAAATGATGGTTTTTTCGGGACGTTTTTCTCCTAGAAATATGGTAGTTAAGATTGCAGGTAAAATGATGGAATAGTTGGCTGCAAATATTTTTTTAAGAATTAAAATATTAATATTCATCTAACCAATTGAAGCGGTCAGATGGTTTTGCACATACTTCAAATCCAAAAGTTAAGGTGTGAACAGACTAGTAAACAGAAAGTTAACTGAAATGCCATATCACTTTTACTAAACAATTCACACTGTGACTATCAGTTAGTCAGTTTCTGGTGCGGATATTAGGATATATTAAAAACTTATATGAGTTCAGTCCAAAAAGGTTAAAAACTTGAAGAAGAACCCTGTCAGGGTTTGTTAATTGGCTGTATATCAGAAGTTAAATTTTTTGGGAATTTGCATATACGACCCTGACAGGGGTTTTTAGACCAAACTATAATATAATAATTATGAAATTCATAATAAACATAATAATTGCATTATTGTTTTTGCCATTCATTGATTATTTCAATTATAAGGCAATAAACTCTGCTTTTAATAATATTTTAAGCAATAATATTTTTGCAAAATTAATATTTTTAGCAAGTGCAATAATTGTTTTTTTGCTTATTGCAATTGCATTGTTGCGGATGGGAAACACGCAAAGGGCATTTATTCCTAATTTATATTACCCTATTTTCACACTAATAATTTTGCTGTATATTCCCAAAATTAATATCGAGTTTTTTTATTTTTTAGAAAAAATAGCACTTTTTCTTTTTAAGAAGCATTTGTTCTTAAATTATATAGGAATTGGAATATCTGCAATATTATTTTTATTTATTTTGCAGGGAATTACAATAAACAAAACAAATTTCAGACTTAGGAAACAAATAATTTCATCTTCAAAAATACCGGCAAGTTTTAGAGGGTTTAAAATAATTCAGATTTCAGATTTGCACATAGGGAGTTTTCATAATAATATTGATGCTGTAAAAAAGATTGTTGAAATAACAAATGCAGAACAAGCTGATTTAATACTTTTTACAGGAGATATGATTAGCAATTATGCCGAAGAAATGGATGAGTTTATCTTGGAATTAAAAAAACTATCTGCAAAAAATGGGAAATATGCAATTTTAGGAAATCATGATTACAGTGATTATGTAAGATGGAAAACAAAGAAAGATAAGCAAGAAAATTTATTAAAATTAAAACAAAAAACTGCTGAAATTGGTTTTGTTCTTTTGAATAACCAAAGCATAAACATTGAGAAAAATAAAGATACAATTCAATTAATTGGAGTTGAAAATTGGGGATTGCCACCATTTCCACAACATGGCAAACTTACAACTGCAATAAAGGGTTTAGATAAAAATAAATTCACAATACTTATGAGCCACGACCCATCGCATTGGCGTGCAGAAGTTCTAAAATTACCTTTTATAGATTTAACACTTTCGGGGCATACTCATGCAATGCAATTTGGTATTGAAATTGGTTCTTGGCAATTTTCACCAGTTGCATTAAAATATAAAGAATGGGGAGGTTT
>CAMZKL010000027.1 GCA_947311255.1 uncultured Chlorobiota bacterium | reverse complement strand
ATATTATTGTCCTATAATCAACTAATTAACAAAGTCACACCGACACTAAATAGGTCATTTCACGTTTTTTTTATACTTTTAGGAGTGAACTCAATATTTAAACTGGAATTATTACAACAATAGAGGTGCCTCTTCCATGAGTTGAACTGATTTCAAAAGTTCCATTAAGACTTTCGGCTCGAGAGTTCATTATTTTAAGACCAATGCCTATTTCTGTTTTTTTCTTGAACACATCAAAACCTCTTCCATTATCGTCAATTGTTATATTAATTTCGCGTTCGTGTCCAAAGAGTTGAATAATAACTTCATTGGCAGCTGCATGTTTTTGAATATTGTTTAGTGCTTCTTCAATGATATGAAATATTTCTTTTTCTATACTATCACTAAGTTTATTAGGGAAGTCATAAAAATCAATTACCAATTTTATATTATTTGTATTCTCAAATTTTCTTTTTAGAATTTGCAGTTTGCTTTTTAATCCTTGAATTTTTATTTCAGGCAAGTAAATTTCGTGTGAAATATCTCTTACTAGTTCAGCAATATCATTAATTTGTTCTGAAATTTCATCTTCATTACCAGAATTTATGTCTATGCTATTTTTTAAAATATTTATCTTACTTCCTACGGAATCATGCAGTTCTTTAGCTATTCTTATCCTTTCTTTATCAATTCCTTTAAGATAAGACCTCATTACTTGTTTTTGTGTTTTAACTACCTCAACTGAAAGTTCAGAGTTTTTTTCATATATTTCTTTTATTTGAAAACTTAATGCGAAAGCAAAAATTATTAGTTCTATTGCTGAACCAATAAACATGGGATTTACAATAAATATTTCCTCTTTTATAATGCCAAACTCTATAAAAACCACTAAAATACTACCAAGAAAAAATGCAGAAAATGCAGATATGTAAAAAAGTACAATCTTTTTTAAATGTTTATATACTTTAATAATACTTATGGTTATTATAATCACAAAAAGGAAAGCTGTAAAATAAAAAATTTTCAAAAATACAATTGTAAAAGGAGTATATAATTGTGTAAAAAAAATCCATTTTATAAGCATCAGTACTGAAAAGATAATAATTCCGGTTAATATTTTATGTAATACTGGAATATAATGCTTAGTTTTTAGAATTTTTTGAGTGAAAAGAATAAGAAAAATTAAAATAAGAATAATTAAAATTACTCTTGCATGGTTATTTGCATTAACAGAATTAGGATATAAATATTGAAAAGAATATCCTAAAACAGTAAAAAAGTAAATTGCCAAAAAGAGGGCATAAAGGGAATAATAAAAGAATGTACTATCTTTTAAATAAAAGAATCCAATTATTCCATATATAAAAATTAAAAGAATAATTCCAAAATAAGAGCCATATATAAGGTTAAATTTATAATCTTTATCATATTGAATTTCAGAATTTACAATACTTATAGGAAAGCTTACGGCAGCATTTCGTTTGTCAATTTTTAATAAAAAACTTTTAATTTCGGATTTCTTAAGAGAAACAGGAAATAAAAACAAACGATTTTTAACGGGTCGTGTCCTAAAAACAGTTCTGTCTCCTGTTTCGTATTTCTTTTCAATGGTTAAATTATTGAATTGCTCATATAAAGTTAAAAAATCAATATGCGGATTTTTAACAACAATATTAATTTTCTGTTCTTCGTTGCTACTATTTTTAATATGAAAAATTACCCAATAATTATCGTATGAAAAACCTACGGGTTTTTCTTTTATGGTTATAAATTTATTTTTTTGATATTCTTTTAATATATCAATTGCATTTTTAGTTGAATCAGAAGTAATAACAGTTAAATTGCTATTTATGTTTAGCTGTTTAAAATTTTGGACTAATACAATTGTATCATTATTTTGCCCAAGCAAAATTATTGATACATTAAAAAATAATAAAGTAAAAACAAAAGTTTTAAATAATTTTGTGTTCATAAGCAAAGTGAATGAGTTCAGATAAACTTTTTATTTTTAGTTTTTTAAAAATATTTTTTCTGTGTGTTTCTACGGTATTTAAACTAATAAACAAATTATTACATATTTGCCTACTTGTTTGTCCTTCAACTATAAGTTTTACAATTTCTGTTTCACGTTTTGTAAGTTTATATTTGTCAAAAAAACTATCATTAAAAATAGGATTCATTTTTTTAGATTTAGTTACAGATTTTCCAATAACAAAATCTTTTGTATATATATTTTCTATGCAATCAAACAATTCATATCTATCAAGAGATTTCAATAAATACGCATTGCCTCCACTCTCTTTAATTTTTTGTGCTAAAATATCATCATTATACATTGTTAAGATAATCACTTTTGTTTCTTTATCCAAAATTCTAATTTCATTTAAAACTTCCAGTCCATCTTTCCCCGGCATATTCAAATCTAGCAAAAGAATATCTGTTTTTTTTTGAGTTTGCTAACAATATACATACTGTTTGATTCACAGCCAACAACTTTATAGCCTTCAAATTCAGATATCATAGATTTTAATCCGTCTGCAAAAATTTTATGGTCATCCGCAATAAAAATATTTTTAGTTTGTTTTTGTATTGACATACGATTATTAAGTTCTTTAACATTGATATTGCAAAGTTAATTTATTTATAGAAAGTTTTACTATGTTTCATTTATTTTGTATGCTTAATATCATTGATATTTAATAAGGTTTTTTGAGGTTAAAAAAAATATTCCCTTATAATAAAAAATTAATCATATTTTAATACTTTTGATGATTTAAATTTATATTCAAATTAATTTCATAAAAACAATATGTACGGAAAAATAAAAGATTATTTGGCTAATGAGTTGAAAGCAATTAATGATGCAGGATTGTATAAAAACGAAAGGGTTATTACAACACCGCAAGATGCTGAAATTTCACTTAATACAGGAAAAACTGTTATAAACTTTTGTGCTAATAACTATTTGGGTTTATCATCTCATCCAAAAGTTATTGAAGCAGCAAAAAAAACCTTAGATACTCATGGATACGGAATGTCATCTGTTAGATTTATATGTGGGACACAAGACATTCACAAAAATTTGGAAGAAAAAATTGCTAAATTCTTCGGGACAGAAGACACAATTTTATATGCTGCTGCATTTGATGCAAATGGCGGTGTTTTTGAGCCTCTTTTCAGCAAAGAAGATGCTATAATTTCAGACGAACTGAACCACGCATCAATAATTGATGGAGTAAGGCTTTGCAAAGCTGCAAGATACAGGTACAAGCACAGCAATATGGAAGACTTGGAGGAACAATTAAAAGTTTCGCAAGCCCAACGTTATAGAATTATTGTAACAGATGGTGTTTTTTCAATGGATGGAGATATTGCAAAATTAGATAAAATATGTGATTTAGCAGATAAATATGATGCTCTTGTTATGGTTGACGACAGCCACTCTTCTGGATTTATTGGTAAAACCGGCAGAGGAACACACGAATACCACAATGTAATAGACAGGGTTGACATAATAACAAGTACTCTTGGTAAAGCATTGGGAGGTGCGATGGGAGGTTTCACCACTGGGAAAAAAGAAATTATTGAAATGTTAAGACAACGTTCTAGACCTTATTTATTTTCAAATTCATTAGCTCCGGTAATTACGGGTGCTGCAAATAAAGTTTTTGATATATTAAGTTCATCAACAGATCTTAGAGATAAATTAATGAATAATTCTGACTATTTCAGAAACAAAATGGCTGATGCTGGTTTTGTATTGAAACCTTCTGAGTCTGCAATTGTTGCTTTAATGCTATTTAACGCAAAATTATCGCAAGATTTCGCAGCAAAATTATTAGACGAAGGAATTTATGTTATCGGTTTTTACTATCCGGTTGTTGCAAAAGGACAAGCAAGAATAAGAATTCAGCTGTCTGCTGCTCATACTATGGCTCATCTTGATAAGGCTATTAATGCATTTATAAAAATTGGTAAAGAATTTAAAATTCTGGGAAAAAGCAAAGAAGAAATTATTGAAATGTACGGAGAATAGTTGTTATTTAAAATGTATTTTAAAAGCTGAATAATTAATTTTTCATTCAGCTTTTTAATATAAAAAAAGTAAGTTTATATTCTAAAATTAAGTTGACATTTAAAACTTTTACTTTTAAGAATGCTGAAATTGAAAAATTGAAAAATGTTATTGTGCCACGATAAAAGTAAATTAATACTTTTAGCAAAATGTGAGTTTGCTTCTGTCCGTATATGTATTTTTTTTTGTTTTCATAATTATAAATAATACATTTACTAAATTTTTATAACACATCACTAAATATTGTAACATACGAAACACAAATAACAAAGATTTTTGAACAAAATAGCTTGGCTATATAATTGCAGAACAACGCAAGTGTTCCTATGTGAAGAGCAAAACAATTTTAATGAACACAAAAACACAAACAGCTTATTCAATATCAACTAATTAGACAACCTTAAACACATGAAACTTCCATTCTAAACACTTAACACTCAAAGGAATGATTAATGCAGTTTCATAATTAAAATAGAATAAAAAAGGCTCATATGCGTGGTTTTTGCCTTTGCAAAAAATCTATGTGAGCTTTGAAAACAATAAAAATAGTCACATGAAACACTTTTTTTCATTTAGCTTAATTCTTTTAATTTCTGCTTTCTTTTTTATGCCGGGAATTAATAATATTAAGCAAAACAAGACAAATGAAAAACTCTCCAAAACAACAAATTCTAAAATTGACTCCTCTAAAAACATTCTTCCAAATGGACATCAATTTATTACAAACTTTAGTTTTAACACCAAAATAAAATCTATATGCCAAGATAGTTCCGGAATTATGCTTTTTTTAACTAGCAAAGGAATTATATTTTTTGATGGAATTACAGAAAAAGAACTCCCAATTAAAAACAATCCTAATTTACTATTGAAAGATAAAAAAAGAGATATTTTTTACGTTTCAACAAGCAAAGGATTTGGTGTCGTAAAGAGAAATGAATCAGGCAATTACGAATTTAATGAGACTTCTATTAATAATAATGAGAAATACACCAATATTTTTGAAAATGAAAATAAAGTATTTTTTAGAAGTAAACATAAAATCTTTTGTACTGACAAAAACGAACCGTTAAGAATAGAGTTAGAGTATTTTGATGAATCTAAAATTATAACAGGAGCATTTAATTTTAATAATAAATTGTATGCTTCCTTTTCAGATTTAGGATTACATATTATTGAAAAAGAATCAACATCATCTCTTTTGTCCGATTCAATATTTTTAAATTACAAAATATCTTTTGCCATAAACAATGGCAAATCTGTTCTTATTGGGATGAGTAACAACAACATATATTCATTTAACGGAAAAACTTATAAGAAATTTATAACAAGTTCTGATGAATATATAAAAGAAAGTGTGATTACAGGAGCATTGGATTACAATGAAAATGAATTTATTGTTACAACTCTTAATGGTGGAGCAATTATAATAAATAAAAAAAACGGAAAAACTTCTCATACAATTAATTACAGAACCGGATTACCTGATGATGAGATATATGCTTCATCAACAAATATTAATGGAGAATTGTGGCTTTCTCACGATTATGGAGTAAGCAGAATTGCCTTTGATGTTCCTGTTTCTAATTATAACTATTACCCAGGTTTACAAGGGAAAATAAATTATGTGAAAGTTATTGACAGTTCATTATACATTGCAACTGGTGAAGGACTATTTGTTTTGTCAGAATTTAAAAATTATAATGAAGTAGAAGTTGCAACAAAAACTAAAAAAAAAACATGGAAAAGAATTTCTCCTAAAAAGAAAAAAAACAAAAACATTAGAAATAATTCTTATTCTGAAACAATTAATTCTATTTCAGATGAAGATATTGAACAAGAAAACGAAAAAAAGGGCTTTTTTAAAAGGTGGAAAGAAAGAAAAGAAAAAAAGAAACAAGAGAAAATAATAGCCGAAGATGTAGAAAAAAACAATAAAAGCAAAGAGGATGCTAGCAACATTAAAAAGAAAACAAGATATAAGGCTGTATATAAGGAAATTACTAAATACAAAAAAATATATGAATTACAATCTGTAAGAAATATTTACAAAAAAATTAAAGGAATTAAAAGTAAATGCAAACACCTTAAAGAGTTTAACGGATATTTATTAGCATCAACAAACTCAGGTCTATTTTATGTTAAAGACACAGTTGCTCTGCCTTTAATTCCTAACACATATATAAATGATATATCCGGAGATAACAAATCTACATTTTCTGCAACAGAAGATGGAATATATAAGATTACAAAAAAAAATAATAAACTTTTGGTTTCTAAAATTAAAGGAGAGACAATAAACAAGGCTAGTTTCCATAAAATATTCAAAGTTAACGACTCTACGCTATGGGGCAGTTCTCAAAATAGTTTATTTAGACTTAGCATTAAAGGTTCAAACATCTTATCTTCTCAAAAATTCAAATTAAATATTGACCAAAGTAACAAACTAAAAATTATTGAAAGTAATGACACTATTATTTTTATCACATCAAATTTTGCATACTATTATGATAGAAAAACCCTAGCAGTACGAGAATATTCAAAATTTGATAATATTTTAAAAAACAAAAATAAAATATTTTCATTATCAGATACAAGTATAATAATAACAGAAAACAATTTTATAAAAGCAAAATTTAACACAAGCAAAAATTTGAATCATCTTAAATATGCTTGGTTATTTGAAAATATTGAAAAAATTTTAAGCGACGATAATAATAATTTTTGGGTAATATGTCAAAATAACTCTCTTTTTAAAATATCTAAAAATAGCAAGAAAAATAAACGAGAATTTAAACTCTTCATTACAGATGTTACAGATAAAAACGGAAAATCTTTCGCAAACTTTAATGAAATAAAATTGCAAAGTAATTATGAATTTATAAATATTCAATTAACTTCTCCATATTATCTTAAAAAAGGGTTTGTTAAATATTACTTTACGATAGATAGTAAAAATACTGAAAACTACATAGAATCTTCTGGCCCAGAAATTAAAATTTCTGTGTTACCTGCGGGTAATCATACAATTTATTTTACTGCTATAAATGATTTAAATGAGCAATCTGAGTTAATTAAAATAAAATTAACCATAGAACCTCCTTTTTGGAAATCAACAACACTTATTGTAATTTCATTTTTAGTACTACTTATACTAACAGCAATATTAATTTCAGCATTTTATAGAAGAAAACAAAGACGAATAAAAGAATATAATGAAATTCTAGAAATAAAAGTAAAAGAAAGAACAGCTGAAATTGAACAACAAAACCAACTTATAAAAAATCAAAACAATGAAATATATGAACAATATGAAAAAATAAATTATCAGAATAATGAGATAAAGGGAAGTATTAGATATGCAGGAAAAATACAAAAAGCTGCCCTACCTGACACTTCATTACACAAAAAATATTTATCCGGATTTTTTAATCTATACAAACCAAGAGACATTGTTAGTGGTGATTTTTACTGGATGGCAGAAGCAAAAAACAAACTTTTAGTTGCTGCGGTTGATTGTACCGGACATGGTGTTCCGGGAGGTTTTTTAAGTATGCTTGGAATATCTTTTTTAAATGAAATAATAAACGACCTTATTCGAAAAGAAGGAGATATTGATGCTGCAGGCATACTAAATTCGCTTAGAAGCCAAGTAATATCCACTCTACATCAACACACTGAAAATACTACACATGACGGAATGGACATGGCTTTAGCAATAATTGACAAGAAAAATATGTCTTTAAACTTTGCAGGAGCGAATAACCCAGCATATATAATTAGAAACGAAAAACTATCCAAAATTGAAGCCGACAGAATTCCAATTGGATACAACAAAAAACTAAATAATAGTAAGTTTACCAATAAATATGTTAAACTTATGAAAGATGATTTAATTTATATTTTTTCTGATGGGTATGCAGATCAATTTGGCGGAAAATTTGGCAAAAAGTTTAATCTTAGGCGTTTTAGAGAACTATTAATGCACATACAAAAACACCCGTTAGAAAAACAAAAAGAAATTTCTGAAACAGTATTATTAAAATGGAAAAATGACAATATACAAGTAGATGATATATTGCTTATAGGCATGAAAATATAAATTAAATTTCCTTTCATTAGAAACAACCGGATAAAATGAACCAAGAATATAAACAATCAAAAGCACGTGAAATTCTTTGGATTGCTATTGCTTTAATGAATCTTATTGTAGGAATCCACAAAACTATAACCCATTCTTTTGCAACAAGTTGGTACTATTTTGTATTTATTTTAATTTCAGTTCTAATGTATTTTATTTGGCGTAACAAAAGAATTGGTAATAGGTAATATTATAGGGGACTTCTAAAAATTCTGAAAATCTTGATGCAAATGAATTTTTAGAAGTCCCCCTATAGTCTTATTTCTTTCTGCCACCATCCAATTTATCTTGCAACTTTTTTAAAGCATCCCATTTCCCACTGTCAGTAAGATTTGCTTGTTCTCCCCAGGTGCTAGGATTAAAACGTTTATAAGCATTACCTCCAAATTTTATTAATATCTCAGAAATTTTTTCACCCTTTGCCTTTGATAATTTCTTAAAGGTATTTATTCCTGCATCAAATAGTATTGATGAAATTTTTGGTCCAATCCCTTCAATTTTAGTCAAATCATCTTTTTTTATAATATCCTTTTTTGAAGTTCTTTTTTTTACGCTTATTTTTTTTGTCGGTTTCTTTTTAGATTTTGAAACAACAATTTTTTTCTTTGGCAAAGCCTTAACAGTCTTTTTTGTTCCTGCAATAGCAACATATTCTTTTTTTGTTTTTTCAATTGCTGCAAAAATTGGTTTTACTCTTTCAATCATTGCAGGTTTATTAAGTATTAAGTATAAATCATAAATTTTCTTCTCAAAATCTTTAATCTTGTTCATAATATCTTCGGGTTCTTCCGGAATGCTTTGTTCATAGGCTTCATTAACTCTCAATTGAAAATCGCTAAGAACATTCATATAATTTATGAAAGCATCATATGGAGAATTAAATGGATTAAAATAATCATGCACCATTCCGTCTGATAAAATTTTTGTACTCATATAATAAAAATGATCAGAAGTCTGCAAATATCTCCATGCTTTTTGCAAATCAGGTCTTTTTATAATTTTTATTTTCGGTAACAATTCATATAATTTATTAAATGCTTCTTTTTGCATTTCATTTCCGAGCCAAGCTGTTAAATCTCGCTCCTCATCTGCCCAAGAAATTGCATAGGGTACATTCATAGACGCAACAGGCTCATGTTTTTTTGCAATTTCAGAAGGTGTTGCAAATTTAAACTTCTTGTTTTTAATAATCTCAGCAGGAAACGTTTTTAGAAAATCAAAAATTCCGGTATGTGCCTTTTGATGTTCTCCAAAAGTTTCATAATCCATAAACAGATTTACAATTTCTTGTTTATCATCTAATTCATTAATCCAACTGGCATATTTTTTTGCTGTAAGCGGATATTCATCCCAAGCCTCATCCGAAAACCTAAATGCAATATCATCACTTAATTTATAGTTTTTAAGTATAAGTTTCAATTCAGGCTTAAGCACATTATAGTATAAAACATTAGGACTTTTCCAACCAAGAATATGTTTTGCTCCCTCTGTTATCATAGCTTTATAACCCATTTCAGAAACTGCTTGTCCTATTAAATTGTCATATATCAACTCTGTGTTTCTGAACACCTTAGGAGTTTGACCAAAATATTTTTTAATAGCCTTTACATGCTCGTTTACTTGCAATTTAAACTCATCCTTATCAAACATTGAGATTAGAGAATGAGAGTATGTTTCTGCTAAAAACTCAACACTTCCTGTTTTTGCAAGTTCTTTAAAACTTTCTAGAACTTCGGGTGCAAATTCTTTAAACTGCTCTAAAGCCATGCCCGAAATGGAGAAACTTACTTTAAACTTTTTTTTATGTTTTTTTATTAAATCTAAAAGAATTTTATTGGTGTATAGATAACTGTCGTTTGCAATTCTTTGCATGTGCATTCTGTTTTCAAAATCGTCAAAATATTTACGGTCTTCACCAATATTAAAAAACCTATATCTTTTTAACCTATATGGTTGATGTACTTGAAAATATAAACAGATGTGTTGCATAATAATGTTGTTTTTTTTAAACTAATGAATCATAAATTTCTTTAACTTCTTTTGCCGGTTTATCCCATTTCATTCCTTCAACTTCTTCTTTTGATTGTTTAATGAACATTTTAGATAATCCATTGTATTTTATAAGCCCGTATATTGAATCTGCCAAAGCCTCATCATCCCAATAATCAATTTTTATTGCATTTTGAATTACTTCGGCTACTCCTGATTGCTTAGAAATTATAACAGGAACATTTGAACGCATTGCTTCCAATGGAGAAATTCCAAAGGGTTCAGATACAGATGGCATAACATATACATCGCTAATTGAGAACATTTTAGTAACCTCATCTCCTTTCAAAAAATCTGTAAAATGAAATTTATCTGCAATACCCATTTTTGCCGCATATTTAATCATTTCATGATACATATCTCCATTCCCTGCCATAACAAATCTAACGTTATCTGTCTTTTCAAGTACTTTTTTTGCAGCATTTATAAAGTATGCAGGTCCTTTTTGATAGGTAATTCTTCCTAGAAAGGTTACTAGCTTTTCTTTTACATTTTTTTTATAAATATTTTTTTCCGCTTCCTGTGGCTCTACTGCATTATATACTGTTTGAACTTTATTTTCATCAGCTCCATAGTGTTTTATTACAGTGTTTTTTGTTAAATTACTTACTGTAATTATTTTATCAGCGGCCATCATTCCGGCTTGTTCCAAAGCAAAAACACGTGAGTCAATTCTATATGCACCTCCTCTGTCATATTCTGTTGCATGAACATGAATTACCAATGGTTTCCCTGAAACCTTTTTTGCTGCAATTCCGGCAGCATTAGCAAGCCAATCATGCCCATGTATTAAGTCAAAATCATTTTCTTTGGCAATTACTGTCGCTACTCTTGCATAATTATATACTTCTTGAAGTAAATTTGAACCATATTTTCCTGAAAAAATAAACTTTCCGTCTTCAGAATATACTTCAGTTTCTTTTTTTGAAAAATTAATTTCTTTTATTTTTCCGTCTTTCTCATAATATAGCTTTCCTCTTTCATCAATTTTAATTTTAGCTCCAATAATATTTTTTTCTTCCAAAAACTTTTCAAACTCCACAGGAGACAAATATGGTTGTAGTTTAGATTTTACTTCAATAAATTCAATACTTTTTAAATTTAATTTATTTTTGCCTGTTATATAATCAATTTCTCCTTTCTCTGAAATTTCTTGAATATAATCCGTCCATGCATCTGTAAATTTTTTCTTATATTGTTTCACTCTTATATCTCCGGCTCCAATTAAGTTTGCAACATCCTCATCTTCATCGCCATATAATTTAGGAACTACAAAAAGTATTTCTAAATCATCTATTGCAGACAAACTTTTTGTAAGACCGTAACTTGCCGTTCCTAAACCTCCGGATATATGTGGAGGGAATTCCCAACCAAACATTAATACTCTCATCTGATTATATATTTGTTATTTTTTTATATTCTTCAATCAACATTTTTACTCTCAATAATGCAGCAACACTTGGGGCATAAGATATTGCCCCATTTGCATTATGCGGTGGGTTTCCGTCATAAAGCTCTGAAATTGTACCTAAACCATAACAGTTCATTTCCTCTTCAAATTTTTTATACTTTTTTTCTACATAATCTAATCCTTGCTCATTATATAAATTTAGCCATGCTTTTGCATATTCTGCAAAAAGCCAAGGATGAACAGTTCCTTGATGTGTTGCTAAATTTCTTTCATCTTCATTTCCTCCGTACTTTCCAATATACTTTTTGTTTTTTGGAGAAAGGGTTCTTAAACCTTTCGGTGTAACTAAATGTTTTTCAGCTTTTAGTAAAATATTTTTTTTAATTTTATCGGATAATGGAGAATATGGAAGCGATACTGCAAATATTTGATTTGGTCTTACATCTTCATTTTGCTCATTGTTATTTACATAATCATATAAATACTTTTCTTTCTCATTAATAAAAATATTATTAAAGAAATGTTTTGCTTGCTCAGGTAAATTGCCTATTTCCTTTTTAAGTACTCTACTGTTATTTAATTCGGCTACTCCTGAAAGATATTGTAAAGCATTATACCACAAAGCATTAACCTCAACTACAAAACCTGTTCTAGGAGTTACAGCTTTCCCTCGATAAAGTTCTTTCATCCAAGTTGAAACCGGTTTATTTTCAGGAATATACAATAATCCATTGTTTTGCAAATCTGCATTATATTTCCCTTCTTTTAAGTTTCTAAAAATAGAAATTATATGTTTTCCGTATTTTTTCCAAACTTTTTCACAATTATCTGCAAAAGCTACATATTCTTGTATTGCTCTAATTATTAGTAAAGGTATATCCGCTGAAAATTTTTCCGGATTTTCTAATACCTTTTTTATTATTACATCTAATATTTCAATAAATTTTTTAGTGTTTTTATTGTAAAGAGTTAAACCGCTTAAAGCAAATAATGTTCTCCTGAAAGACGATCCATACCAATGGAAACCAGCTAATAATCGTGCTTCTTTTTTTTTATTGATAAAAAATTGTTGTGCCGAATTTTCAAGATTTGTTTCAAAACTCTTTCGAGATGTTCTTTTTTTAATTTCAGATTTAAATTTAGAATTCAAACTTTTTGGTTTTGCCTCACTTAATCCTACCGAAAATATTATTTCATCTCCTTTTTTTACTTTTACTTCAAAATAGCCAATAACAAACAAATCTTCAAGATAGTCATAACCTCTTTTTTGTTCTTCTATATATAAATTATTTTTATTCCAATCCGGTGCTGTAATAAATTTTCCTTTTTTTGAGGTTTGAATATACAAATAAGGGTATTTTTCGTACATTCTATATTTTATTCCATTCTCTATTTCAGAAGTTTTGGTATTTACTTCAAAATTTTCTTTGCTTAATTCATGAATGTTTCTAAAAGCAAAAAATGGTTGCAGTCTTAAAATTGTAGCAGAATGAGCATCTTCAATTGTGTACTTTATTAATATTTGCTCTTCTTCTTGGGCAAGTATTAGTTCTTTTTTTAGAACAACCCCTCCTACCCTATAAGTTTTTGCAGGTATTGGTTCACTTTGAAACCCTGTTAAATATCTATGCCCATGCGGAAAATAAACATTTCCCGGATATTGATGTATCCCCAATCTAAAGTCTTTTCCTTTTTGTATAATAGTTTCATCAACAGTTGATAACAAAACATATTTTTTTTCATCTTTCAATAAACTTACCAATAAACCATGATATTTTCTAGTATTGCATCCATTAAGTGTAGTACTGGCATACGAGCCTGCTCTATTTGAACGAAGAAGTTCTTTGCTCAAAGCATACTCTAAGTTAACAAGTTTATCTTTTTCAATTTTTATATATGACATTTGTATTTGCTTTTTATTTTGCTTTAAAGAACAATATTAAATTCTTTAAATATAATGGTTTTTAAGGAAATATAAAACTGTTTTCATTAAAATTATTAAAATCTGTACAAAAATAAGTATTATATACTTTTTTCAAACAATTTACACCTAAATATCTAAAATATTTAAACTATTAAAAAAAACTATACCGTTGAACATATATTAAAATCTTAAATTTTGGTAAAATAGCCAAGTGAAATGCCAAATAGTAATTAGAAATTTTTGAGATACAAATATTTTATTACTTATTTTTGCAATAATTGTTATCCGAAAAAGATATAGAAAACAGGTTAAAACTCCTACAAAAGGAATATTTATAACCTCGGACTTAAGTTGGGAGTTAGTAAAGTTGAACAAAAAAAACCTTAGTTGTTTTTTAACTTATTAAGTTTCAATATTTTTATTAAGTGAAAAAAAATGTCGGTAAATTTAAAAATTAGTCGGACAACAATGTTTTTCAATGACAGATAATTAGATTAATTTAGATAGAATAGAACTTAAAAATTTTACTTTTGTGTAGGAAGTTATGGAGAGTGTTTTTTTATGTTAATTTTATGTAAACTAAGATGTTTAAATGAACTTTAATCATTACTTTTGAGAATCAATAAATTCTTAAATATAAAATATCTAATATAAAATATCTACTTTAAATGTTTAACACCCAATTAAATAGCCAACACTATTTCATACATAAATATATTAAAAAAGGCTCATGACGGGTGTTCATATGTGCCCTTTAAAATCAATAAAAATAAACACATGAAGCAAATCTACATTTATTTAATTTTAACATTTATGTTATCTTTTAACATTAATGCTCAAAAAACAATTAGTTATTATCAGTTTAGTGAAACAGTAGGAACTTTCACATCAATTTCTACAACAGGAACAGATCTAGGAACAGGGGATGATTCAGAATTCCCTTTAGATTTATCAGGAAGTTTTTCCTTCACTTATAATGAAAATAGTTATTCTCAGTTTACTGTTGGAGTTAATGGTGCTATAATTCTTGGAACAACTACTGCAGAAGTATATAATGATAATAATTTGAATGCCCCAAATACTACACCATACATAGCACCATACTGGGATGATATGGATATGACATACACAAATGGTAATTGTTATTATGAACTTTCAGGTAGTGCCGGAAGCCAAGTTTTAACCATAGAGTGGCATAATATTGAAACTTATGATGATAGCAAATCTACAAAAGCATCTAATGTTAGTTACCAATTAAAATTGTATGAAACGGACGGAAAAATAGAGTTCATTTACGGCGATATGTCAAACGCTATAAACTGGTACCCTGATGGCGGATCAATAGGATTTAATGATACAGAAAACAGCACTCTTACTTTTTTATCTGTAACCCCCGGTTCTCCAGCAACTTATTCAACAACAGTTGCAAATGATAATATTTCAAAAAATATAATGGCAGCGATTGCAGACGGTACAACTTATACTTTTACCTATGTAGTGCCAACATGTTTTCAACCGGAGAACTTAAATGCTGCAAATATTACATCAAGTTCAGCCTTATTAAGTTGGGATGAAACAGCAACAGCAACTAATTGGGATATTGAATGGGGAGTTTCCGGTTTCACTCAAACAGGAACACCAACAATAGAAGATTTAACTACAACAAATATTAATCTCACAGGATTAAATTCCGAAACAGCTTACGAGTTTTATGTAAGAGCAGATTGCAGTGGAAATAATTCAGATGTAAGTTATTGGACAGGACCTTATGAGTTTACGACTCTTGCAGATTGTCCTGAACCAACAGATTTAACAGTTATACTTATTAATGAAACAAGTGCAAGTTTAGGATGGGAACAAACAGGAGGAAATGCTAATTGGGATGTGGAATGGGGCTTAACAGGATTCTCACCAACAGGAACACCAACAAATAACGATATTAGCACTAAACCTCTAACTATCACAGGCTTATCAGAATCCACATCATACGATTTTTATGTAAGGAATGACTGCGGGGGATTTCAAAGTTCTTGGGTAGGACCTCGTACATTTACAACTCCTTGCTCACCGACTATACCTCCATATACTCAAGATTTTTCTTCATATATTCCTGCTTGTTGGGACGTAATAAGAGGAGGATTTGATGAAGGTCCCGTAGGGCAACAAGGTGTTGCTTCGTGGAACCAACAAAATTTTGGCAACCAAACAGACGGTTCACCCAGTGCAAGAATTAATTTATATAATAATAATAAAAAAGATTGGCTCATAAGTCCTCAGCTTGATATGTCAACAGGAGGTTATGAGATTAATTTTGACATTGCTTTGACAAAATTTTACGACACATTACCTATGGAAATGGGTAGTGATGATGAAATAAAATTTGTATATACAGAAAATGGCTTGAATTGGCAAACATTATATTCATGGACAGTTGGTAATGAACCTTCAAATTTAGGAGATAATATTTTAATAAATATTGAAAACATAACTGCTACGCATGTAAGGTTTGCTTTTTGGGCTAGTGAAGGAGAAATTGACGACCCAAGAGATTATGATGTTTTTGTAGATAATTTTGTAGTAAGATTAAGACCTACTTGCCCACAACCCTCTCTTTTAAACGCTACTGATATTACTTCTTCAAGTGCAAATTTAACTTGGCAAAACGGCGGTAATGAAACTATGTGGGATATTGAATTAGGCATTGCAGATTTTGTGCCAACAGGGACACCAACATATGACAATGTTACAAGCAATCCTTTTGGGGTTTCTGATTTATTACCAACTATATCATACGATTTTTATGTAAGAGCCGATTGCGGAGGAAATAATACAGATGTTAGTGAATGGGTAGGTCCATTTCAATTTTCAACAGCTTATTCTGTTCCTTTTGAAGAAAAATTTGATACATACTTACCAAATGATTGGAAAGAAGGAAAAGCTATACTAGAAAATAATACTTATATAAATCCTTTAGAAGCAAGTTGGGAACAAGATCCATACTTAAATTCTAATCCTTCAAATCAATCAGCTTGCATAACTGTTTTTGGAACTTATAGACAAGATTGGTTAATAAGTCCAAAAATTGATTTAGGAACAAACAACAATTCAGAACTTAAATTTAATCTTGCAATTACTAAAACCGGCGAAAGTGTACCTCCTGATGTATATGGTGAAGATAATAAGTTTGCCGTAATCATATCTACGGATGCCGGAGAAACTTGGTCCTCTGCTAATGCTTTGCAAATGTGGGATAATACATCAAACCCAGCTTTTTCTGACATTCCTTATGAAGGACAAGAAATGACTTTCGATTTATCTGCATACAGTGGCACTGTAATGTTTGGTTTTTATGCAGAAAGCACTATTTTTAATGGAGGAGAATTTTGTGATATTTTTGTTGATGAGCTAAGAGTGAATCAAACAGTAGGGATAAAAAACATATCAAATAATATTAGCATTTATCCAAATCCTTCATCTGGTTTTGTAAATATTGTTACTGATAATTCTTATAAACTTAAAGTCTATAATATTTCAGGACAAATTATACTTGAAAAAAATATAGTAAAGGAAGATAAACTATTTATTCATGAATCCGGTATATACTTATTGAACTTTTCTAATAATAAAAAATCTTTTACTAAAAGATTAATAGTTAAATAAAGAAGCAGTATAAATTTCATTTAAAAAAAAACAGTAATTAGCAAAAGCTAATTACTGTTTTTTTTGTTTCAACATTTTCGTAAAAACCAAAAAAAATTCCTTTGGCTCGTTTAAAAATTATAATATTAGAATTAATACTAGCCATAATCTTGGGTGATTTTAAGAAATTTAATTTATAATTTATAATTCGACAACAATATTTTTTATATT
>CAMZKL010000026.1 GCA_947311255.1 uncultured Chlorobiota bacterium | reverse complement strand
TCTGATTTAGGAACTTGGGATTCGCTTTATGAACTTTCTGAAAAAGATGAAGATGCAAATGCTTTTAACACAAAAAATGTATTTACTTATGATACTAAAAATACATTAATAAATGTGCCGAAAGAAAAACTTGTTGTAATTGAAGGCTTAGATGGTTATATTATTGCGGAATCGGATAATATTCTTATGATTACAAAACGTGATAATGAAAAGAAAATTAGAGAATTTGTGAAAGATGTTGAAGAACAAAAAGGAATTGATTTTATTTAGGCATTATGTTTAGAAATTAATAAATGGGTTAGCTAGAAAACTTTTTATTTTTAGCTAAGCCATTTTTTATTAGGATACTATTTGTTTGGGATTATTTATATTTGTATTAATATCTTTAGGTTGAATACGCCTAATTTTATAGTTCAAATATGCTACAAGAACTGTCATTAATGGACTTATTAAGTTAAAAAAGGCATAAGGAATATAATCAACAGTTGCTACACCCAAAACTTTTGCCTGAGTTGCTCCACCTGTATTCCATGGTATTAATACAGAAGTTACTGTTCCTGCATCTTCTAATGTTCTGCTTAGAACTTCAGGTTTTAAGCCTTTTTCTTTAAATGCTTTACTATACATTCTTCCTGGAACAACAATTGAAATATATTGGTCTGAAGCTGTGGCATTAAAAAAGATACATGAGGCTGCTGTAGAAGCAATTAGCGAACCTGAAGATGTCACTTTTTTCATTACAGACTTGGTTATTTTTTTCAACATCCCGTTAGATTCCATAACTCCACCAAAAACCATTGCAGAAAGGATTAACCAAATTGTATTTAGCATACCAGACATTCCGCTTGTGCCAAAAAGATCATTTATACTTTCGTTTGCTGTGCTAATTTCAATGCTTCCATACATTGCTTGCATAATACTTTTGTAGGATGCCTCAGCATAATTAGTTGTAACCCCTGAAATTTGTGTAATTATATCGGGTTGGAAAATAATTCCAAATATACCTCCTACTAGGGTTCCAAGTAGCATTGCGGGAATGGGTTTTACTTTCTTAATAATAATAAGAATAAGAAAAATAGGAACGAGAAATAACCAAGGTGTAATATTAAAAGTTTCTGCAATAGCTTTTTGAACATCAAGTATTTCTTGTGTATTTGTACTATAATTATTTGTAAACCCTAAAACAAAAAAGATTATTAAAGTTAATCCCATTGAAGGAACAGTTGTGTACATCATATATCTGATATGTGTGTATAAATCTGTACCTGCCATTGCTGGTGCAAGATTTGTTGTGTCAGATAAAGGAGACATTTTATCTCCAAAGTATGCTCCTGAAATAATTGCCCCTGCAGTTATAGAATCATTTATTCCCATTGCATGACCAATTCCTAACAAGGCTACACCAATTGTTGCAATTGTTGACCAAGAACTTCCTGTTGCTAAGGAAATTAAACTACTTATTATAACTGTTGCAAATAAAAAAATTGAAGGATGTAAAACATTTAATCCGTAATAAATAAATGCAGGTATAACACCGCTTAAAAGCCAAGTTCCAGATAATGCCCCAATTAATAATAAGATTAATATTGCAGGCATTGCTTTACCAATTGTTTTTACAATTTCATCTCGTGTTTTTTCCCAACCTGCACCAAGGGTAAATGATATTACTGTTCCAACAGCAGCGGCAAGTAAAAGAGCAATTTGATTTGAGCCGTCAAGTGTAGCATCTCCCCAAATTATTACATTTAATGAAAGCAGAATAATTAAAAAGATTATAGGAATAAATGATTGGAGAAGACTTGGTGTTTTTTGACTGTTTGTTGTTTTTTGCATTTCACAAATTTAAACAAAAAGTGTTAAAAACTATTAAGTCCCCTCTGAATAATCGGGGTAAAAGTACAGTTTATTAAAATGAAAAGTAAAAGAGGCTGAAATAATAATTTCACCCTCTTTATTAAAGTTTCTTTATTCTATAGTCTAACAGCCACCCTCTTCTTCTTTTGTAGCTTTCTTTTTAATTATTACGGGTGTTGCATTATCTTCCTCAGGCTCAACAGCTGATGCTCCTTCCTTTTTTATACTAGGCAATTCTCCTTCAACCATAGGGTAATTCATAATATGAGATGCATTAAAAGCATGTCCTATTTTTTTACTTATTAGCATTGAGTGCATAAATGAATTTGCTCCATAAGTCAAGGTGTAAGCGTCATAACCTAAAACTTGTAAATATGCAGCTGTAAAACTAGCATTTTGACCAGTATAACAATATACAACTATTTTTTTATCAGTTGGCAGAGTTAATAAGTCTGCACTTCTTACCAAATCTTCTTTAGGTGAATATTGAATTGCTCCAGGCAAATGTCCTTTATTATAATGATAATCTGGCCAATAATTTAGGATGTAATACTCTGAAGGATTTTCCATTACTTTATCCACACTAATTTTAAAATCTAATTTCTTAAATATTGCTTTAACCCTCTCTTCTAATATATCGTATCCAATTACTTTTCCTGTTTTAATTATTGGAAGTTTAGTCTTTGCAGCTTTTTGGTAATTTTTTGTTTCTAATTTAGATAAATATTTATCAGAACTATGCTTTAACCATTTTTTTTCTGCAGTTTTCTTATCCCAAGAACTCATTCCCCATTTCATTGAATAAACATTTTTATAGCCCAACAATTGCAATCCCATTGTTGCGAAGCTTGCCTTGTGCCCAGAATAACAGGCTATTACAATTTTCTCGTAAGTGCTTGCAGCAACATTTTTTTTCATATAATCAACTAAATCTGCAACTTGAACATTTACAGCACCGTCGATATGCCCAGCAACATAGTCTTTATGTTTTCTTATATCAATAACAAACCATTTTTTCAAATTAGATTTAACTTTTTCGGCAGAAACTAATGTTGGAATTCTTTTTTCATTAATTATATTTCCTGATTTCTCAAGAAAATTAATTAAAGCCTCTGTTTCATTTACATCTTTTTTATTTATTTCAATTGTTTGCTTCTTCTTTGGATTGTCGCTTGAACACCCTACACTCCCAATTAAAAATATAAAAAGTACAGCAGTTAATAAATATATTCTTTTATTCATCTTTTTTGTTTTAATGTTTTAAATATTAGCAACCTCCTTCTTCTTCCTTCATTGCTTTTTTCTTTATAATTGGTGCAGGTGCGGAAGAAGCACTTGATGATACTGAACCACCACCAGCAGTCTTACTTATTATTTCTTTATAATCATATTTTGCTTTTTCTGCTGAGAAACTTCCTACCATTGGAGAATATTCTTTTATAATATGTTCTGTTACATAATCATAACCCCCAGCTAAAACATAATTATTTTTATATCCTAATTGTGTTAAAACCATCCATGGTCCGCAAGCACCTTTTTGGTCTGAATGATAAAAAACATTTACCTTCTCATCTTGATTTATTATGTCTTTGTATTCATCATTCAATATTTTGGACAAAGGAATATTAATTGCCCCTTTTAAATGAGAAACCTGAAAATCATGTGCAGAACGTAAATCAATAAACCGATATAATGAATCATTATTATAATAAATATCTAAAATTTTATCATATTTAATTACATAATCACGCTTTAAAGTTTTTTCAAGTATTTGTTCAGTCGTAAGACGATAATGGTGTTTTGGACGTTCCATTGTTATTAGTCCAATTATAACTATTAATATAAATACAATTCCAATAATTGGAAGTTTGTTCGATATTTTTTTACTTTCTACAATTTTCATTTTCAATTATTTTAATTATAAACAGACAAATTAGCAACCTCCCTCTTCTTCTTTCATTGCTTTTTTCTTGATAACAGGAGCAGGTGCAGAACTTTCACTTGATGCAACATTTACAGAACCTCCTCCGAAAAACATACTTGCAGCTTTTCTAAAACTATACTTATCTAATTCATTTTGACTTGCAGTTACCGGAGGTCTTTGAGGTTTTATAATTGTTTCAATCCACTTATTTAAACCACCTTCCATAACATAGTTGTTTTTGAAATTTAATCTTCTTAATAATAGCCAAGCTTGGTTTGAATATATAGTTCCGTTTGAGTATAATATGTTTGATTTAACTTCTTGATTTAAAATGTAATCATAAACAAATTTTCCTTTTTCGTCTTTATTTAAAATACTATCAAGAGGAATATTTATAGCTCTTTTTAAATGAAAACTTTTAAATTCTTCAGGAGTTCTAACATCAATTGGCTGGATAAATAAATCGCTCTCAATTATTTTAGCAGCAACATCATCTGTTGAAAAATAACGAGTGTTATCATTTATTTCTTGTAAAAGTTTTTCAGGCTTTATTTGTTTTGAAATTTGTTTTTCAGGAAGAAGCACTAATAAAAGTGCCAAATCAACAAAAACAATAGCCATGAAAATATATCGTTTTTTTATAATTCTTGTATCACTCATATCAAATATTTTAATATTTTTCAGATTTTTTTGAAACTCTTTTTTGAATATATGCTGTTGCAATAAACGATGCTAGGGCAACAAGTACGAATAATAATAAGAATGTTTGTTTTTCCATTCCTAAATCTTCATAAATTAATGCTCCACCCATATTGTTAGCTTTGTAAAAGCCTTTGTAAAATGGGAAAAACGCATCAAATAATATAACTCCACCTATGAATCCGCCTAAAAATAGCATAGCATCAATTTTACCTACGGCTAAAGCACAGGCACTAGTCCCTGGGCAAAAACCACCAATAATAAACCCGACACCCATAATACCACCGCCTAAAATTGCAGAACCTATATAAAATTTATTAATCCAGATTGCAGATAAATCTAGCCATCCAAAATATTCAAAAAATAAAAGTCCTATTGCTGCTGTAATTGCTGCTGTAAAAAACACTTGTAATACTACAAAATCATATCCATAAAATACACCTGCAAGTTTTCTTGAAGAGGAAAAACCAGCACTTTCAAGAATAAATCCAAATGCAATACCTATAACGAGTGCAATGACAAAACTCCATTCATCAGTTGCTGTAAATAATGGTCCCATATCTTATTTGTTTTCTTTAATTTTTAAATCCATAATTTTCTAAAAAACCATGCTGCAGCATAGCCAACACCAAATATCATTGCAACAACAACAAAGCCTGATGTTGCAAGAACAGCCATTCCATCTAATCCTGCACCACTTGTGCAACCTCTACCAAAAGCTGAACCTATCCCAAATAAGGCGCCTCCAATTAATGCAGCAATAGCCCTTTTTCTTGAAGTTATTTTTGGTGAATGTTCTAACTTTAATTTAAGTCTTCTGTTTATTGCTCCCGATAAAAACCCGCCAATAAAAACACCCACAATCATGTAAACCAGCCTGTTTTTTAAAGGATCTTTTCCGCCTGTTACATAATGGTGAAATGCTGAATCTTCACTATCAAGGTGAGATGGTATAATAATTTGTTCAACCTTTGCCACACCTCTTTTAAATGCACCACTAGCACCTAGTCCTTCTCTTGTGAAATAGAAAGATAAAAGAATAACTATCCCAAGAAGAACACCTGCTAAATACGGATTCATGTATTTTTTTGGTGGTTTTTGTAATTTTACTTCTTCCATTTTAATATATTTTTTATTTTAATATAAATATCTAATAACTTGTCCTGCATCAACCATAATGAATCTGAACATCATTCCGCCCCAAAGAATTAACAAACCTGGTATTATAACCGGAATTTTCACATGTAAAAGTTCCATTGTTTCTAAAATTAAAGGAATAACTAAACCTAAAATAATTACATTTATCCAAAAAGTTACAGTAAATTCTCCGCCAAGGAAATAATGGGCAGCTTCAGCTTTTACTTCTGAACCAGCAAGGTATCCCATAAACATGTGAGTGATAAAAAACAATTCAATAACAATTAATAAAATATCAATCTTACTAAAAGTAAATTTTTCTATATGTGTTTTTGAAAGTATCATTAACATTGCAGCTCCTGTTGAAAGACCTGATGTTAAGAATAAAGGTCCGAGTAATGCCGTATTCCACAATGGTCTTGCATTAAATGCTGATAATAAAATACCTGTATAAACACCTAAAACAACAGAAAGTAAAATCATTACCCAAGCAATGGCACTTCTGTTTGTAATTGAAAATTTTTCAAAATTACGAAGCAATTTATATTTCCAATCCCAATTTAACTCTCCTTCATATTGCTTTTCTTCAATAAAAATACTAACAACTTTTTTAAGAAAATTTTGTTTTAAATTAAATTTTGGAAATATCTTTTTTAAGAAAGTAAATATCCAGATAATATTTACAATTGAAACAATCATTAATGTCCATGCTCCCCAAGACATTGGAGATACAATTCTAACAGTTGTAAATAATTGCCATGCATATAATGGGTGTTGTAAATCATATATTAATGCCATTAAGCCCACAACAATTGCAACTAATGCAACAAAAGGTCCTATCATAATTGCTGTTGGGAAATCTTTTTCTTTGCCAGCTAGGTATTTGTATGCAGCAAAAAATAATAAGCCTGCTGCAAGTCCTCCAACAAATAAATAAAAAGGAATTGGCCAATGCCATCCATGAAGCACAGGGTCAATGCCTGGGTTCATTCTTCCGCTTGTAATAAGTTCTTCTCTCATTTCTAAATGAATTTTATGAGGTTTTAAAATTATACTATATAAAAAATTTGTGGTTTTGTTCCTGCTTCTGGTGCCAAAACTTTAACTTTGTTTTTTGCAACAATTTTTGAGATTTCGCTGTTAGAATCATCTAAATCACCAAAATACATGCAATGAGTTGGGCAAACGGAAACACATGCTGGGTCTTGTCCATTTTTAACACGATGGTCGCAAAATGTACACTTGTCAACATATCCTTCCGGATGAAAATATCTTGCATCATACGGACACGATTCAATACATGCTGCACAACCAATACACTCTTCGTGTGTAACTTTAACAATACCACCCTCTATAACATGACTTGCACCTGTTGGACAAGTTCTAACACAAGGTGTATTATCACAATGATTACATCTTTCGGAACGAATTTCTAATGCTAAATCTGGGTATATCCCTTCAACGGTTTCAGAAATCCAATCTCTTGTGTATCCGTGAGGAACATTATTTTCTGTTTGACATGCAACGACACAGTCGCTACATCCGACACATTTTCTAGTGTCTATTGCCATTCCATATCTCATAATTCTTTATTTATGTTTTCTCTTAAGAGATAATTAAGTTTTATACTGATTTTTTTTCTTGTTTTGGCTCTTTTAATAAAAAGGTTACAAAATTTCCTCTCATTCCAGTTGCCCCTGTTTCTTTGTCAATCATAACATTTGTAATTAACTCAGAATCTGATGCTCCTTTACCGTATGCTCTTGTCATTTTTTTATTATCACCACCAAAGCCGTGTGGTAAATAAACAGCATTGCTATTAATTCTTTGTGTAATTCTAACTTTAACCGGAAAATCTGTTTTAACACCATCTTGATTTTCTAACCAAACTTCTTGTCCACTTTCGATTCCCCAATCTTTTGCAACATCCGGGTGAACCCAAAGATGATTCTCTGGACGCAAACTGTTAAGGTAAGGATTATTAACAGTTCTTCCGAATGTGTGCATTGGGACTCTTCCGTATATTAATCTGAAAAACCCAGGAGGATTTTGTTTGTGCTCTGTAAATTTTGGCATTGCATCATAACCTTCTCCTGCTAAAAGATTTGAAAAAAGTTCAATTTTACCTGTTGGTGTATTAAATTCCCATTCTGCACCGTCAGGGATATAAAGATAATCTTCTTTATCGAATTCTTTAAGACCAATTTTTTTCATTTCTTCTAAAGATGTTCCAACTTTTTTAAATTGCCAATCTAAAACATCTTCAATATTTTTCCATGGGAAGTATTTTTCCAATCCTAATTTAATACCAAGTTCTCTTGCAATCATCCAGCCAGGTTTTGCATCGCCCATAGGTTTATCAACAACAGGCATTCTTAGAGCAACATTTGGTTTTCTGTGCTGGCTTGCTCTTGCATAATCATATCTTTCTAAATAAACAGCTTCTGGTAAAACAATATCGGCATAACCTGTAATTTCAGTTGGCATAGTGTCAACAACAACAACAAGTTCCATATTATCTAATGCCCTAATTGTTTTCTTTTGGTCGGGTATTGATTTAACAATATTTGTGGCAGTAATAAAACAGCCTTTTATTTTTTTATCCGATTTGTTTTCTGGAAGAGCATAATCAATAAGCACGTTTGTAACACCAAGAATTGCAAGTTTGTGTTTATCTCTTGTAATATCTTTCCACGTCCATTTTGGTTCAACATATTCTTCGTGAGGATATTTTGGTAATCTTCTTTTTTCAGGAAAATAAATTCCTCCTTTCTTACCATAAGACCCAAGCAATGTATTTAAAATTGCAATTGCTCTTGTTCTTTGAGTATCGTCCCCATACCAAACAGTATGTCTTCCTGGATGAACAACAACAGCAGGAGCAGCTCCTGCCATTTCATAGGCGGTTTTTCGAATTACTCCAGGTTTTATTCCTGTTTTTGTATATGCCCATTCTGGTGTGTATGATTTTACGTGGTTTTTTAATAAATCAAACCCATAAGTATATTTTTCAACATACTCTTTATCGTAAAGCTTTTCTTTAATAATAACATTCATCCAAGAAAGAAGAAGAGCTAAGTCTGTTGCAGGTTTTATTGGCAACCAATATTGCGATTTGCTTGCTGCTGTAGAAAAGCGAGGATCAACTGTAATTATTGTTGCTCCGTTATCAATTGCTTGCGACATTTCTTGAACATGTCCATTGTGCATATTTTCGCCAATATGATTTCCTATTAGAACAAGGCATCTTGTATTTCTTATATCTGTAGGTTCTGGAGATGATAATCCCCTTCCAAAAGTTGCTTTAAACCCGACTTCACGAGGGACTAGGCATTGGGCAATTGCAGGTTCAGCAATACAATCAGAGCCGTATGCTTTTATAAGATGTTCAAAATGAGGGCCCGTAGTTCCATGATGAAAAAGAGCCATACTTTCTTTTCCGTACTTATCGCCAATTTCGGTCATTTTCTTTGCAATGAAATCATATGCCTCATCCCAAGAAACCTCTTTAAATGTTTGATTTCCTGGCTCACCAACTCTCATAAGAGGTTTTGTTAAACGGTCTTCATCTTCCATCATTCCAAGTCCGCCAGTTCCTCTAGGGCAAAGTCTTCCGTTTGAATGTTGGTCTTCATCATTACCAATAATTTTAACAACCTTCCCCTTATCATTTACATATGCCCATGCGGCACATTTCCAAAAACAAACTTCACAATAAGTAGGAATTCTTTTTAATTTTGAATCATCGGGTATTTCAGAATCATCTTTTAAAAAACCGGGAACCCAGTTTAAAATTGGTGTTGTTGCAACAACCAATCCTCCAACTCCCATTGAGGAAATTTTTATAAAATCACGTCTTGTTGTTGTTTTCATATCTAATTCTTTGTTCTTTGTCAAATTTATAAATGATGTATCTCACAAAAATATTTGTCCAAAATTATTCTTATTTTCATTTTTATAATGTATTATAAAACATATGTTTGAAAATATAGATATGTTTACATTTAAAGATGATGCGTAAGTCTTTGTTAATCAACGAAAAGAAACCTTATTTAGAATTGTTTTAAACTTGCGAATATATTTAACAACATATTTTTTAAAGAAGAGTTGTCAAAAACGGTTCTAGCATTAGTTTTTTGTAAAAGTTAAAACTTAATATAATAATAATTATTAAGTCGTTTTAAATTATACAATTATATAATGTTGAGTCCACTCCAAAAAGTGTCGGTGTGAATATTTTTGCAAAATGCCAGTAATATTATTGTCTTATAATCAACTAATTAACAAATTCACACCGACACTAAATAGGTCATTTCATGTTTTTTT
>CAMZKL010000025.1 GCA_947311255.1 uncultured Chlorobiota bacterium | reverse complement strand
TTATTGTTTTTGATATTTTATGTTTTTATCGACGGCTTCGCTTGAAGCGAAACCGTCGGTTTTGCAATTGTTATTTATTTTGTATTAGTTGTTTTAATTCTTGTATTTGTTTTTTATTAAAAAAAATCATCCATTATGCCGACAACCCACCAATTTGAACCGTCAGATTGCAATATGTATCCTTTATATCTTGCATTAATTGTTTTGGATGTAGAGTTATCAATCGTATCAGTCCCATTTACAGCAATCGTTACAGAGCCGGTATTAATTCTTTTAATTCTTAAAATTCTACCGTTGTTATCCGAAGCTGCCGGCAGTGTAATTGTACGTGCTGATGTACTATTTACCAACAGTGTATAAATACCGTCACTATTAGTAATTGTATAATCACTTGTCTTTGTAGTCATGTTGTTATATACAGCACCTCTAACTTTTACTCCTCCTTGAAAATACCCTGCAAAACTTGAAGAACCATTTGCTGCTATACCGTAAATTGCATAATTTGATGAACCGCCTGTTGCAGAACCTACAATCGCATAATTTGCAGAAGCACTTGTTGCTTTTGCATAAATACCTTTGGAGTCTCCATCAACTTCAAGTTTATAACCTGCATTAGGATTATTTGTACCAATACCAATATTCCCATCATTATTAATATGAAAAATACCATCGCCGTCTCCTGTGAAACTTTTTCCAATAAAGAAATCACTTGCACCTCCCGTTGTTTCATTTTGAGCACCTATAACCCAATCGTCTGATCGAGACCTTAACAAAATAGATTCTGAATCTCCGTCATAATTTGTGTTACTTCCAAACTGTACATCTCCGTTAACAACTAATGGTTGACCCGGAGAAGTTGTTCCGATACCGACATTGCCATTATTTTTAATAACCATTTTAGCATCGGCAACAGAAACATTTCCGGCAGAAGTACTACTGTTATTTGCAAAAATCATATCTCCCGTTCCATACGTTCCTTTATCTTGATAAAAAATAGCACCTTTAAATGTATTTGCAGTTGTACCGTTTCGAAATCTTATACCTGATATTACATTTGAAGCAGTATTACTGTTTTGAATATCAATTAAATTTCCGTCTGTTCCGTCTGTAACATTAACACTTTTTGTAATATGTAAACTGTGTAAGGGTGCAGTTGTTCCAATACCGACATTACCGTTATCTCTCACAAAAAATGCGGAAGTACCGTTATCTTGTATATTAAAGTCTCCTGTCCCGGATAAATTGTAAGTCATACTATAAGAGCCTTGTGTAACTGTTGTGTTTTGATTTAATGTTCCTCCTAGTTGAACTTGACTTCCTGATAAATGTAAGCCATTACCGGCGGTAACCCCTCCTGTTGCTATTGTTGTCCAACTTGCTGTTCCTGAGCCGCTTGTAACAAGAACTTGTCCGTTTGTACCACTGTTTGTAGGCATATTATATTGTCCGTTAATGTTAAGGGTTCCTCCGATTCTTAAATAATTATTATCAAACTCACCGTAAATTAAGGGAGAAGATGTATTTGAATTGTCAATGTATAATTTATCTGATCCGTTTTCGTTGCTTCCGGCATGATATCCTAAAAAAACATTATTATCTCCAGTAGCGTTTAAACCGGCAAAAGACCCTATATATGTATTTTCACTCCCCGCACCAGCGCTGGCTCCTGTATTGTAACCAAAAAAAGCATTATGTGTTCCAGTAGTCGCATTGAAACCGGCATATGCACCATAAAAAGTATTTTGTCCGAAAGCATGTCCCTTCGTATTCTTTCCGGCTTGATGTCCTACAAAAGTATTATATTTTTCAGTTTCACTTTCTAAACCGGTTTGATATCCTATATATACATTATAAAATCCCGTCGTATTATGTAAACCTGTTTCAGTCCCTAAAAAAACATTATGATATCCGGATTGAATAGAAGTATCCGACCTGGTTCCTATAAAAATATTATCGCGCCTTGCTCCTCCGGTTATTGAGCCCTTTCCTGCTTCAAATCCGATAAAAATATTATTATTTGCAAGATTAGGTGTACTTATTCCTGTATGGTTATAGCCGGCATTTCTTCCGAGAAAAATATTATCGCTGTTATTTGTATTTTTGTAACCGGCATTACTTCCTATACTGATATTATTGCCTGCCGTAGTAACTTCATGCCCGGCTTTGTAACCTAGTAATACATTATCGGAACCGACTGTATTGTTTAAACCGGCTTCGTAACCGAGAAATACATTTCTTGAACCGAGAGTATCTCCGGCAAAAATATCACCTGTATTATTTAAACCGCTTTTATAACCGATAAAAACATTGCTTCCGCCGACAGTATCGTTCAAGCCGGTTTGATAACCGAAAAATGTATTGTATTTTCCGGAATATTTCCCTGTTTGCAGAGAATCGCCGGACTGGTCGCCTATAAAATAGTTATTGGGTACCATGTACATATAGCTACGGGGTCTTTTTGCTTTACTGCCTTTTGCAGCTTCGTATCTTCCAACAGCAAAACCTCCTGAAATTCCGGTAGATTTGGCAGATGTATATACTCTTGTACTGTCTATATCAGTATAAAAGTTATTCTTTATGCCACCACCATTTTTTGCAGCTTCGTATCTTCCAACGGCAAAACCTCCTGAAATTCCGGTAGATTTGGCAGATGTATATACTCTTGTACTATCTGGTGTAACAATAAATAAAGTTGTATCTGAAATTGCTTTTGCAGCTTCGTATCTTCCAACAGCAAAACCACCGGAAATTCCTTTTGCATTTTTAATTATATTAAATTTTGTTAATGATGGAGTAATTACCATTAAAGGATTTCCGTTTTGGTCTTGAATTTCAAAGAGTGTGTCAAGATTATTTGTTGCTTTTATAACTAGCTTTTTAGAGGGTGTAGATGTTCCTATTCCAACATTATAATTTGAATTTGATAGGAATACATTTGAGTTTTTTGTTTGCCAAATTTCGGCATTGGAAGAAAGGTCTATCCAACCCGTAGTTGTATCAGTTTTTTTTCCGTAGAGGAAAAAACTGCCTATGGTTTTGTCGTAAACAATTAGTCCTGCAGTGCCTGTTATATCCCGCCTATTAGTTGTTGTTACTCTTGGAATTAATACTCCTTTGTCACTAGATTTAATTTCCAACATTGCTGAGCCATCAGGTGTTCCTGAACTTCCGGATATTAATACTTGGGAAAATGTGCTTTGTGTGTTTATTAGCAAAAATACTAATATTAGGATTGATAATTTTGTAAAGAGATTTTTCATATTGTTTTAATTTTTAGATAATGAATTAATATTTTCCAAAATTATGTTGTTTAGTTAGTTTTAACAATGTTTACTTGTACAAATTGAACAATTTATACAATATTAAAATACTAAAACATAGTTGTTTAACAAAGAAAATAGAAAATAGATGTTTGTGTATGTGAGTTTTGTGTTCTGTTGTGCTTATCTTTTTTCCTTAAAAACTCTGGAAGTTTGAAGTTAATTTTGAAAGAGATTGATATTGAAATGTTTTGTTTGTGTAGAGTTAGTGTAAAGTTTTTTTCTAAACCTAAAAATTATACATTTCTGCTGTTTTTTTGAAAGAAAGATGGAGTTACACCTGTAAATTTTTTAAATGCGTTATTAAATGTTGCTTTGGAATGAAATCCAACTGTTGAAGATATACCTTCAATAGAATAGTTTTTGTATTCTTCGCATATTAATAGTTTTCTTGCTTCTCTTACTCTGTATTCATTAACAAAATTGTTGAAGTTAGTATTGAAATATTCATTAATAATTTGAGAAATATAACTTCTGTTTGTATTTAACTCTTCAGCAAATTCTTTTATAGTAAAACCTGAATTAAGAAAATATTTTTCTTCTTCCATTAATATAATAATATCTTCTTTTAATTCTTTTTTATATTTCTCATCTAACTGAGACTCAGAATATTTATTATTGATTTTATTTTTTGTTTTCTCTTTTATATTATGAGTTTTTAATTTATCTTCTGTTTCAATATCTTTTTTAGCTAATAGAATATTTTGCTCAACAAGATGAAGGTATGCTTTTCTCTTTTGCAGAAAAATAATAAAGAGTATTGTGAAAAGTCCAATTGTTAATAATAAAAAAAAAGTTATTGTTTTTATTCGTTTGTTTTTATGATTTATTTCTAAGTTTTTTATAACAACATTTTTTTCTAATATTTTAATTTTTGCTTCTTTTTTTTCTGTTTCGTATTTTGTCTTAATATCATTTATTTGTTTATTTTTTTCTAATGAAAATATTGAATCTTTTAAAATATGATATTTTTCAATGTAATTGTAGGCATAATCATACATTTTATTTTCTTTGTATCTTTTTGCAAGTGTTAAATATGCGTCAGATATATATTTAAGAGAAGAGCTTTTTTTAGAAATTTCAACAGCTTGAATTGCATATTTTAAACTTTTATTTTTATTTCCTTTTTTAGAATATATCCTACTTAAACCTATTTTAGAAACTAAAACACCTGTATTATAATTAATTTTTTCGCATAACTTTAAGGTTTTTAGATATTGTTGTTCTGCTTTAAATATGTTTCCGGATTCATCAAATATTACAGCTTTATTAATTATTGCAGTTGCTAAAACCTTTATTTCATTTGTGTTATTAAGGATTTTAATTGCTTTATTGTAATACTCCATTGCCGTAGCAGTATCTTTTTTTTCTTTATATATGAGACCTAAATTTACATATACAGAACCTACACCAATTTTATCATCTAATTTTTTAAAGATTTTTGCTGAATTTTTAAAATACTTTAATGCTTGTTTGTAATTTTGTTGTTCCCAAAAAAGCACCCCTATATTTTGAAAACTTACTGCTATTCCATATTTGTTTCCAGATTTTTCTTTTAATTTTAAACTTTTTAGATGAATATTAATTGATTCTATATAATTCCCTTGTGTTTTATATAATAATGCAATGTTATTATATGTTGCTGCTGCATTTTCAGTATCATTATTTTTAAGATAATAACTTAAAGCAAGTTTGTAATTATCAATCGCTTTTTTATAGTTTCCATTGAAGTATTCAGTAACTCCTATATTCTGAAAGCATTTTGGTGTATTTGTAGAATCTTTTATTGTTCTATAAAATTTAATAGCTTTTTTGTAACTTATAACTGCTGTGTTCCATTCTTTATGAAAGTCATAAATTTTGGCTTTTGTATGATAAAGGTTTGCTGTTAAACTGTCATTTTTATTTTTTATTGATACCTTAAGTCCTTTTTTAATATATTCTAAGGCTTTTTCTTTTTTCAGAGTTTCATAGTTTTTTGCAAGTTCTAGAAATGTTTTTGCAATTACTGTTTCATTTTTTGAATTTGATATTATGCTTAAAAGACTGTCTTGTTTTTTTTGAGAAAGTACTATTGAGCTGAGTATTAAAAAGATATATGTAAGCCTATATTTCAAATTATTGTGTTTTAGTAAAAAACAAATATAAAAAAAATATTTATAGAATAGATAATGTTATAGTTTTCATTATAAAAGTCCCTCAGGATTGCGGGACTTTAAATCTTTGGAAAAAAAATACATTGATTCATATCTTATAATAAATAAGTCTTTATGTATTTATAAAATCAATAATTTGGCAAGCAACAATTCCAGCAGTTTCAGTTCTTAAACGAGCATCGGAAATGCTAATTTCTATAAAGCCTTTTAGTACAGCTTGTTGTACTTCTTCTTTTGAGAAGTCGCCTTCTGGTCCGATAAGTATTAAAACATCTTTACCTTTATTGTAAACTTTTTTAATGTGCTTTTTAGTATTCGTATTATAGCAATGAGCAATATATTTTTCTCCAATAAAATTAGAGTTTATTATTTGCTCAAAACTTATTAATTCATTAAAGAATGGTTTAAAAAATGCTTTTGATTGTTTTGTTGCCGAAATAATAATTTTTTCAAGTCTTTCGGGCTTAATTATTTTTCTTTCGGAGAAATTACTTATAAAAGGAATAATTTTGTCAACACCAATTTCAGTTGCTTTTTCTAAAAAAAAATCATAACGATTATTGTTTTTTGTGGGAGCAACTGCAATATAAAACTTATATTTCTTACGATTTTCTTTTTTTATAGTTTCTATAATTTTTACAGAACATTTTTTAGGGTTTGCATCAATAATTTCGCAAATGAATAATTTACCATTTCCGTTAATTAACTGAATTTTATTACCAATTTTAAGTCTTAAAACTTTTATACAATGTTTTGATTCTTCTTGCGAAAGGGTGTAAGTATTTTTTATTATGTCAGATGTGAAAAATATGTGCATTTTTAATATTTTTACTACAAAAGTATTTAATAAAATGTGTATTATCCAAATTTATACTTTTTTTGGGGAAACAATTTATTTAAATTTACATTATTCTTGTGAATTGATACATAAAATTTTTTACTTTTGGATGAAATATTTAAATGATAACTGCAAGCAAAACTGAAAGTGACAAAAATAGGATTACTCTCTGATACTCATGGATATATAGATGAAGAACTAATCGGTTTCTTTAAAGATGTTGATGAAATATGGCATGCAGGAGATGTTGGAAATGTTTCAGTAATAAACACTTTAGAAAAAGTTAAATATGTAAGAGGAGTTTTTGGAAATATTGATGGGCAAGATATAAGAATTCGTTTTCCTGAAAATAATCGTTTTAGAATTGAAGAAACCGATGTTTGGATAACTCATATTGGAGGTTACCCCGGAAGATATGATTTTAGTGTTAAGCCTGAAATTTATAGAAATCCACCAAAATTATTTATAAGCGGACATTCGCATATTCTTAAAGTAATTTATGATAAAAAAATAGATTGCTTACATATTAACCCTGGTGCATATGGAAAATCCGGAATACATAAAGTAAGGACTGCATTAAGGTTTGAGATTGAAGGCAGAGAAATAAGGAAAATGGAAATTTTGGAAACTAAAAGAAATTAATAATATAAAATATCTATATTTGTAAATATATTAATTTAAAATGATTAAAAATGAAAGTAGCATTTGCAACAAACGACAGAAAAACAATAGCAGCAAGAACTGGCAGAGCTAAAGAATTTGTAGTTTATGAATTGTCTGATTCAGAGGTAATAAATATTGAATATTTTGAAAATACGCATGAGCATCATGATCACGAACAAGGACACGGGCATCACGAGCATGGAAAAGGGCATGGGCATTCGCATAAAGACATAATTGATAAAATCTCAACAGCTGATTTTTTATATGCTAAACATATAGGAAAACATCTAAAAGCTAATCTTAATGAAGCAAATATTAAGTTTGAATTAACAAAAGAAAATGAAATTGAAGAGCTTATTAAGAGTTTTTTTTAATGATGAATATGAATAAATTTTTATGCTGATGGTGTGTGAAACATTTTTACATAACTATTATATCGTTTATAATCAGTTGGATATGTGTAAATGTTTTAATTTTTGTATTAGTGGCTATTTACAGCATCAAAAAAAGCTAATCATTTTAAAATGACTAGCTTTTTTGAAAATATAATAGTAAAAAAATTATTTATCAGACTTGTCAACAATAATAAAAACGTCTTCATTTTTTTTACTCATAAAATAGTTTTCTCTTGCAAGGCGTTCTTTAGTTTCAGGATTTGTTAATAAATTCTGATAATATTTTTGTTTTTGCTTTATATTCTCAGAATAAAAAACCTTTCTTTTTTCTAAATATTGAATCTCTTTACTTTGTTTTGCCTTATACAAAAGATTTGTTTGGTCAATGAAAGTAATCCATATGGCAAAAGCCAAAAAAGTAATAATATATTTATACTTTTTAAGGTAAAGCCATGTATTTTTTATTTTTTCTTTCATAAATATAATTTCTTTCAAATCTATTGATTCCCTAAAATTAAAGGCATTCCATCTTTTCCACTTCCTATAATAATAGTTTTTGCATTGGGAGACTCAGAAAGCTTGATGGTAGCTTCTATTCCTCTCATTTTTAGAAGGTTATTTGTAAGAGAGCTGTTTATAATTTGGTTTGCCCTTGCTTCTCCTTGTGCTGCAATTTTTTTACGCTCAGCCTCTGCATTTTCTCTATCTATTTTATATTTATATGCTAATGCTTCCTGTTCTTGTTTTAATTTATTTTCAATTGCAGTTTTAATTTGAGAAGGAAGATTTATTGACCGAATAAGTAGAGCCGTCATATGAATATTATTTGCAGGTAATTTTAATACTGCTTCTGTTTCTTCAATAATTGTTTTTTCAACAGCAGCTCTTTTTGTTGAATAAATTTCTTCGGCTGTATAGCGTCCCATAACTTGTCTTACAGTTGAGCGAACTTCCGGAATAACTAGTTTGTCAATATATTTAACACCAAATTTTTCATGAAGTTGTCCTATTTCAGTGTAAACAGGATAAAACCTTACTGAAACATCAACATGAATAGAAAGACCATTTTTATCTAATACATCCATCATTTCATCAACTTTTTGCTCTTTTATATCGTATATAATCATATCATTCCAGGGAGCAATTATGTGAAATCCTGCATTATAAATATTTTTTTTGTCAAGACCACCACTAAATTTCTTAAAAATAATGCCTTTTTGTCCAGGTTGAAGAGTTACAAAAATTGTAGCACTAAACATTACTAACAAGACAACAATAATTCCTGCAATAACAAAGACAGGTTTAATTTTTTTTTCCATTTTATTTATTCTTTAGTTTTTTTAATTGATATATTTTTACAAAAATACGTTATTTTATCATCTTAAAAAATTAATACAGTAAAAAAACAAAAACTGTATTTTTTTAAGTTTAAATTTAAAAATTTTAATTCTAAAACTACCATCTAATCAAGGCAGAAGCCCAAGTAAAACCACTTCCAAAAGCAGCAAGAGCAAATAGTTGTCCTTCTTTAATTCTGCCTTCTTCCCAAAGTTCGCTTAGTAAAATTGGTAATGTTGCCGCAGTAGTATTCCCATATTTTTGTATATTGTTAAATACTTTTTCATCTGGTAATTTTAAGAATCGTTGAACCATTTGAGAAATCCTAAGGTTAGCTTGATGGGGAAGAAACATATCAATATCTTCAATAGTAAGATTGTTTTTTGCTAATGCTTCCATTGTTACTTCCGGCATTCTTGTTATTGCATTTTTAAAAACTAATTTTCCGTCCATTTGAGGGCTTATTAAGTCGTACATTTCATGTTGTCCTTCATAAATAACTTTTCCCCCTTTGTTTGTGCCGGGTTCTCTAACACATAAAACATCAGCAAATTCTCCTTGTGAGTGAAGATGGGTAGATAAAATGCCTTTAGTATTATCTTCGGTTGCTTCCAATATAGCTGCTCCGGCACCATCGCCAAATAAAACTCCCATTCCTCTTCCTCTTGTTGTAAGGTCAAGTGCAACACTTTGAGTTTCAGAACCAATTACAAGAATTTTTTTATACATTCCTGTTTTAATAAACTGATCTGCAACAGATAAGGCATATATAAAACCAGAACATTGTGCTCTTAAATCAATAGCAGGTTTTGTTCCCATTTTTAACATTTCTTGTAATAAAACTCCACTTCCAGGGAAATAATAGTCAGGACTTAATGTAGCAAAAACTATTGCATCAATATCATCTGCAGTAACTTTTGCACGTTTCATTGCTAATTTTGATGCTTTAAAAGCCATAATTGCAGTAGAACCTTTTTCGCCAGGAGTGTAAAATCTTCTTTCTTTAATTCCTGTTCTTTCCTGAATCCATTCATCTGATGTATCCATTAATTTTGACAAATCATCGTTTGTAACAATATTTTCAGGAACAAAATGTCCGACTCCTATTATTTTTGAATTAAACATATTTATTAATTTTTATTAGAATTTTAAAATCATTCGAAATTAAAACTTTTTTGAACATCAACAAAATTAAATGTTTCAAAGATTAATTTTTTAGACCCAATTTTAAAGTCGGTAAATAAATTTGTTTTATTTTGTAAATATCAATCTTGTTTTGTTGTCTGTTATATAAATTTTGTTTATCTATGCACGAAATTTAAATATAAAAACAAATTAATTATGATTAAAAAGATTTTTTTATTAGGTGCAGTAGCACTTATGTTTGCAGCTTGTGGAGATGAAAATAATACAGATGTTGATACTCCAAATGATACAACTGTTATTTCGGAAACAACAGCTCCTTTATTAAACCTAACTGATTTTGATGCAAAAGCTGGTGAATTTGTTGGGAAAGAAGTTGAAGTTAGTGGTATTGTTGACCATGTGTGTAAACATGGCGGCAAAAAATTATTGCTTGTTGAAGGTGATAATAATATGCATGTTTATAGTGATGAGCGTTTTGATGAAGCATTGTCGGGTAGCGAAATTTCAGTTGTTGGAATAGTTGAAGAAGAACGTGTTGATTCGGCATTTCTTGCTGAAAAATTAAAGCACGAGGAAGAAAGTCATGGAGACGATAGTAATGAAGCTGATGTTGAACAACTTGCAAAAATGAAAGAACACATTAAACACATGATGGATTCTTTAAAATCAGAAGGTGTTGAGTATTTTTCCAATTATTCTTTAAAATATGTTTCTCATACTGAGAAAAAATAACAGAATTATTTGTAATACAGTATTTTATCGTGCCACCATATAGCGTGGCACGATTTATTAAAATCTTTCTGCTGTCTTTTAAGACATATCAGCGGTTTTATTTTATAAAATTATTTTTTAAAAACATTTAGTAAACTAAACATCTACTACAAGTATTTTAACGCCCAAGGGCATAATTATAACGCTGCCAGGTTACTTGCAGAAAAAAGCATATATTACTATGTGTAGTGGAACATTATTATAATAAATTTATATTAGGCAACTTATTTAACATCAATTAATTAGACAAATTTAAGTACATGAAGAAATTAAGAAAATGGAGCAGAATTCTCCATAGAGATATTGGTTTTTTTTTCGTTGGGGCAACTATTATTTACTCAATTTCCGGAATTGCATTAAACCATATGGCAGATTGGAACCCAAATTTTAAAGTTGAAATTAAAAAATTTACTACCGATAAAGATTTATCAAAAAGTAATATTTCCGAAACCAAAATTCTTAATTTTCTTAAAGAAATTGATGCTGATGATATTTATAAAAGCTATAATTATGTTGAAAATGGAACGATATTGCGTATTTATTTAGAAGGACGTTCCTCTGTTACCGTAAAGCATTCAACTGGTGAAGTTATGGCAGAGTTTGTAACAAAACGACCAGTCTTTTTTCAAACTAACTATTTACATTATAACCCTAATGTATGGTGGACTTGGTTTTCTGATATTTTTGCAGGAGCTTTAATACTCCTTTCTATAACTTCCTTATTTATGGTAAGAGGAAGAAAAGGTGCTTGGGGTAGAGGAGGAATATATGTTATTCTTGGAATTATAATACCAATTTTATTTTTAATTTTCAGCTAAAAAAAAAAACTTTGAACTCTTAAAAGACTATTAAAACTAAACTTACTTATTATTATGAATAAATGTCCAAATTGTGGAGCCAGTTCACCTTTAAAAAGTTTTGTTTGTGATTATTGTGGTTATGTTGAGAGCAAAAGAGTAAAACAAATAAACAAAAATAACGCTAAACAAATAACTTTTGATGATTCTTTAAATATAATTAGAGATAATCTTGATGCATTACATGATATAAACAAACCTACCATAAAATCCGGAATTATGGTTGTTTTGAGAGTTATTGTTGCTATACATACAATAGGAATTTCATTGATTTTTTGGAGAAAACCAAAGAAAAGATTTGATAAAAAAAGCTACAATAGTTTAAAAAGAATTATTGAAAGAAATATTAGTTTCCTAAAAATATCATCAAAAGGGAGTACTGATCTTTTGAATAGAATAGAGGTAGTTGAAAAAGAGCTGGAAGAGACTGACATTAAGATTGAAAAAAGTCATAAAGCAAAAAGAATTACAATATTTTTAACAATTGGAGCATATATTTCTCTTATTATAATTAATAATGCTTTAAATCCTGTTACTGAAAAAAATATTTATTCTTTTGAAGAAAATGTTTCGGGAGATTTAAAAGATACTTTAAGCATTGTTCAAAAAGTATATAAATTAAGATACCAACAAAAAGAATATATTAAAAATATTAAGTTAGATGTGTATGTAATGGCAAATAGTCTTCGTAAATTTCAAAAAAATGAAGACTTAGAAATATACCTTCAACTAACTGATTCACTGGGAAATCCTTCAAAATATTTTAGTTTGTCAAAACCAGATAATTTTGGTAGAAATGAAGTTATAAGAGATCTAAAAAGAGGGAAGAAACAAAAAACCAAACTACTTTTTAAAATTTATGAAAAAAAAGAATTAAAAATAATGCCGTCTGACATAACAAACTTTAGAATAATTACTAAAATTATTGAAAAGGCTGAAAAACAATAATAGTTTAAGAGTTTGATTATAATCTTGTTGAGTTTTATGAAACTTTTTATAAAGAAAAAGAATATCATAATATTTTATTAAATATCAGAGAAACTGCTGTAATTTTTTTATAAACTATTAATTTTTAAGAGAATAGTTTTCGGAAGTTGGAATTTTTCATTTTTTTAATAAAAAAATATTAGCTGATGTATAAATTTTTTAATAAAAACGATAAAATAGGATTAATTTCTCCTGCAAGTTTTATAACAAAGGAAAAGTTAAACAATACAATTGCAAATATTGAAAATTTTGGTCTAAAAGCTATTTACTTTAAAAGTATTTTTGATAAAAAAGCCTATTTCTCAGGAACAGATAAAGAACGTACTAACGAATTGCATAAAATGTATGCAGATAAATCTGTAAAGGGAATACTTTGTGTTAGAGGAGGATATGGAACTTTACGGATTCTTGATTTTTTGGATTACAGTTTAATTAAAAATAATTCAAAACCATTAATTGGTTACAGCGATATTTCTGCTTTGCTTATTGCAATTTATAAAAAGACAGGGCAAATAGGTTTTCATGGTGTAGTAGGAGCTTCAATTTTTAATAAATTTACTTTTGATAATTTTAAAGAAATGTTCTTAAATAAAAATGAAGTTGTTAAAAGTAATATTCCTAAAAGCTCTAATAATGAGCACTATACAATCTTTCCAGGAAAAGCAAAGGGAAAATTAATAGGTGGAAATTTATCAATTTTAATATCTTTACTTGCTACACCTTATGATGTTTCTTGGGATAATAAAATAGTTTTTATTGAAGAAACTAATGAAGCACCCTACAAAATTGACAGAATGCTAACTCAACTAATTTTAGCCGGAAAATTTAAAAAAGTTAAAGGAATTATCTTTGGAACTTTTAATAAATGCGAAGGAAAAGATTTTAGAATTAATAATGAAGATACTTTTAGCTTAAAAGAAGTTATTTCTGAAATAATAAAACCTTTAAATATACCTTCTGCATACGGTTTTCCTTTCGGACATATTGAAAACCAAATTATTCTGCCTATTGGAGCAAAAGCAAATTTTGATGCTTGCAATTTTCAAATATCTATTATTAAAGATTTTTTTGATTGAAAAAGAAAACTGAGTATGAAAGAATTTAAAAAAAACAGAAGCATAAAGACAAATCTCCACCAAAGAAATAAAAATAGAAAGAACTATGATTTACCAGCATTACAAAAAGCAATTCCAAAATTATCAGAACATATAATATTAAATAAATACGGTAATAATTCTATAGATTTTTCAAATCCTATTGCAGTAAAGCTACTTAACAAAGCATTATTAAACCATTATTATAATATAAAATACTGGGAATTTCCAGATAATAATTTATGCCCACCAATACCCGGAAGAGCCGATTATATACATTATGTTGCTGATTTGTTAGAAGAGAGCAATAATGGAAAAATTCCAAAAGCTAATAAAATTTGTTGCTTTGACATTGGAGTAGGAGCGAGTTGCATTTATCCTATAATTGGAGTTGCAGAGTATGGGTGGAATTTTATTTGCAGTGATATTGACAGAAAATCAATTAGTTCAGCACAGGACATTGTAAATTCAAATTCAATGCTTCAAAACAAAATTGAATGTAGGTTGCAAACTAATTCAAATCACCTTTTTTACAATATAATTGGAAAGGAAGATAAAATTGATTTATCAATATGCAACCCTCCATTTCATTCTTCTGATGCAGAGGCAAAGAAAGCATCTCAAAGAAAAATTAGAAACCTACATGGAAAAAGAAACAAAATATCGAAACTTAATTTTTCAGGTATAAATAAAGAATTGGTATTTGATGGAGGAGAGTATAAGTTTATAGAAAACATGATAAATGAAAGTAGAGATTTTTCGAAAAACTGTTTTTGGTTTTCTACATTAGTTTCTAAAAGCTCTAACCTTCATAAAATATATAAATTGTTAAGAAAAATTGGATTAAAAGAAACTAAAACAATAAATATGGGTACAGGAAACAAATCTACTAGAATTGTGGCTTGGACATTTTTATCTAAGACAGAACAAATGGAATGGAAAAAAGCAAGATGGAAAGGATAATTTAACAATCTTTATGTTTTTTATTAAATAAGAAATAAATAATATACTTTTGTAAAGAAATAAAAAATGATTTTTAAAATATGAAGCTAATATTAAACCATAATTTACCACAAGAAAAAGCAATTTCGTGTGCTGAAAAAATATTTTCAGAATTGTCTGTAAAATTTAAAGATGAATTTTCTGACCTTAAACAAGAAACTGATGGCAATAAAATTTTATTTTCTTTTAAAATTAAAGGAATGAATATTTCTGGAAAAATGACAGTTGAAGAAAATGAAGTAATACTTGAAAGTAAATTGCCATTTGCTGCAAGAATTTTTAAAGGCATAATTGAAGAAAAAATAAAAGAAAATGCTAACAAAATGCTTGAAGAATGTAAAAATAAATTATAAAAACCATAAATTAAAATTACTTCCATGAACAACAAAATTATAATCCTTTTAATTGCAGTACTTATGAGTTTTACATCTGACAAACCTGCATACAAATTATTTACTAAAAATGGTAAAGAAATAAAATACTCAAAAATGATGAAAGTTTTGAAAAAAGCTGATATTGTTTTTATTGGAGAGTTACATAACAACCCTATAAGTCATTGGGCTGAGATTGAAATAACAAAAGATTTATCAACTAATAATACGGAAGGCATAATTTTGGGAGCTGAAATGTTTGAGTCTGATAATCAGTTAATTATAGATGAGTATTTGGGAGGACTTATTTCAGAGAAAAAATTTGAAGCAGAAGTAAGAAAATGGCCTAATTATGATACAGACTACAAACCTTTAATGAGCTTTGCAAAAGAAAATAAATTTAAGTTTATTGCAACCAATATACCTAGAAGATATGCAAGTGTTGTTTTTAAAAAAGGATTTGACGGTTTAAACTCTTTAAGTTCAGAAGCAAAATCATATATTGCACCTTTACCAATTGCCTACGACGAAACTGTAAAATGTTATGCAGATATGATTGAAATGGGAAAAAAAATGGGACATGGTAATCCTAAATTCCCACAGGCACAAGCAATTAAAGATGCAACAATGTCATATTTTATTCTTAAAAATTTTGAGAAAGGAAAAATATTTATTCATTACAATGGTTCTTATCATTCCGATAATTATGAAGGAATAGTTTGGCATTTGAAGAAAGCAAGACCAGACTTAAATATTGTAACAATAACAACAATTGAACAAGAAAATATTGACAAACTTAAGGAGGAAGATAAAGATAAAGCTGATTTTATTTTTGTTGTTCCTGAAAGTATGACTAAGACTTATTAATCCAAATTTTTTGGATTTTTTTACTTCAAAGTTCAATATTTATTATTCGATATTTTAAATAAAAACCTAAGTTGATTAATCCCTCTTTTCTTCAAGAAATGGGTTGTACATCATAATAGCATGATTTTCTACGATAAGTTTTTCTTTTATTATTCCATTATCATTTTCTATCTGAATAATCTTATTGTGTCTAGAATATCCTCCCAAAAATTGTTGTTTTATTAAATGATCTCTTTCTTCAATTTTATATGTCTTGCAAATCTTTTTATTTGAAAGTAATTCTCCAACTAAATGGGTTTTATCCATCCATAGATTTATTTTAAAAGTAAAATCAGTCTCATTCTTCACTTGTAAGTCAATATAATTATACGATAAGGTTGCACCTGCTCCAAAAGGAACTTTACGGTTTTCATCAGGAAAAACATCAAATCCGTGTCTGTATCTTTCAGTAATTGTTAGAGGTGAATGAGAAAAAATCCAAAAAAGTAAATTTCCAAGCTGACATAATCCTCCTCCTGTATCTTTGCTTATTTTTCCTTGTTTTAAAACAAGTCCGTCTAAATATCCCTTTTTTTTTGTAGGTCTTCCAATAAGTTTCCAAACGGAAAAAGTTTCTTCTGGTTTTATAAGAGTTTTGTTAATATGTTTGATTGCTATTTCTAGATTTTTTCTTTTATTTTCTTGCAAATACATATCAACATCCTTTAAAGGACGAAGTATCATAGATTTGTGTTTAAAAATTGAGTTTTCAAATTCAATAAAAGATTTTGAACTTGCCCATTTTTTTTTGCCAAAAAACCATTCGTATTTCTTTAAGAATATAAAATACTCTTTCCCTATAATTTGTCTTAGCTGACTTCTTTTTGCAGGTTTTTTTATTTTATTCATTTCCTTAAATGATTGCAAACTTGTAATATTGAATAAATAAAAATATTTCAAATTTATACAATATTATGTTTTACTTTACATCATCAATAACCAAAGGAAAATCATTTCCTCCTGAATAAGACTGAGGATATTGTCTAACACCTTTAAATCTTTTAGTGTATTCCGGAACTTGATCGTCAAGATAAGATTTTAATTCATAGACTGTTACTTTGCCATCTAGCGGCGAACCATCTGCACTTCCACCAAGGGCATCAAGTAATATGTAGGTAAATAAGCCATGACCAAGACTTTTGAACTCAATAGCAAATTGTTCACTTCCTGCAGATGCTAGAACATGAATTCCTGTGCTTCTAGAAAGTTGTGCAATAGCTTTTTCTCTTCCTGCACCTCTTTGTCCTAATACTTTAGTAGCACCACCGGATTGACAAGCATCTAAAATCATAATTTGTTTTAAGGCTTTTATTTTATTGAAATTTTCTTGCATATAATCTGCCATAATTGCTTTCTCATTTAACACTTCTGTGTCGTATAATCTTATACAATCAGTAGGCACAAAATAAAAATCTGTCCCTAACATACTTCCGTGTCCTGCATAATAAAAAATGAATACATCTTCGGGCATTGCATTTTTAGAAATTTCAGCAATAGCATTTATAATATTTGATTTTTCAGCATTTTTATCATAAAGATTATAGAATAACATATTCTTAAATAAAGGTTTACTTCTTTTTTTAATTAGGTTAGAAAAAGCTTTTGCATCTGCTTTTGCATAATTCAAATTTAAACTTTCATTTTTATATTTATCAATTCCAATTGTAAGAACATAACAGTTAGGTAGATTTTTTTTGCTGTCATAATATACAGATTGTTGAATTACACTAGATTCAATTCTTCCTTTACTGAAAGCAGAAATTTGAATTTTGTTCCTGCCAGGCACTAAATTAATATGTATTTTTTCATTATGCTTTTTACCTCTTTTAATTTTTCTAATTCCTGAATAATCTGTAAAAATACGTTTTCCATTATGCATAATTTTAATTTCATCAATTCCTCCTCCATTATCAATTAGCTGAAATTCAATATCTAAAATATTTTGTTTGTAAGAAGAATCATTTACAAAAGTTTTAAATTTTAGGCTTGGAGGAGGCGATTTTTTTAAATACTCTTGCAAGTTTAAGTTTTCATTAATTAGTCCTTTTGTTTGGTATGCCTGTTGAAGTAAGCCGGGTCTGTAGAAATCTTCAAAAAACTGATTTACATGATAGGTTTTCATGCCTTTTACAAAGTAAATGTATTTTTTTGCTCCGGCATTTCCGTCAAAAAAACCTCCTCTTGCTTTTACGAACCAATCGTCTCTCGAAAGTTGGTAATAAGTGTAAATTACTTTTGCATTTACAATTTCCCATACTTTTATAACACCTTCAATACTACATGAAACAAGTGATTGGTTATCAGGAGTTATTTGTAAAGAAGTTACTCCCGATTTATGACCTTTGAAGGTTTTAATATTTTTGCCTGTTTTTGCGTCCCACATTTTTATTGTTCCATCAGAACTTCCTGTAAAAATATATTTTCCGTATTTTGAATATAAAATAGTATTTATTTTATCCGTGTGCCCAATTAATTGCATTGTTTGAAATCCAGAAACTACATCAAAAACATTAGCTTTTCCATCCCAAGATGTTGAAACAATTGTTCTTCCATCCGGACTGAATGCAAAATCTGTAACTAATTTTGTATGCCCCACATAGTCTCTGAATTTAGATTCGGAATCAATTTCATAAAACGATAAATTATTATCAAATGTGCCTATTGTAATATAATTTCCCAGTACTGAAAAGTCTGAGCAATATGCTTTAATACCCTTAAAATATTTTTCGTGTTTGCCTGTTTCAATATTCCAAATATATGTGTCAGAATCATAAGCTGTTGATAATAGTTTTTTTCCGGTTTTATCAAAATGAATTGATAATATCATTCCGTAATGCCCTTTAAGTGTTTTAATTAAATCTCCACTTTGTGCATTCCATAATTTTATAGTTTTATCTGTGCTTCCTGTTGCAATTGTTTTTCCATCAGGCGAGAAGTCAAAGCAAATAACTGCTCCAGAATGTCCTTTAAGGTCATATGCTTTTTTTCCTGTTTCAAAATCAAGAACTTTTGCTATAGAATCTTTTTTTCCTATAATTAAAAGTTTTCCGTTTGGGCTTAGTTTTATATTGGTTTTATAATCAAAATATGTTCTTTCCCAAAATTCCCAATATTCTTCTCTGTCAAGTTTTGTTCCATTGTCGCTAGTATTTAAAAAGCCTGTAAACGTTTGTATTTTTTTTCCATTTGATGCAGTTCTAATAACAGCAGTTCCATCATCGCTTGCAGAAATAATATATTTAGAATCTGTACTAAATTCAGCATAATTAATTTCTTTTTTATGTGCTTTTATCTTTTTTACTAATTTCCCTGTTCGAGTATTAAAGATTAAAATTATTTTTCTTTCTGATAATAAAATTTTTGTTCCATCAGGACTTATATCAATTGAATTTATACCGTCAATTTCTTTTTTGTAAGTTCTGATTATTTCTTCTTTTTTTGCATCAAATAAAACTAAAGGACCGTTATTTCCGCCTAGAACAATAAATTTTTCATCCGGGCTAAATTTTGCATAAGTTCCACATCCTCCACAGCTACCTTTTAAAACAGATTTATAAGTATGTTTTTTCTTTCCTGTATCAAAATCAAAAACGTCTGCTTTTCTGTTATCTCCGGAAACTAAAATATTTTTATTATTCTTACTTATTTCAATATTTATTCCAGAACCTGTACTTGTGTTCGGATTTACTTTGAAATCTCGTACAAATTTACCTGTTTCAATATTGTAAATTACAACTTTGTCATCAATATGTCCAATTATAATATACTTGTAATCAGATGTTAGTGCAAGAGAACTGATGCTAGTTCTAGAGTAATTTTTAGTGTTGAAATTAAAAGTTCTTAATAACTTACCATTTTCAACATTCCAAAGTTTTACTAATTTATCAGCTCCTCCTGTTGCAATTGTTTTTCCATCGGGCGAAAAACATATAGCTCTAATGGTTCCTTCATGTCCAAGAAAAGTTCTCATTTCTCTTCCGGAAGAAACTTCCCAAAGTTTTGCAGTTTTATCTCTTCCTCCTGTAACAATATATTTTCCATCCGGACTAAAAACTGCAACTTTTACTGCTCCTTGATGTCCTCTTTGGATAACAGTTTCTAATTCTTGAGCATAATTATTTAGAGATAACAAAAATGCAGTTGTAAATATTAATAATTTATAAAATTTTTTCATTTTTTGTGTTTTTTAGCTTTTTGCTCAAAATTACATATTTAATTGCAGAACAAAAAAAGTCTTATTCTTTATAAGGGCAAATTCATACTTTTATTTTTCAACACAATTTATAAAATTTAACAATCCAAATTAAGTTTTTTTTAATATGAGAATCAATTTTTTAGCTGTAAATAAATATTGAAAAAGTGTACATTAAATAAAAAGAACATCTCAAATCCGGTTATTTCTATTTTCTGAAAATTAGCATTTTATTTCTTAACTCTCTTATTTTACGAAGCCTTCTCATGCGAGGCAAAATTATTTTTTGTTCATTGTTGCCAAACTAAATGATATAATATAAAAAGCCAAACAAAATTGCTTGGCTTTTTGAATAGTTTATAAGAAAAAATTATTTTTTTATAATTTTTGTAGTTTCAACAAAGTCTTTGTCTTGAAATATAACAAAATATAGTCCGACAGCATTATCGGATATATCAATTTCAGATTCATCTTTTCCTGTAAAGAATTGTTTAATTATTTTTCCGGAAATATCGGTAATAGTTACTTTGTACTTTTTCTTTGTATTTATTTTATAAATTCCGGTTGAAGGATTCGGATAAATTAGGATGTTTTTTTGTTGTAAACTTTCAACATTAACTGGGGTATATGAAAATACTCTTGTCGACCCTGCTGAAAAATCAGTAGTAAATAAGTAAGGTGAACCAATTGCAACTATCGACCCAGAAGCATCTAAACAAACAGATGAGCCAGCATTGTCCATTGAGGCGGCACCGTTAATATTTGCACCCAATTGTGTCCATGTACCGTCTTGATTTTCAAATATTTGAACACTTCCGGCACTTGCTCCTCCGTCATTATCATTTTTATATGCTCCGATTGCCACTATTGAACCATTGTCGTTTAAGCTGACCGAAACACCAAAATTGTCAAGAGCAGCCTCTCCGTTAATATCACTACCTATTTGCACCCAAGCATCGCTTTGATTTTCATAAATATATACACTGCCAGCATCAATTCCTACATCATCATTATGAGCAGCTCCTATTGCAACAGTTGAAGCATCTGAACTTAAACTTACTGAATAACCAAAGAAATCGTCTGTTGCTGCTCCATCAATATCATCTCCTATTTGCAACCAGTTTGTTCCGTCGTAGTGATAAATTCTAACATGTCCGGCATCTGTTGCAGACCCGTCATTATAAACAGCACCAATAGCAAGTGTATTTCCATCAGCACTTAAACTTACTGACCTTCCAGATTCATCTCCTGCTGCTTCGCCATATATTTCGCCTATTAACATCGTTACATTTGTTAACTTTTTGTAAATCCTTACCTTTCCTGCATTTGTTCCATTTGCATTGTTGTCAAAAGGTGAACCTATGGCAAAAATAGTTCCGTCGGCACTCAAGCTAATTGAAACACCAAATTCTTCATTTGCAGTTTGTCCAAAAAGAGTTTGGATTTGCGTCCAAGTTCCAGCTTGATTTTCATAAATGTAAATTCTTCCTGAATTTTCGTTACCCGCTGCATCATTTTTCCTTGCACCCACTACAAGAATAGATCCGTCAGAACTTAGACAAACAGAATATCCGTACCAGTCTTCGGATGATGCACCGTCTAGGTCGCTTCCTATTTGTGTCCATGTTCCGCCCACATTATTAAAAACTCTAACATGCCCGGCATTTTCTCCACCGTCATCATTTCTTGCTGCTCCAACGGCAAGTGTTGAGCCGTCTGAACTTAAACTTACTGAAATTCCAAACCAATCATCGTTATTTTCTCCATTAATGGTATTTCCGGTTTGTGTCCATTGTGCTTGTATTGTTCCTATTGAAAGGATAAATACAACTAATAAAAAAAAGTTTTTTTTGTTCTTCATAATTTTGATGTTAAATTAGTAAATAAAATTTACACCAAATTAATAGAAAACAAGTTATTTTTATCTCATACTAAAGTATGATTTTGTTAAAAAAGTGTTTTTTTTTATAAAAATTTTGTCTTTTTTATTGCCTCAATTCTGTTTTTAACGTCTAATTTGTAAAAGATATTTGAAATATGTGTTTTAACAGTACTTAACGAAATAAATAATTTTTCGGCAATTTCGTTATTACTATATCCATCTGCAATTAATAATAAAACATCTTTTTCTCTTTCGGTTAAATCAAATTGATTTATAACTTTAATTATTTCATTTTTTGTTTCAAGTTTTGATTTTTTTGAATATTTTTTAATGTTTTCAATTTGAGTAAGATATTCGTAAATATCATTTTGCATTTTTTCAATTTCAGCAGATTTTCTTTTTTTAAATTGGTAAAAAGAATAAACAATAAATATTGCAATAATAAGAAGAATTCCAATCAGCAAAAATTGAATTATAATTTGTTTTTGTTTGTTTTTGTTTTCTTTATTTAATAAATCAATTTTGTGCTGCTTTTTCTCAGTTCTGTATTTTGTCTCAATTTCAGCAACTTTTTCTTTTAATTTAGTGCTTGCTAAACTGTCTTTTAATTTAGAATATTTTTCAAATTCTATAAGTGAAGATTCAAAATTATTGTTTAATTTATAAATTTGATAATAATGATAATAAATATCGGGCAGATTTTCTAATAAACCATTTTTTTTCGATAATTGTTTTGCTTTATTTAGATTATAAAGTGCTTTTTCCGTTTTATTTTGTTTGGTTAATACTTTTGAAAGACAAACCAATGAAGAAACTACTCCGCTTATGTCCCCAATTGAAAGCTCTAAATTTATTGCCTTCTCAGCATATTTTTCAGATTCTTTAAACTTTTTTTGTTTTAATGATATTAATGCCAAATTAACATAGGCTGCTGCAATACCTCTTTTGTAATTTGTTCCTTCACTTGTTTTTATTGTTTCATAAAAATATTTTTTTGCTTTTTCATATTCTTTTTTGGTGAGATATAATTCTCCAAGTGTATTGTAAAAACTTGCTTTTGCGTAAGCATTTTTTATATTTTTTATCTTTTTTGATGCCTGGGAGCAGTAAATTTCAGCTTTTAATGTGTCATTTATATTATTATAATATTGTGCAATATGCAAATTCAAACTAACAATGCTAGTATTGTAATTTATTTTTTCGCTGTACTCCAATGCTTTAAGGTTACATTCAATGGCTTTTTGAAAATTACCGCCATAATCATAACAAATTCCAAGATTTTGATATAATTCTATAAATTCTACTGTATCTTGTGTTTCTTTTGTTAAATCCAATCCTAAATAATAATAATAGTAAGCAGAATCTAAATTACCTTTTATAGTATAAGCAATTCCTATATAATTGTCAGAAATTGCGGACATTTTTTTATTATTAATTTCAAAATTAATCTTTAGTGCTTTTTTATGATAAAGAATAACTGAGTCGTATTTTTCTTCATAATCGTAGGTATATCCAATATATTGATATGTTTTTGCAATTTTTTCTTGATTATTTGTTTTAATATAATTTTTAAGAGCTTTTTTAAAAAGTATCAAAGCTTTATGTTGATTTAATGAATCTTCTGAATAAATCTTCCCAGCTAAAAATAGAGAATCAGCTTGTTTTATTAGAAAATTATCTTCGATTTCATTTTTATTACACGAAGAAATAATAATAAAAATAAAGATAGAATACAGTTTTAACCGTCTTTTTGAAAATAGCAACATATATTTTCTTTTGAAATTGAAATGATATTTTCTAATATAAAATATTGTGTTTCAAAGTTAAAAACATTTTTCCAATAAAAAAGCGTGTTGAAGAGAGCTTTTAATATTTTAAATCGGACAAGAATGGAAAAAATAAGTTTATAGTTAATTTTTGACTGTCTAAATTATAATTAATTTTATTTTCTTATAATTTGTTTTGAAATTATTAATGTTTTATCCAAATATTTATTGCAATAATTTGTAAGAATGTTTTTAGTATCATTTGGATGTGATTTGTATAATTCAAGAACCGATTTTTCAAGTTTTTTTTGATTTTTTGAAAGTTTTTTTTCGATTAAGTTTTTGAAAATACGGGATTCTTCAATACGTTCGGGATAATTTTGCTCAATATATTTAATGTATTGATTAAAAGCATAATAGGAATGTTCCGGAAATAAGTCAAGATTATTTTTATCGTTTTCAAATTGTAAATTTTCAGCATTTTTGTAATTTTTAAACCGAACTTTTTCGTTTGTGTTATAAATTCCAAAATAAACGGGAATATACGGAAACAGGCAACCGTTATAGGGTGCAATCCACATTAACGCACCGACGGCAGCCGGCATATTGCTTCGTAATTGTGCAACAAAGCTGTATTGTGTTGTTTGGGTACAAATTCCTCTGATTTTATTTTGATGCGGATTTTTATTTTCCGGCAAACGGCAAAATTTTGTGCCTTCGTAATGGCTTGACAATATATTTTCTATATCTTTTCCGGAAATCTTCTTTTTCGGTTTGAATGAAAACGGCAAAATATCGTTTTCGGTATATTGTTTTTCGGACAGAAAATTTATTCCGGCAAGCTGTCTCGGAATATTGTAATCGGCAATATTGCAGGCAGAATCGCCGTATGCTTTTCGGAAATTAAATTTGCCGTCGGTTTCCGCATTATACCATCCCCTTTTTTCAGCATATTTTATAATGTCCGGAGCGGCAAGAAAATTTACGGTATCTTGTAAATCAACCTCTTGAATTGTATAATAATTAGGAATAATTGCAATTTCGTCGTCAGGTATGCGTGCGGCAATCCAATGTTTTCCTTTAACGGCAGAGAGCATCCAAACTTCGTGGGCATCGGCAATCGTATAAGTTCTGCCGGAAGATTCATAACCGTATTTTTCTATCAACTTTCCGGCAAGTTTAACGGCATTTCTTGCACTTGTTGCTTGCTCGGCAATAATTTTTCGCAAATAATATCCGATATTTCCTTTTGCTGTATCTTCTTTTGAAGCACAGGCATCGGAGCATATTAAGACAGAATTTTCGTTTAAATAAGCATCGCCGAATTTTTGTTTCATAACTTGAAAACGAAGGTATGAAAACGTTTTTTTTGTTTGCGGAATTTTTGTTCCGTTCAGTAAAGTTATTGAATCGTTTTGACCGAAGTTTTTTTCAGGAACTTTAAACCAATTAACGAGCATTTCGGGTCCGCCGTCGTCTTCATTGTGTCCTACAATAACTGAATTATCAATAGTTGTATTCTTTCCTGCTATAATTGTATAGCAATCAATGTTTTGAGAACTTGTATAATATGACAAAAGTAGAAATATTGAAGATAAAATACAGGAATATTTGATGTTTTTAAACATATTTATTTTAAATTAAAATAATAAGTTTTTGATTTATTTTTTAAGTTATAAATTTACGAAAATTTTAATCAAATCAAATAATTTATTAGATTATGTCAAAAAGAACTATTGTAACTTTACCGGGAGACGGAATAGGAAAAGCCGTTTTAGATGAAACTTTAAGAGTATTAGATGCAGCAGGATTTGAAGCAAATTATGTTGAAGGCGATATTGGATGGGAATTTTGGAAAAGTGAAGGAAACCCTCTTCCACAAAGAACTATTGATCTTATTGCTAAACATAAAATTGCATTATTCGGAGCAATAACTTCAAAACCAAAGGATGAAGCATTTGATGAATTGTCTCCTGAATTAAAAGAAAAAGGTTTGATATATTCAAGCCCGATTGTGGGTTTAAGGCAACATTTTAATTTAGAAATTTGTGCAAGACCTTGCAAAACATACAAAGGCAATCCTTTAAACTTTATTAGGAGAGGAAAAGAAAATGAGATTGAAGAACCTTTGGTTGATGTTGTAATTTTCAGGCAAAATACAGAAGGCTTATATGGTGGAGTTGAATGGACTAATCCAGATAATAATGTGTATGAAGCATTTATGTCGCACCCAAGATTTAAAAAGAATTTTGGCAAAGTTCCAAAAGAAGAAATATCAATATCTACAAGGATTTTTTCTAAGGAAAGAACTGAGAATATTTTACGTGCAGCTTTTGACTATGCAAAAAAATACGGATATAAATCTGTTACTCTTGCAGAAAAGCCTAATGTAATTAGAGAAACATCCGGAATGATGTATAAAATGGCATTAAAAATTCAGGCTGAGGATTATCCTAATATTGAACTTTGGAATACAAATATTGATGCACAAATGATGTGGTTAACAAAAAATCCTGAAAATTATGGAGTTTTAGTCGCAGGAAATATGTTTGGAGATATTGTTTCTGATGGGTTTGCCGGTTTAATTGGCGGATTAGGTTTTGCTTGCAGTGCTCAGTGGAGCAAAGATGGGACAGCTGTTTTTGAACCTACGCATGGTTCTGCACCTAAATATGCAGATTATGAAATTTCAATAGTAAATCCGATGGCAATGGTTGAGTCTGCATGTATGATGCTTGATTTTATTGATGAAAAAGAAAAAGCAGCTAAAATAAGAAAAGCAGTTGCCGATGTAATTGAAGAAGGTAAAGTGAAAACCTATGATATGATGAAAATGAGGGGTAAGCCTGATGTTATTAAAAATGGTGCTGCCTCTACAAAACAAATGGCTGATGCAATAATTACAAAACTTTAAATTAGAATTATGACAGAAGACGTAAAAAAACTTTGGGGCGAAGAACTCTCTTGGATTAAAGATGATAAGTTGCGAGAAGTAACATCAAAAACTTGGGAATTAGCTTTGGAACGAAGCGTTCTGACTGCTAAGGATTTAAAAACAATTCCGTTTACATTACTATGTGGGCCCGACTTAAAAGTAACTTTTATGGATCATAAAGTTTCAGTTGTGCATATCGCAAGAGATGCTGCCAACCAAATAAATAAGTTTTATCATGGAGAATTACCCGTAAATATGGACACTCTTATTGCAGGGGCAATTCTTGCAGATGTTGGAAAATTGTTAGAATATGTTTTAGACGAAAGCGGAAAAGCAGTTCAAGGGACATATGGAAAATATTTAAGACATCCTTTTTCAGGTGTTTCAATTGCAGAAGAATGTGGAGTTCCTGCTGATGTTTGTCATATTATAGCAACACATGCAGGAGAGGGAAATATGGTAAAAAGAACAACCGAAGCATATATTGTTCATCATGCAGATTTTATGACTTTTCTACCTTTTAAAGAAAGATTGCAAGTTTGATTTTGAATATATTTATTAAATAAAAAAAAATCAGCTTAGAGATAAGCTGATTTTTTTTTATCATTCTTTTTTTTTAATAAATTACAATTTCATACCAATAATAATAATATCGTCTAATTGGTCTAAATCTCCTTTCCATTGATTAAGAAATTCTCCAAGAATATCTTTTTGCTCTGCCATATTTTTCTCTTGAATTTTTAAAAGTAATTCTTGAAATTTTCCAGATTTAAGTTTTCTTGCATCTTTTCCTCCAAATTGGTCAATATACCCATCAGAGAATAAATAGATTGAATCCCCTTTATTATATTTTATAGTATTATTCGTAAATTTTTTGTCCATTTTAATATATATTCCAATTGGCATTCTGTCTGCTTTAATTATTTTAATTTCACTTTTATCTTTAGGAATAATATAAAGCGGATTGTAAGCTCCGGAAAATTGAATTTCTTGCTTTTCAGTATCAATTACAGATATTGCAATATCCATCCCATCTTTTGTTTCTCCACCTTTTTGTTTTAAAGAATCTATAACTTTTGTTCTTAAATTGTTTAAAATTTCATTTGGAGCAATAATTTTATCTCTATTTACAATTTCATTAAGGAATGTAACCCCAAGCATACTCATAAATGCACCAGGAACTCCATGCCCTGTGCAATCAGCTGCTGCAACAATAAGTTTATTATCAATTTTTGTCATCCAGTAAAAATCACCACTTACTATATCTTTTGGTTTGAAGAAAATAAAATAATCTGAAATGTAGTTAACAAACATTTTTCTATCTGGTAAAATTGCATTTTGAATTCTCTGAGCATAATGGATACTTGAAGTAATTTCTTCTTTTTGTTTTAATGCTATGTCTCTTTGCTCTGTAATTAATACATTTTTGTCTTCAATTTCATCTCTTTGGGCTAGTATTTCTTCATTACTTTGTTCCAATTCTGTATTTTTAGATTCAATTTCTTGTTTTTGAGCTGCTAACAATTTATTTGCTTTTTGCTTTCTTCTATAACTGAATATTGAAATTACTGCTATTATAAGAGCTGCTAATCCAATTATTGCAAGACCTATTATTGTAATTCTGTTTGTTTTATCTTTTTCTGCTTGTATTTTTCTTTTATTTTCTTCTTCAATCTTTTCTTTGGCTTTTCGAATTTCTTCTTGCTTTGCATATTCATACTGCATACTCATTGCAGTAAGTTCTTTTTCATTATTTTCATTAAAAATGCTGTCATTATACAATTTGAAAAGAACATGATTCTTATAGGCATCTTTATAATTTCCTTTCTTTGCATAAGTTTTACTCAGCCATTCAACAGCTTCAATAGAAATTGTAATGTCAGATTTTTTTGAAATTTCTTTTGCTTTTTCTAAAAGTTCAGACGCTTTTTTAAAATCTTTTTTATTGTAGTAATATTCTCCTAAGCCATTATAACATAGAGCAATTCCAAGAGGAGAGTTCATTTTTTTATATATTTCTAAACTTTTATCAAAATATTCTTTAGCTTTTTTAAATTGCTTTGTTTTATTTTTTACATCTCCTAGGTTGTAATATAATCTAGCAATCATTGGCGAAAATTCTATATCTTTAAAAAGTTTTAAAGATTTTAAATAGTAATCCCCTGCTAAATTATATTCTTTATTTTCTGCATAACTATTTCCAATATTATTATTTGCTTCTGCAACTCCTTTTTTGTCTTCTAATTTAGCATAAATGATAAGAGCTTTGTTAAAGTTGTCAATTGCTTTTTCATTATCGTTTTGGTCAGAATAAACAATTCCTATATTTGAATACAATTTAGCTACCATGAACTTATTGTCAACCTCTTCAAAAACTTTTAAACTTTCAAAATAATTATCTAAGGCATTTTTATAATTGCCTTGTTGATTAAAAATATTTCCAAGATTAAAATTCGTTTTAGCAATGCCCTCTTTATCTTCAATTTCTTTATAAATATCTAAGGCATTTTTATAATTTTTAATTGATTCTTTTATTTTTCCAAGATTTTTATTGAAAATTCCTGTATTAACAAGGCAAGCTGCAACTCCATTTTGATTGTTGATAGTTTTATATATCTCTTTACTTTTATTTGTAGTTTCATATGCTTTATCAAATTCTCCACTCATAAAATGTAGTATTCCCGCAGTTTTATATGCTTCTGCAATACCAATTTTGTAATCTGAGCTTTCACCAAGTTTTATTGCACTATCTGCATATTGAAAAGCTTTATCATTATCACGTCCTCTTAGCAATGCCGATAATTCATTGTATAATTTTACTTTTGAGGAGTCAATATTTTCATTTTTAAGAGCATTTTCTATGCTGTCAATAGGGTTTTGTTGAGCAGTTAAAGAAAAGGGTAAAATTAAAAACGAGAGTAGAATAAATGAAACTATAAGATTTTTCATAATTTTTTAAGAATAGATTTTAGTTAATTTAGATTAATTCAACGAAATTAGGAATTTTTATTAACCTGTAAAATTTAATTTACTACATATTAAGTTTTTTTTAGAAAATAACGAAAATATTTGAAAATTTCAGCAATTCTTTTGTATCTTCAAAAAGAATAACTAATTTTGCAGGCTAAATTTATTTTAATTATTTAAAATTTAAAAACAAATGATAAACCAGTACGAAACCGTTTTCATTGTAACTCCCGTTTTATCTGATGCTCAGGTAAAGGAAGCGGTACAAAAAGTAAAAAAAATCCTTACAGATGGTGGTGCAGAAATCACATCTGAAGAAGATTGGGGATTGAAGAAATTAGCTTATCCTATTAAACATAAATCAACAGGTTTTTATAATTTGATTGAGTTTAAGTCAGAAGGTGCTCTCATTAACAAATTAGAAGTTGAGTTCAGAAGAGATGAGAAGTTTATTAGATTTTTAACATATAAAATGGATAAACATGCTGTTGCATATTCTGATAAGAAGAAGAAATTAAAAAAAGAATCAAATAAAAAGGAGGACTAAAAAATGGCAGATAAAAATATAAGATATTTAACACCCGTAGCGGTTGATACTCAAAAAAGTAAATATTGTAGATTCTTAAAACATAAGATTCAATATGTAGATTATAAAGATGCAAATTTCTTAAGACAATTTTTAAACGAACAAGGTAAGATTTTACCTAGAAGATTAACAGGGACATCATTGAAGTACCAGCGAAAAGTTTCAAAAGCAGTAAAAAGAGCAAGACATCTTGCAATTTTACCTTATGTTACGGATTTAATGAAATAGATTTATTACAATTTAAAATTGTTAAGATATGGAAATAATATTAAAAGAAGATATAAGTACACTCGGTTATAAAGATGATGTTGTAAAAGTGAAAAATGGATATGCAAATAACTTTTTGTTACCCAGAGGCAAAGCTGTTGTTGCAACAAAATCAGCAAAGAAAGTACTAGCTGAGAACTTAAAACAAAGAGCACATAAAGAAGAAAAATTAATTCAAGATGCTCAGGCAATTGCTGAAAAACTACAAAATAAAGAAATTACTGTTGGAGCAAAAACAAGTTCTAAAGGTAAAATTTTTGGTTCTGTTACTAATATTCAATTAGCAGATTCGATAAATAAGAAAGGTTTTGATATTGATAGAAAAATGATTTCTATTGTACAAAAAGAGGTAAAAGAAATTGGAAAATATCAAGCAGTGGTTAGACTTCACAGAGATGTGAAAGTTGAACTAGACTTTGAAGTAGTTTCTGAATAGATACTAAAATTGTATAGTTTTTTTAAAAAAGAGATATTCATTTTGAATGTCTCTTTTTTTGTTTTTATTTTTTTTTAAAGCTCAAAATAATTAAGATATTTATAATTAATCTTTTTTTTGTAAATTAGCAAACTAAATTAAAACAGTTTTAAGGTGGTAAATAAGTTTAGAAACATAAAACTTAAATATACAATTGTTGGAATGTTTTCTGGTATTGTAATAAGTATTATCATTATGTTTATTTCTGTGAGAAACGAACATTCTTCTTCTTTTATAAGTTCAATTATTGAAGTAAACAAAGAAGCTCCAATTAATATGTTGCTATATGTTTTGCCTGTTTTAATTTTGGCTGTTGTCGGTTATTATTTTGCAATACCATACCACAAAATAATAAAGAAGAATTATATTGAAACAAATGAACTCAAATTACGTTTTGAGAGTATATATAAATTTATTGAGATTATAAGGAAAGGAGAATACGATATTGTTAAAGATGATTTTTCTGATAATGATAAGATAGGTTTATCATTAAAAAACTTGAGAGATGAAATTGAAAAAAATAAATCAGACGATGAAGTAAGGCAGAAAGAAGAAATTCAAAGACACTGGACTGTTGAGGGTTTAGCCTTATTTGGAGCTGTACTTCGAGAATATAGTGAAAGTATTGAAGATTTAGCACAAAAAGTAATTAGTGAGATGGTTTCATACCTTAACATTCAACAAGCTGGATTTTATATTATAGAAGATGAAGGAAATGATAGAAATATAATTGAAATTGCAAATTTTGCATATGGAAGGCAACGTATGGCTGATAAGAAAATTCTTTGGGGAGAAGGCTTAATAGGTGCATGTATAATTGAAAAAAAATCTACTGTAATTAAAAAAGTATCTAAAACTTATACTGAAATAGAATCTGGTTTGGGATTTGATGTGCCAAGAAATATCTTAATTTCACCAATTTTAACTGAGGAAGGAGTTGTACACGGAGCAATTGAGTTGGCTTCTTTTAAAATTTTTGAAGACTTTGAAATTAAATTTGTTGAACAAGTATCAGAGAGTATTGCAACAACAATTTCTACACTTAAAATAAACAAAGAAACAGAACGATTACTTGAAGAGTCTAATATACAGTCAATAGCAAAAGCAAAACAAGAAGAAGAATTAAGAAAGACTATTTCTGAAATGGAAAGATTGCAAGAAAGTGCTGATATTCAGAGTGTTGAGTTTAGAGCATATCAAGATGCAACAAATAGATCTCTAATTCGTGCAGAGTTTTCTATTGAAGGTAATCTATTGTTTGCCAACAAAAAATTTATAGATATTTTTGAGTATAAATCAAATTCTGAAATTCAGGATGTTCATATCTCAAAATTTATTCACCAAGAAAAAGAGCATTGGTTTGATTCTATAAAACATGATATTATTAATAATAAACATTTTGAAGGATTATTAATACATACTTCTAAGACAGGAAAAGATATTTGGATAAAATCCTCTTACATTGGATTAAAAGATGACAAAGGTAAAACTGAGAAAATACTTTTTCTTGGGATAGATTCAACAGATTTAAAAATTAATGAAAATATTATTAAAAATAAATTAGATGTATTAAATGCTACTTTATTAAGATTTGATATTTCCCCAGAACTTAACATTATAAGTGCTAATAATAATTTGCTTAAATTTTTAAATTTCAAAGAAGCTGAGCTTATAAATAAAAATATATCTAAATTAATTTATGAAGAAGATGTCAACTCATTTCTAGGAATACTCGAAAATATTAATGTTTCAGAACAAATATTTGAAGGAGAGTTTAGCATGAAATCTGCAAATGATGAAAAAAAATGGCTACATGCTAGTATAGTGCCGCAAACTGATAGCTCAGGAATATTGCAAGCATATATTGTCTCTGCATTCGACTATTCTCAAGATTATTTTGCACTACAAAAAATTGTAGAATTAGAAGAGAAACTTGAAAAACAAACAAAAGAAATTAATACAGTAAAAGAAAGACTGACAAAAAGAGTAGAGCAAACAAGAGAAGAAATGAAAGATATTTATGCAGATATTGAAACTGATAATATGTTTTTTGAAAAACTATTGAATACCTCAAAAGATTATATAATTAGTGTTAATGAAGATAATAAAATTGTTTTTATAAATTCAAAAATTGTTAAACTTCTTAGTGCTGATGTAAGCGATATAAAAGAGAAAGAAATTACTTCAATTTTTCCAAAAACAGAAATTGAATACAAAGGCGTTTATCTTGGAGATGTTTTTAATTATGAAAATGAATCATTGCCAATAAATTTAAAACAAAAAGTATTTATACTTGACAAAGACAAAAAACAAATCTTTTTTAATATGTTTATGACGGAATCTGTTGTTGGTTTAAGAAAAAGGCTGACTGTTTTTTTGAGTAAAGTTTAATTTGTTTTTTTATTTCCAAAGATATAATATAGAGATTTTATTTCTTAAATATTCTCAACAATTTTCATATAAACTATTATTTAAAAATGATATTATTAGGGATTTCAATAGCACCTATAGTTCTAATTCTTATTTACTTAAACAAAAGAGACAAATATGAGAAAGAACCCCGAGAATTATTAACCAAAGTTCTTATATTTGGTGCATTAACCGTAATTCCTATCTATTTAATTGAAACTTATTTAGGAAATTATTGGACAGCTAAATATAATTATGTTAACAATAAATTATATATTGCAGCTTATGACGCATTTATTGTTGCTGCTTCAACGGAGGAATTTTTTAAGTATTTAGTTTTTGTAATTATTATTTGGAAAAATAAAAACTTCAATGAAAAGTTTGACGGTATTCTGTATGCTGCTTTTATTTCACTAGGTTTTGCTACAATTGAAAATATAATGTATGTGTTAGGTAGTGGTGCAGGAACAGGTTTTATACGAGCATTTACAGCAGTTCCAGCACATACATTTTTTGGTATAACAATGGGCTTCTTTTTTGCTTTTGCAAAGTTTAAAAATAACAAATATTTATGGCTTTCAATAGCTTTAATATTACCTATTTTGATGCACGGTTTTTATGACTTTATTTTAATGTCTCAACATCCTATCCTACTTGCTTTTTTTATTCCATTTTTGATATTAATGTTGTTTATAGCATTTAAACAAATGAAAAATTTATCAGAAACTTCACGATTTAATCCGAAAAATATCTCTTAGTTTTATGTTTTTTTTACCTTTTCAATATGAACAACCCATTTTTAGACCTCCTTCTGAGGCACAATCTTTAATTTTACAAGTAACTTCTGGTTGCTCGTGGAATAAATGTTCTTTTTGCGAAATGTACTCATCAAAATTATTTAAACTTAAACCGTTTACCAAAATTAAAACTGAAATAAAAAGTATTTCTGAATTAGGGGTTAAAATTAATAAAGTTTTTTTAGCAGATGGAGATGCAATGGTTTTGTCATCTATTAAACTTTTGCAAATTTTGAAAGAAATAAATAATAACCTGCTGAAAGTCAGAAGAATATCAATTTATGCAAAACCCTCAGATTTTAACAGCAAAACAATAAGTGAACTAAAGGAACTTAAAGAAAACGGATTGGATTTGGCTTATGTAGGAGTTGAATCGGGTGATGATGAGCTTTTAAAAAACATTAATAAAGGAGAAACTTATAAATCAACAATTAAAGGTTTGCTCAAAGCAAAAGAAGCAGGAATTAAACTTTCCGTAATGATTTTAAATGGTTTGGGAGGGAAAGAATTAAGCAAACAACACGCAAACAATTCTGCTAAACTTATAAATGAAATTCAACCGGAATATCTTTCAACTTTAGTTTTGAGTATGCCTTATGGGGAGCAACATTTTAAGAAAAGATATATCGAAAGTTTTACCATGTTAAATAAATTAGAGTTAATAAGTGAAATGGAAAGATTTTTATCTAAAACAAATCTAAAACAGACTGTTTTTAGAAGCGACCATGCTTCAAATTATCTAGTTTTAAAAGGAGTTTTAGGAAAAGAAAAAGAACAACTTCTTTCAAAAATTAAGAATGTTTTAAAAAATCCAGGTTTTGCAAATTTGCGAGAGGAGTGGGAGAGAGGTTTGTGAAAAAATAAATTAATTATTAAATTTTAATATAAAAAATAATGATTCAAGACAAATTCATATACAAATGTACAGATTGTGGAAAGGAATATAAAAAAGATGAAGTTAAATATTTATGCCCTGTATGTGAGGCAACAAATACAACAGATAAACCTCCAAAAGGAGTTTTAAAAGTTATTTATGATTATGTTAATCTTTCAAGTTTTGGTGATGCTGAAATTCTTTTTGAAAGATTAAAAGGAAGTAATTATATTGATTTATTACCTTTAAAAGATGATAAATCTTTGCCAAAACTTCGGGTTGGAGAAACGCCGTTTTATAAGCAAACTAAACTTAGAGGAAAAGAATTAAATTTTAATGTTTTTTTTAAAGACGATTCTCAAAATCCTACATTTTCATTTAAAGATAGAGCATCTTACATTGTTTCAGCCTATGCAAAAGAAAATGGAATTGAAACAATAGTAGCGGCATCAACCGGAAATGCAGGTTCTTCGCTTGCGGGAGTTTGTGCTTCACAGAATCAGAAAGCAATAATTCTAGTTCCCGAAAAAGCTCCTCTTGCCAAACTAACCCAAATAATTATGTATGGTGCAAAAATAATTCCTGTAAAAGGAACTTATGATGATGCTTTTGATTTAAGTGTAAAAGCAACCGAAAAAATTGGATGGTACAACAGAAATACTGCATATAATCCTTTAACAATTGAAGGTAAAAAAACAGTTTCTTTTGAAATTTTTGAACAATTAAATAATACTGTACCCGATAGAATTTTTGTTCCCGTAGGCGATGGAGTAATAATTTCCGGAGTATATAAGGGTTTTGAAGATTTATTGAAACTAAAAATAATTGAAAAAATGCCTGTTATTGTTGCTGTTCAATCAGAAGGGAGTGATAATTTATCTAGAAATATTAACTCGGAAACATTTGAACTTAAAGAGAGCAATACAATTGCAGATTCAATCTCGGTTGATATTCCTCGTAATTTCTATATGGCAAAACAATTTATAAAAAAGTTTGATGGCGAGTTCATTACGGTTTCAGATAATGAAATTATAAATGCGTCTGTTTTACTCTCAAAAGAAACAGGTTTATTTGCAGAGCCGGCAGCAGCAACTTCTTTTGCAGGAATTCTTAATTATATGAATGACAATAAAATAGATACGGCTTCAAATAATGTTGTTCTTCTTACCGGAAGTGGTTTAAAAGATTTAAAATCTGTTCAATCGGTTATTTCAATTCCGGATGCAATAGATGCTGAAATTGATAATTTGAGAGATTTGCTAAATCTTTAAGATTTAGCAAATCTGCCAATTGCAAGTTAATATCCCGGTTTTTTTAAAATTTGAAACATATTTTTCTTATATGCTTCAACTCCCGGCTGGTCAAAAGGATTAACATCAAGAATGTAGCCGCTTATACCGCATGCTTTCTCAAAGAAATAAATTAATTCTCCAAGATAATATTCATTAATTTCAGGAATTGAAATATTAATAATTGGAACTTTGCCATCTTTATGTGCCATTGTTGTTCCTAGTTCAGCACTTTTATTAATTTCTTCTATTCTTTTTCCTGCTAAGTAATTTAAATTATCAAGATTTGCCTTGTTTTTTTCTAAAACAATTTTGTATTTTGTTTTTTCAACAGAAATAACGGTTTCGAAAATGTTTCGTTTTCCGTCTTGAATATATTGTCCCATTGAGTGTAAATCAGTTGTAAAACTCACACTTGCAGGAAAAACACCTTTTCCTTCTTTTCCTTCACTTTCTCCGTAGAGTTGTTTCCACCATTCTGCAAGAAAAGTTAATTTTGGGTTATAATTTACAAGTATTTCGTTTGTGTAATTTTTATTATAAAGAATATTACGAGATGCTGCATAAGTTTCAGCAATATTATTTGGATTGCTTGTTTCTTTTGCCATGTTTTTTGCACCTTCTACAATTTTTTTTATATCGTAACCAGCTATTGCTATTGGAAATAAGCCAACTGGAGTAAGAACAGAAAATCTTCCACCAACATCATCCGGTATAATATATGTTTTGTATCCGTTTTCGTTTGCAAGTTGTTTTAATGCTCCTTTTTCTTTATCTGTAATTGCTATAATTCTTTTTTTTGCATCCTCTTTTCCATATTTTTCTTCTAAGTCTTTTCTTAAAATTCTAAAAGCAACAGCAGGTTCAGTTGTAGTTCCAGATTTTGAAATTATTGTTAAGGCATAAGATCTTTCTTTTAGAAGTTCTCTAAGTTCGTATAAATAATCTTCACTTAAATTTTGTCCGGCAAAAAGAACTTTTGGTTTATTTTTTTCATTCTTTAACATTGAAAAATTATCAGAAAGAGCTTCGATAACGGCTTTTGCTCCAAGATATGAACCTCCTATTCCTATCACCACCATAATGTCTATTTTAGATTGTAATTCTTTTGCAGTGTTCTCAATATCAGATAGTTCATTGTCTGTAATTGTATTTGGTAGATTTATCCAACCAAGAAAATCATTTCCTTTGCCATCTTTTGTGTGCAGAAGTTTATTGGTTTTAATAGCTTTTTGCTTAAATTCTTTTATCTCTGTTTCTGATGTGAAACTTTTAATGTTTGATATATTTATTTGCATAATAATATTGGATTTTAATTTTTTTTTCGCAAGATAGAAAAACTTGTTAAAATAAAAATCCTCCTTTTCAAATTATACGAAAAGGAGGATGATTTTTTTATTTAAAAAGGTTTATTTTTTAGAAAACTTTCTGTGTTCGTACATAGCAACACGTTTAAGATTTTTAAAACCTCCTGTTTTGAAAATTAAAAATTTTATTAATTTTCGTTTTTGTTTTTTAATTCTCTTTGTATGTTTTTTGGCAAAATCATTTCCAAATTGTTCAATTTCGTCAATTAAGCCAGCGAATGCTTCTTCAAATGTTTCTCTTGAACCGTCATTATAAACAATATAAACATCTTCATTTTCCACAAATAAGTAACCAATTTTTTCATCATCAACATAAACATCAACATTTATATCGTTATTAATTTGTTCATCAGTGGGTTCATTTGGGTAGTCCGCAATATGTTCAATATTTACAGAATATCTAAATTCTAAGCTGTTAATGAAAATTTTTCCTGAAACATCTTTCAAATCTTGCTCATCAAACTCTTCTGTAAGTTCATGTAAAGTATTTAAATTTGCATTTATTCCAACTCTGTTTGATGCGTCAGAAATGTCATAAGAAGAATAAAAGTTAGTTGGTGTTCTGTTTTCAAAAAAGTAATTTGCTGTTAAAGGATTCACATAAACAGAAACATCAATTTTTTTGTATAAGTAAAAAAGATCTACGTCAAAAATAATTTCATTTACATCAACTCCTACTAGTTTTACTCCGTTTTGCTCAATTTTTGCATGTAATGAAGTTGGAGCCCACATATGTAAAGAGTCAATTGTTATCTCTTGGTCAGTATAGCTACTAAAAGTGACTAGTATATCATTAGTAGTATATTCTTCTTCCGAAGGGAAAGCTAATTCAATATGGTCAGATGTGGTTTTAATCCAAGTTTGTGAAGAATGATTCCACGTGTAAATTCCTTGATAGTGATTGAAATAAAATCTGTCATCATTTTCAAGCTCGCTTTGGAGTTGATCAAAATCAATTACATCTTCTAATCTTGTGAACATTGTGTCAATCCATGCTTCATCTCCTCCTTCTTTTGCAATTTTTTTCTTTGAAAAACTGAAAAATTTAAGAAGAGTTGTCGCTGCATCTCCATTTTCAAAAGAATTAAACATTGAGCTTAAATCTTTGTCTGCATTATCAATTTTTGCTTTTCCATCGATTTCATTTTTGTCTTTTTTACAAGATTGAAATGAAACAGCAACAATAATAACTGCTGATAGTACTAATAAAATCTTTTTCATTTTAGTTTAATTTTAATTAATAAATAATAGGTTTGTTAAAAAATGTTAATTTTGTAAAGTTCTACAAATATACTTCTTTTTTAAATAATTACAAAGAATTAGATAACTTTTTATAAATTTCATAAGCTACCCAAGCATCAGTTGCTGCATATTTTAGTTGTATATCTGTAAGAGTTTTATTCTCCCAATTTGTAAGTCTTGCTCCTTTTGATATTCTAAAACCAAGAACATTTCCTGTTATTTTTTTTAGACTGTTGTCTTCTATCCCAAAATTATCTGTGTATTTTTGAAGTTCTATAAATCCGCCGGGAATAAAATTTCTTAGCTTTTTAAGTCCCTTCAAATCATCGTTTATTGCAACACCAGTTTTAATTATGGAATAATCTGCTAAAATTTGGGCTATTTGTTTTGGTAATCCTATTTTATTTAATCTAAAAAGAAATGCTTCGTTTTTTGTTGAGAGTTGAAGTAATGATACTTTGTTATAAACACCTTTTTTAAAAGCGGGTTTTGTTTCTGTATCAAAACCTAAGATAGTCTCTTTTTTTAAAGAATTGAAAGCAAAGTTAATATTGTTGTTATTGTCAATAAGATATATTTTTCCTTCAAATTTTTTAACAGCAAGTTCTTGCAGTATTTCACTAGGGATTTTTTCGTAGAAGTTCACTTATTACAGATATTTTTTAAGGTCAATACATTTTGGAACAAATTTGCAAACATCACCTCCATATTTCAAAATTTCTCTTATTATTGTTGAGTTTATTGGTGTATGCTCAGGCTTAGTAAGTAAGAATACTGTTTCAATATTATTTTTCATTAAGTTGTTCATTTGAGCAATTGCTCTTTCATATTCAAAATCAGACGCAGTTCTTAAACCTCTTATAATGAATTTAATATCTTTTTCTTTGCAGTAGTCAACAGTTAATTTGTTATATTTTTCAACTTTAATTTTGTTTTCGTTTTTAAATATTTTTTCTATAATTTTAATTCTGCTGTCAACAGAAAAGAATCCTTTTTTTTCGGAATTATAACCTATTGCAATTATTATTTCATCAAATAAATCCAATGCTCTATGTACTATTGATTCATGTCCAATAGTGAAAGGGTCAAAAGAACCTGGGAATACTGCTCGTTTCATGTGTCTATTTTTATTGATTTTAAAGGTAACATATATTTTTTGCGAAAGCAAAAACCACCATATATGCTTTTTTTATTCTATTTTAATTATGAAACTGCATTAGTCATTCCTTTGGGTGTTAAGTACTTAGAATGGGTGTTTCATGTGTCTAAAATTTCTAATTAATTGATATTTAGTAAGTTGCTTGTATTTTTATTGTTGATAATATTTATTTTCCTCTGCACATAGGAACACTTGCTTTCTTCTGCAAGTAATCATTTTGCTAAATTATAGTCATGCCCTTGGGTATCAAAATCTTTGTCGTGGGTGTTTCATGTCAAAAAGAGTTAAAAGGTTTAAAAGTATAATCTTGAAAGTTAATTTGCATTTATTAAAGGTGCATTATTTTAGTTATTTCCTTGGTTGATATAATCTTTGTTGTGTGTGTTTTATTTGAATTATTTTACTAAGAACCTTGAATTGTATATCTCAGATTTATTATCAGTTATTCGAATAAAATACATTCCTCTCTTAAACTTACTAATGTTAATATTATCTTCATTGAAATTATTGTCCGAATAAATTAATGTGCCTTTTAGGTCAAATATTTTTATTGAATAATTTGTTTCAAATTTTCTGTCAAATAGAACTTCTATTGAAATATTTGCAGGATTTGGTTTAATTATAACAGGATTTTCTTTGGTAAATATTTTTACTGTTTCAATTGGCACAGCAGTATTTTTAAAAACAGGTCTAATCATCATTGATCCTTCAATTTTAGACTGTACCCAGCTGCCTCTAAAATTAAAAAATCTTTTATCCTTTGTGTCAATATTATAGTCAAAACCAATATTTAGTTTTTTATCTGTTGTTTGTGTCCATCCAATATAGAATGGTTTGTCTAGTTCAACGGCTTCTGGAAATTCATAATAATAAAACTTGTTTAAAAAGTTTGTATATTGAGGAAGTTGTCCTTCAATTGATATGATAGAAGTGTCAGGTCTATTGTCATTACCTTCGTTCCAAACATTTAGCCAAAAATAATCTTGTGCCCCATTGTTAAAGGCTTGTGTAAAATATATTTCTACACCTATAATTGAGTCTTTTGCAAGAGGAGTGAATTTGCAAGCTACTGAGCCATATTTAGTTCCACTTCCATATATCCCGTATCCTGCTTCTGCACTACCATCATCATAGGCATAAAAATCTTTAAATTTTTGGGTGTATTTAATAATGTTATTTTGAGAAGCATCCATTGAATTTGTAACAATTTTTGCTTTAAGCAGAAAATCGCAAGTATCTTTTGTGTTTTCAGGAAAATTAAAACCAAAATCAGGAATATTAATAGAATTGAACTCACCTGCTCTTGGAAAATGTGTTCCATCATAAAAATATTGTGTTCCCGAGCTTCCTGTTAAGTCAGTTAACGACAAATTTAAGCTATCAATAATTCGGTTTATATTGTCATTGTTTTTTATTTCACTTTGTATTGCATCTTTTATTGTATGTGAACTTGAATTTTTATAGTGCGACCAAGGTACGGATTCAAAACCAGATAGAATTGAATGTAGTGGTTTTGTAAATGCAACATCGTGAAAAACATTGTCATTTATATTTCTGTCTTTGTTCAAATAGACATAATCTAAATGCCAAAAATCGCAATTTGTTGCTAAATCAGGATATGTTGATGAGCCAAAACTAGCATAATTTGTAAATCTGAATTTAAATCCTGATTTTAAATATTTATCTTCATTTATGGGTAGGATAACAAATTCAAATTCTTTATCTTCACTTCCGGCAATACTCCAAACTCTTGTCCAAGAGTTTTCATCTGCCGCATAAAATTCTAGCATTAGAGAGTCTTCCGGTTCAGGACTGTTTCCAATTCCTCCGGGTCTATAGTAAAAACTTAGATATATAGAATTGTTTCCGGGATAGTTTAAATTTATTGCATTAGAAGTTAAAGAGTCTGCAATAAAAGAGCTTAAATAATCTGCATGAGAATAAATTTCACCTTTATTGTTTAAAGCATCAAATGTTGCAACACCAATTGATGGAGGTTTAGGTGCTAATGTAGAATTAATGTAAACAAGATTATTCGCCCAAAGCTCACTTTTTGGGTATATGTGGCTATCGGAAAAATCATCCCAAAATGGTAATTCCAAAACTAGCTTATTGTTTTTGTTGTTAGAAATAAAATTGTTGTTTTTTTGATATTCTTTTATTTCTCCATTATTAGATAAATCTGTTGTATATTCTTGTGCTTTAACAATGTTTGAGAATATTAGAATAGATAAAATAGTATTTATTAATAATTTTTTCATGTGTCTAAAATTGGTTAATTAATTTATGCTGAATAAGTTGCTTGTTTTTTAATAAAATTGATTTGTTCAGCATTTGGTAACACCTTAGACAATGTGCAATTAATTAACATGGTGTTTGTTAATCTTGCATTTATGTGTAAAACCATAGTTTTCATGGGTGTTTCGTTTTAAAATTTATTCTGTTTGTGTTTGTGCTTAAACTTGAAACGAAATTTAAATAATAATATTACAAATTACTTAGATATTGTATCAGGAATAACACTTAGAACAATATCAATCTCATCCCCTGGTTTAAAAGATATGTTTGGTTTAGGCGTTTGTTGAGTTACTTTAGAATATAAAGTGTCTTTGTATGAAATAACAGTTTTATCATATAATACTGTTCCAATATTTAGCATATAATCTGCAGATTCTAATTCTGCTTCTTCTAATGTAAGTCCGGATAAATCAGGAGTTACTGTTTGGCCTAAGTTTTGAGATTTTCCTAAAACTAATTCAATTTCAGCACCTTGAGGTATTTTTTCTCCTGGTTTTATTTTTACATTTTTGTATTTTTGTTCTAAAACAACATTGTCGTATAATGATGGAATATATGAAATTTTTCCAATCCTTAAACCATATGTTTCTATATCTGCTTTAGACTGAATTAGTGTGGAATGAATAAAGTTAGGCATTAAAATAATTTTTGGCAAGACAGATTTTATTGTAATAAAAATTTTTCTGTTTTCTTTAACTTTAAAATCCGGTGGAGGGTTTTGATCAATTACTGTACCTCTTTTTCCTGGTCCATTATATACTGAATCAATAATTTCAATTCTTAAATTATATTCATCAGCTTGTTTCTCTGTTTGGGCAACAGTTAGTCCTGAAAAGTCAGGAACAGAAAATGCTTCTCCATGATTTGTTGAAATTCTTAACCAAAGAAAGGTAATAGAAAAAACCAAAATTATAAAAATAATTGATATGCCGTATTGAATAAGGTATTTTTTACTAACTGCTGTTTCTATAAAGTTTTTAAAGCTCATAATTTTTATGAAATGAAAACGAATACAATTTTACAAAAAAAATAGATATAAATCTAATTTGAATAATAAATATGTCTATTAAAAAGTTGAATTTATCATTATTTTAATGGTTAAATATTAAAATGTTAGTTTAAAATATCGAATAATAAATCTTGAACTTTTAAGTAAAAAATAAATAAAAGTACTTCTTATATATTTTAGAACGTGAAAATTACATCTAAACAATTAAATTACACTTAATAGTTTTGTTTATTCTCAAGCGTAAGCAAACTTTATTATTTTATGTTCAATATTCGTTATTTAATAAAACGATTATCTACTACATTTTAGATAGAACAAAAAAAAATTAAACTAAGCCTCCCTCATTATTAAACCTTTCATTTTTTGCAAAGAAAAAAGATGCTTCAATTTCAGCATTTTCATCACTATCTGAACCGTGTACTGCATTTTCTTGAATATTAGATGCGTATAATTTCCTTATTGTTCCTTCTTCTGCATCTTTAGGATTTGTTGCACCAATTAGTTTTCTGTAATCTTCAACAGCATTGTTTTTTTCTAAAACAGCAGCAACAATTGGTCCTGAACTCATAAATTCTGTTAATTCTCCATAAAAAGGTCTTTCGATATGAACTTCGTAAAATTTTTCAGCCTGAGCTTTACTTAAACGTAAAGTTTTCATTGCCTGAATTCTAAAACCTGCATCTGTAATTTTTGCCAAAATATTTGCTGCATATCCTTTTTTATATGCAGTTGGTTTTACCATTGTTAATGTTATGTTTCCCATTTTATTATTTTTTAGTTTAAAATTTTTGCAAAAATAGAATATTTATTGCAATTATTTTATTCTGAGTTAATATTTGCTTTATATTTGGCATTTTTATTAAATAATCAGAACTAAGTGAAAAGATTTTCTCATCAAATAGTGTCAGAAATAAATAATTTATTGTCCGACTCAAAAAAAATTGTAATTATTGGGCATAATAATCCGGATGGTGATGCTACCGGAAGTGCACTAAGTTTATTTCATGTTTTTCAGAAAACAAAACATGATGTTAAGGTTATAATGCCTTCAAAACTTTCAGATTTTTTATTGTGGATGCCCAAACAAGAGGAAGTAATCATATTTAATGAAGAAAAAGAATTAGCTTCTAAATTATTAGAAGATGCTGAAATTATTTTTTGTGTAGATTTTAACAATTCAGGAAGAACAGAACGAGTTAAAACGAACTTGGAAGATGCAAAAGCAATTAAAATAATGATTGATCATCATCCAAATCCACAATCTGATGCACAATATATTTTTTCAGACACGGCGGTTAGCTCTGCATCTGAGCTAGTATATGAATTTATTCAAGCAACAAGTTTATCGGAAAATTTTAATAAAGATGCAGCAATCTGTATTTTTACAGGAATTATGACAGATACTTTGAATTTTTCTGTAAATTCATCAAGACAAGAAACTTTTAAAATTGTTGGAGAACTCCTTGCATACGGAATTGATAAAGAATATATTTACGATAAAGTATATAATAATTTTTCTATAAATCGTTTAAAACTTGTAGGTTATCTTTTGTACGAAAAAATGCAAATTATTGAAGAATATAATTTTGCATTAATTGTCCTAACAAAAGAAGAAATGAAAAAATTTAATTATAAAAATGGCGATAATGAAGGAATTGTAAATATGCCTTTGTCTGTTGCTGAAATTGATGTTTCGATAATTGCTGTTGAAAAAGATAATTTTGTTAAATTATCTTTACGTTCAAAAGGCGAAGTTGATGTAAATTTACTCGCAAGGAAATATTTTAATGGTGGTGGACACAGGAATGCTGCCGGAGGGAGAATTTATAAACCTGTTGATAAAGTAATTGATTTAATTAAAGGAAATGTGGAAGATTTTTTTTCAAAATAGAAATGTTAAATTGTATCTTGTTGTTGTTTTGTTTTTGTTTCAGGCTTGTAAATATGAAGAAACAACAGAACAACCTATAAAATATAATCCTAAAATGATTAAAGATACTTTGATAAAAGCTAATAAATTTTTACTTGAAAAAGATAAAGAGTTGATTGAAAGTTATATAGCAAGAATTGGCTGGGATATGAATTTTGATGAAAGTGGCTTATGGTATGAAATTTACAAAAAAACATCAGCTAAAAAGATTGTTGCAGGAGATATTGTAAAATACAATTTCAAAATTGAGTTGCTTGATGGAACAGTTTGTTACAGCTCTGATAAAGATGGAATTGCACAAGTAAAAATTGGTATGTCAGGAAAAGAGTTTGGTTTGGAAAAAGGTTTGTTAATGATGAGAGTGGGGGAAAAGGCTCATTTTATTTTACCTCCGCATTTAGCACATGGATTAATTGGTGATATGGATAGAATTCCATCACGTTCTATTATTGTTTATGATATAGAAATTTTAAAAACTGTTAATTTTTAGTGAATTTTTAAAACGGCATAAATTTTGAATTTAGTATAAAAACTTAAAAATATGAAAAATATAAAATTTAAAATGTCAATAATCTTAATTTCAGTTATGCTAATATCATGTATAAATGAAATTGCCCCGCCTACAACCGAAAAAGAAATTATTTCTGAAATTTCCAGAACTTGGAATTGCAGTATGCTAGAAGATGATTTTCCTGTTGAATATTCAATAGTAATTTCCAATGACAATTCAGATGAAAAGCAAATATTTATTTCAAATTTTAATAGAATTGGAACAAGTAAAAAAGTAAAAGCAAAAGTGAATAAGGACTTATCAATTGTTATTACTGAGCAAACAATAGACCAACAAACATTTAAAGGCTCGGGAGAAATTTCAAATGATTATTCAAGAATAACTTGGAATTATACCATTGAAGATTCGAATGAAATAATTAATGTAACTGGAACTTCAACAAGAGGAAATGGTTTATAAAAAAAGGATAATTTTATCTAATTAAAGTTACACTGCCCGCCATTTCAAAAGGTGTTTTATTTAAATATTTACCGGTAGCACGCCAGATATATACATCTTGGATACTCATTTCTCCATCAAATAAACCTGTCCAACCTTCATCAATATCTGTTGTTTTAAAAATTAACTCTCCCCAACGATTAAATATTTCTAATTCAAAACTTTCGACCGATTTATAAATTGCAGGTTTAAAAGTGTCATTATCTCCATCACCATTAGGGGTAAAAGCATTAGGAAATGAAATTTTCCCACCAGGAAGTACAATAACATCTGTTAACAATGTTAAAGAGTCAACACATTTATTAACTGAAATAACCGTAAGTTTAATTGGATATCTACCTTCTTCGGTATAAAAATGTTGAGGATTTTCAATTGAAGACGTTCCTCCATCCCCAAATTCCCAAAAGAAAAATTCTGAGTCTTCTGAGCTGTTGTTATAGCAGTGGATAGGTTGGCTAGGTAATAGAACAGTGTCTGGGCTATATGTAAAATCAACTATTGGACTTTGAAAAACTTCAATTGTTTTTGACATTGAATCAAGAGTATTGCAATATCCAAAAGTTTTTAATTTTATTTCATAAATACCTGGTGTATCATAATATCTACTAAATTCATTATCATGTAAAATGCTTCCATCTTCTAATATCCACTCAAAAGTATCGTATGAATATGATAAGTTGTTAAAATTAAAAGAATAAGGAGTACAATGTTGCGAAGTGTCAATTTCAAAGTTTGCAACAGGTAAATCAGTTCTAATAAGAACATTTCTATAAATTGTATCTGTACAAGAATAGCTATTTTCAGCAGTTAAACTTACCGTATAATCCCCGCAAGTTCCATATGTATGTGAAATAGGATTGACATCTGTGGAAGTTTGTCCATCTCCAAAATCCCAATTGTAATTAGAGTATCCAAGACTAATATCGTTAATTTGTATTGTAGTTTCAGGATAATAAGTAACCGAAGGATTTAATGTAAAGAATAATAGAGGTTGAGGATATACTGTTATGCTCATTTCTGCTGTATCTCGGCAGTTTTCAGGAGAAATTGAATATGCAGTTATTGTATAGTCAGTAGAAATTCCAGAAGTGTTATTGAAAATATGCAAAGGCTCATTTTGTGATGAAGTTTCTCCATCTCCAAATTCCCAAAGGTATGTTGTTCCATCGTTAAGTCTATTAAATTGAACTGCCAATGGACTACATCCTTCTGTAATGTCAGTAGTAAATAAAGAGGGATTATATGCCGAATCAATTTCAATAATATGATAAGAAGCTACGCATAAGTTTGTGTCTCTAATCGTTGGAGTGTATAATCCTGGTGCTAAATTTTCAATTCTTCTTTCATATAAATAGTTTATTCCATCAATAGAAAATTGGTAAGGTCTTGTTCCTCCATTTGAAATTATAGTAATTACTGCATCATTTGCATTATGGCAAACTTCATGTTCAATTAGAACTGTGTCAATGTAAAGAGAGTCTGGTTCGTATATATAAGTATTTATTGAAGATGTTCTGCAGTTATTCGTATCTCTAGCTTTTACAGGATAGCTTGCTGCAACCAAAGGTCCAAAAACTCCGGTTGTATTTGGGTAGCTTGTGCCATTGTCAATTGAATATTCAATAGTTCCTGTTCCTCCTGAGGCAAATACATTAATTGTCCCATTATCATCTTGATAACATAGGATGTCTGTTTTATTAATACTATCAATCACTATTTGTGTGGGTTCCGTAATTGTAATTGTATCAATGTCCATATTTGAATCATAGAAAATAGCATCACAAAACAGAGAGTCTTGAATTTTTATGAAATAATCTCCTGGAGAAAGGTTTGTGAAAAATCCATTATTATTATACCAATTTGTTCCAAGATTATTAGAGAATGAATAACCTAAATAACTTGGAGTTCCACCAGAGGCAAATACCGTTATAGTTCCATTGTTGTTTCCAAAACAGCCACTAACATTTTCATAATGAACGGAATCTATACTAAGTGTATCGGGTTGAGTTAAAGTTACATCAGGTCCTGGCTGAATACAATTATAAGCATCTTTAACATAAGTATGGTAAGTGCCAGCTGGTAATCCTGAAAAGAATGCTCCTGTTTGGTATGTTGCCCCATTGTTTATAGAAAATTTATAAGGAAATTCTCCTCCATTGGCAGTTAAATTAATAATTCCAGAATTGTCAGCAAAACAATTAAGGTTTGTTTGTGAATATATACCTGCAATTAATATTGGGGGTTCACTTAAGTTAATTGTAGAGCCGGTTGCTTCACAATCATTTTCGTCTTTAACTTTAATATAATAAGTTCCAGCAATTAGACCTGTAAAATCTCCATTGTTTGTACTGTTCCAAGTTGTTCCATTGTCTATTGAATAATCGTATGGAGGAGTTCCTCCAATTGCGTCTATATGAATTTCTCCTGTTGCATCTCCATTGCAACCTACAACATTAACAAAACTTTCGTAGGGTATTTGTACAGGTTCCGGTTCAGTTATTTCAATATCTCCACCGGAAATTTTACATTCATTTCCGTCTTTTATCATAATATTATTAAAACTTTGTCCCAAATTTAAAAAAGTATTAGAAATTTGGTATTCACTACTATTATCCCCATTTATAGAGTATTGAATAATTGGAGTTCCTCCATGAGCATATATAATAATTGAACCTGTTGTGTTGCCTATGCAACCAATAACATCTTGTTTTACAATAGAATCTAAAATAAGTTCATCGGGTTGCCCTAAAATATATGGGTTTCCGGGAGTGGTTGCCAAACAACCATGCGAATCTCTTGCCCAAATGTTATAATTTATTCCTGCAGATAAGCCTCCAATTACATTTCCTGAAAAATAGCTAAGTCCTCCGTTTGTTGAGTAATCAATATTTCCTGTTCCTCCTGTTACAGTAACTTCAATAAGTCCGTCAGTACCTCCAAAACATAAAGGATCAGTTGTGTTTATATCAGTAATTATTAATTCCGGTGGTTCATGAATTTCAACAATGTTATTGGTGAATGTATCTCTGCATAAATGAGAATCTTCAACAATGACATCATAAATGCCTGCGGATAGTCCTGTAAAGTCAAACGATGCAACAAAGGTTGCTCCATTGTCAATTGAAAAAGTATAAGGAGAAGTTCCTCCTCCATTTGTAACAATATGTATAGTTCCATCATTGCCGTTAAAACAAGTTGTAACATCTGTTGTGTTAACGTTGTATATGCTTAATTGAATTGGTTGTTCAACAAAAACAGAAGGTCCTGAAGTTTCGCAACTATGATGTACATCTCTAATTTTAGTCGTATATGTTCCTGCAAGAATGGAATTAAATATATTACTAAATTGCCAGTTTGTACCACCATCTATTGAATATTCAAGTGGAGCATCTCCACCATGTGCATATATAGTAATTTGTCCGGTTGCATCTCCAAAACAAGTTGAAATGTCTGAATGCCTAACAGAATCTATTAACATTTCATTGGGCTGAGTAATTGTTATTGTGCTTCCGTATGCTGTACACCCATATGTATCATGAACAACAATTTCATATGAGCCGGCAAATAGGTTTGAGAAAGTAACACCGTTGTCGTCAACATCAACCACAAAATTTGCCCCCCCGTCTATTGAATATTGTAAATGCCCAATTCCTCCGGTTGCAATAACAGTTATTGTTCCATTATGGTCGTTGTAGCATTCTGTTACATTAGTATGAGATTCTGAAGTAATAATAACTTGGTCTGGTCCGGAAACAGTTAATGTTGTACCATTTGTAGAAATACAGTCGTTTTTATCTTTAACAACAGGGAAATAATTGCCGGGTGATAAAGGGGCAAAATGAGTACTTGCATGAAAACTAACTCCATTGTCTATTGAATAATAAATAGGAGAAGTTCCTCCTGTAACAACTATATCAACAGCACCATTGTCTGCTCCATAACATCCTAATACATCTGTGGCAACTTCGCTTGTAATATTTAATTCTAAAGGCTGATTTATTTCAAGTTCTATTCCGTCTTTTACACATAAACTATCATCTCGCACTTTTATATTATATGATCCAGCTAGAAGACCGGTAAAATTTCCGGAATTATTAAAATATGTTGTTCCATTATCAATAGAATAGTATAAAATTCCTGTTCCTCCTTCTGCCGTTATTGATATTGTACCGTCAGAATCTCCATAGCATTGTGTTACATCTGTTTGGTCTTCATTAGTTATGTGAATTTCATTTGGCTGGTCAATATATGCAGCATCTGAAACAATAACGTTGTAAAAATCTTTAACGTAAACTTCATATCCAAAACTATTTAGTGGTAGTCCTGTGAATGTGTAATGTCTATTTGGAGAAGAAACGTAGTTATATCCACCATCAATTGAGTAATGAAAATCTCCTGTTCCACCGGAAACATAAATTGTTATTGTTCCTGTTGCATCTCCGTAGCAAGCACTTACATCAGTAGTAACAATACTGTCTAATGTAAATTGGGAATATCCTGATAAAGAGGGTATTATTAAAAATAATAATATTATATATTTAATTATTTGCTTCATTTTTAAAGAATAAGAATCCTATTATATAAGAATAAGACGTAAAAATAAACAAAAAAGTTGCATTTATTTGCCAAATTTAAGATAATTTTGAAAATCTGAAATGGAGAAACTATTTAAAACATATATAAAATCTCAAAATCTTTTTGAAAAGAAAGATAAAATTCTTGTTGCGATTAGTGGAGGATGCGATTCTGTTGCTCTTAGCTATTTGTTAAAAAAAATGAATTTCAAATTTTCTCTTGCTCATTGCAATTTTAATTTAAGAGGAAAAGATTCTGATAAAGATGAACAATTTGTGAAAAACATTGCATCTAAACAGAATTTGAAAATATATATTGAAAGTTTTGATACTATAAGTTTTGCAAAACAGAATAATTATTCAATTGAAGAGGCTGCAAGAATTTTAAGATATAAATGGTTTGAAGAATTAAGAAGAAAATATTCTTATGATTATATTGCAACAGCTCATCATTTGAATGATAGAATTGAAACATTTTTCATCAATATTATTGCAGGGACCGGAATAAAAGGAATAAGAAGTATTAAGGCTAAGAATAACAAAATTGTAAGACCTTTACTTTTTGCAAAAAGAACAGATATTGAAAAATGGTGTATTTTAAATAAAATTGAATTTAGAACTGACAAGAGTAATTCAGATATAAAGTTTATTCGTAACAAAATAAGGCATGAAATTTTTCCAAGATATAAGGAAATTAATCCTGCTTTTGAGAGAACTATGGCTAAAAATTTTGATGTGTTTTCAGATATTGAAAAAATATATAATCAATATATTGAAGACTCATGCAAATCAATTGTTTCCAAACGTAAAGATTTGATTTATATAAATATACAGTTGCTGATGGATGAAGTTGCTCCAAAAACAGTCTTGTTTGAAATAATAAATAAGTTTGGATATAATGCTTCTCAGTCTGATAGTATTTTTAAAAATATTGATTTAATTCAAACAGGAAAAGTTTTTCATAGCAAAAATTACAGATTAATAAAAGATAGAAAAAACTTAATTTTAAAAAAGAATATAAAAAAATACGATAATATTTTTTATGTATATGAAAAACATGAAAAAATTAAACATCCTATTTCATTGTCTTTTAAAATATTAAGTATGTCTGATAATTTTGAAAATTTGAAAGATAAAGATGTAGCATATTTTGATGCTGATAAAGTTGTCTTTCCTATTGTGATTAGAACAAAAAGAGATGCAGATATTTTTTATCCTTTTGGTATGAAAGGAAAAAAGTTAGTTAGTAACTATTTTACAGATATTAAATTAAATTTATTTGAAAAAGAAGATACATTTCTTTTGATTTCTAATAAAGAAATTATGTGGATTATTGGTTATAGAACTGATGATAGATATAAAATAACTGGAGAAACTAAAAGAGTTTTAATTGTAAAACTACTGAAATAAAACTAAGAAATACCAAGTCAATTACATGCACTTATATTTTTACCACAATTTACATAAAATTTCATAAACTTAAGTATATGGAATGCGAATCAAGGGTTGGAAAAATTTATGAATAAGTAGATTTAATATCCGATAAGATAGATAATCGGTTACAAATAGAACGCTAATGACACAAATTTTGCTGATTTACGCTAATTTTATTCGTGTCATCCGCGTTCTGTTTTATATAATTTTAATAATAAATTTCAACTCTTGATTTGCATTTCTTATCTAGTTTGGTTGGTTAAAACTATTTTATTTTTACAAATTTGTTAATAGTTTTGTGATTGTCAGTTTCAACTTCAATAAAATAACATCCGTTTGAAAAATGTGAAACATCAATTGATATTTTATTTTTTAAAGTTCCCGATAATAAGACCTTACCTGTAATATCTGTAATATTAAAAATAGCTTTATTACCATTAAATTCATCGAGTTTTATGTTTAGCTTGTCATTACAAGGATTTGGAAAAACCTGCATTTGAGGAGTATTGTTTGATATTATCGAGCTTGTTGGAGAAAAACCTAATTTTGTGCTTTGATAAACATATTTATCATAATCAGACTCTATAAAGGCTACTAATTCACAATGTTCAACGTCTAAAATGTCATATTCAGACAAATCAATTGTATAGTCTTGAGAAACCGAATTGTTATTGACTAAATCAATTGTTATTCCGTTTGCATCGGGAAAAAAACCACGATTAACAAAATCTAAATAATCAAGCGGCGGCGTTAGCCCCCAAGGATGATATATGTGCGATTCGGTAAGAGCAAGTCGTAACTTTAAGTTTAGCTCGGGAATTGTATCTGCGAATAAATTTGCCACACAACAAAAGACAATTATAAAGATTATGGATATTTTTATGTTATATTTCATCTATGTTGAATTATCATTTTTTGATGTTTTATACATTATTATGTGTATTTATTTTTTAGAAAAAGCTAATATCAAACCGAGAAAAGATAAAATAGTGATTTTACTCCATTTAGTAATTTTCCAAAATTTTGGGTTATTAACATACTTTGTCAATTTGCTCGACAGGATAGATATTAAACTAAAAATAAGTAAAGCTTGTAACATAAATATTAACCCGAGTATAATCATCTGAAATGTAATATTTATGCCGCTTGAAGTTGTAAATTGTGGTAAAAAAGCAATAAAGAATAATGCTACTTTTGGATTTAAAACATTCATTAAAAAGCCTTTTTTTACCAATGATGAGAATTTTGATTTTTTATTTATTGATACTAAATTAAAACTCAAAACGGGCTTTTTTTCTTTCATTGCTTTATAGGACAGATAAAACATATATGCAGCACCAAAATATTTTACAACCGAGAATGCAATTGCCGATTTTTGAATAATAATTGATAAACCTGTTGCGGCTGCAATCGTATGTATCAAAACGCCAATACAAAGTCCTATTGAAATTGCTATTCCGTTTCTTTGTCCCTTTGTTAAACTTTCTGTTAAAACAAAGATATTATCAGGTCCGGGCATCAAAGATAAAATTACGGAAGCTCCGATAAATGACAGTATTAATTGTAATTCCATATTTTAATTTTTTAATTACACACAATATTTAAACATGTGTTTCTAGTTTTATCAAACTCTGTTTTCAGTATTTTTACACAAATGTATGATATTAATATTTCATTTTTTACAAAAATACAAATTTTATTTAATACAAAACACTCTGTTTCATTTTATTAGTCCGTAATTTTATCAAGAAATTTTGCAAGTTTTTGAACTTGATTTTCTACTGAATAGTTGGTAATATTACCATGCTTAAAATGAGCTTTATTTCCTTTGAATGATTTGTAAACGTGTAGAACATAGCTCTTTATATTGTCATAATTATCATATTCAAAATTTCGTCCCGTGTTTGTTTCGGTAATTATTTTTTCAACATCACACCCTTTTGGTCCGAGTGATAAAATCGGATTGTAACTTCTCATTTGCTCAAATAATTTCCCGGGTATACGTCCTTTTGCATTTTCAGCCTTATTCAGAGGAAGTAACAGTAGGTGAGATTTTTATGTAAGTAATTATCAAATATATTTGAAAAGTAGACGAAAAAAAACAGTAACTATTCTGACCACTTGAAATTTTTTACCCAAAATGTACAACTATTTTGTCAATTAAACAGAGAATTTTTACAATAGTTTTCGGGGCTATAAAACCTCAACTTAAGTCAAGGGTTAAAACAGTTCCGTTTTTAAAGATTTCTATCTCTATTAATCAGACATAATATTAGAAAAAACTAAAATGTTTATAGATTAGCTCCACAAGATTTGCATTTAACTGCTGTGCTTTTATTTTTTGTGCCACAATATTCACATTTTAAACCTTTTGCAGCTTCTTCTTTTTTCTTTTCTTTTTCATCAATTTCTTTATGTGCTTTTTTAAAATCTGAGATAGCATTATCAGTTTCAGTATATGTTGTTTGTAAGCCTTTGAATGCTCGTTCAATTTTTTTGCAAGGATTTGTATCTAAATCGCTAGTTTTTTTATTTAGAACTTTTTCGGCTTTTTTAATAGCATTTTTGCAATTTTCAACGAGAGTCATAATGTATACAACATCGTTTTTAGAATTGTTCTTATTTTTAATTGTTTTTTCAATCTCTCTTTTTTTCTTGTTTAAGTCGTCTATTTTTGAACTCATATTTTTTAAGTCTCCAATACATCCAGAACTTAAAATATTGTTTGCTTTACGCATTTCTTTTGCTTTTTTATCCTCATCAGAAATATTATCAGCACTTTTGTAAATTGTTTCTGCATCTGATATTTTTTCATTAATAAAATCTTCATAAGCAGGAAAATCTGTTTTTAGTTTTAAAAGTTGATTTAAGTTTCTATCCCAATTTTTGGTTTCTCCCTCAACGGAAGGGGAACAAGAATTGAAAACAAAAGTAAATATTGCGATAATAATAAATGTTAATTTCTTCATATTATTTAAGTTTTAAAATTTTAATAAATGAGTTAGTTGTTGGTTTATAATTAAAAATATAAAAAATAGCTCTCTTAAAGTTGTATTATGCTGTATATAAATTAGTTGAAAATTATTATTTAATTTGCAGATTATTTATTCTAAAATATACGATTTAGATTATTTGCTGAAAATAATAATTTAAAAATAATTTTAATCCTTTTTATAATTTCTAAAATGAAAGAAACGTAAATATTTTTTGTGTATTTTTAAAAAGCAAATATATTTATTTTCTGTCATAATTTATTTAAAGAACTAAAAAAAAATAACTTTTTTAAAAAATAACTAATATATTTTTTATTGTTGTAAGCCTTGTAAAATGTAATAATCTGTTTATAAGGTTTTTATATATATTCGTTTTTAACGGTTAAAATATAGATATGTTTATTTTATTTTTTATTTTTTCATTTTTTTAACTTAGTTTTACAGATATTTAAGATTTTTAAAATGAACTATTAATGACAAAGATTTTGACACACAAGGGCATGATTATAAGGTAACATATAGATTGCTTGCAGAATAAAATAAGTGACCTTATGTGCAGAGCAAAACAATTTTTGCAGTTGATAATATTGATTCAAATTATTGATTAATAATTATTATAAAAATTAACTATATGAAACACCCATTCTAAATACCTAATATCCAAGAGAATAACTAATGCAGTTCCATAATTAAAATAGAATAAAAAGGCTCATATGCAAGTGTCCTATGTAACCTTTAAAAATCAATAAAAAAAAGACACATGAAAATAATAATATACTTACCACAACCAAATTCTAAAAGAATTAAGATTTTTATTCCTTATAAAATGGAAGCAGAACGTAGTTTGCTTAAAAAGATAAGTGGCTGGACTTTTCATAAGGAACAAAAGCTATGGAGTATTTCTAATACTGAGAATAATTTCAATTTATTGAAAAAGATTTTTGAAAACAAATTCACAATTGTACAAGAAGATAAAAAGATTAAAGTTAAAAATTTTACTTTAAATGAAAAGTCTATTTTGGCACTTGCAAATATGGAACAAAAAATGATTCTTAAAGCTTATAGCCCAAATACTATAAGAGCATACAAACATGAACTCTCATTTTTTTTAAAATATTTTGAAAGGTATGATTTAAAAACTGTTACAAAAGATCAAATTGAAAGTTATCTATTTTATATGATTTCGAAATATAAATTTGGAGAAAGCAAACAGAATATAATTATAAATGCTGTTAAATTTTATTACGAAAAAATATTAGAAATGCCTCGTGAATATTATAATATTCAAAGACCCAAACGTTCAAAGACACTACCAAACGTATTGAGCCAAGAGGAAGTATTTATTCTAATTAATTCGCCAAAAAATTTAAAACATAAAGCAATTTTATATACCATTTATAGTTGTGGTTTAAGAGTTAGCGAGTTGCTAAATTTAAGGATTGATGATATTAGGTCAAAAGATAAGTATGTTTTTGTTAAAGGTGCTAAAGGAAAGAAAGATAGGAGAACTATTTTATCTGAGAACTTGTTAATTATTTTGCGAGAATATTATATGGAATACAAACCATCTTATTGGTTATTTGAAGGACAAACTTCTGGAAAGTACAGTGCTAAAAGTGTTCAAAGTATATACAGAAAAGCACAGAAAAAATCCGGAGCAAATCCATGGTCAACCCCACATACACTACGACATTCTTTTGCAACTCATTTATTGGAAAATGGTGAGAATTTGCGTAACATTCAAGTTTTATTAGGACATGAGAGTAGTAAAACTACTGAAATATATACCCATGTAACCAATTCAATGAATAAAAATATTGTAAATCCTTTGGATATTATTTTAAAAAACAATACTTTTACTAACAAAAATGATAATTCGAAAGATAAAGGTGTTGATTGATAATTACATATATCAGCAATAGTAATGATTTGAAATGCGTATATACAAATGTTGTGCACTATTTAAAACAAGTCAATAATAAATAGGAAAAATATGAAAATAGCTAAACAAATTTTCCAACCATTTACAGTAATTAGCGATTATAAATTAGTTTTCTTTTTATGGTTTGCTTTTACGATAATATCCGGACAGTTAGGAATAATTATTAACACCGTAGTTAGGTATTACACTAATGATATTACATTCTTTCAATCAATTGCAATAGATTCTTCAAATGGGAATTTTTACACTTATTCAATTGCTCTTTTGGCGTCTGTACTTGGACCATTGTTTATAAATTTAATAGAAACTGAACCTAATAAGTTTAAATCAATTAAAATTACAACAATTACAGTTTCAATTTTTCTATTATTTTTTAGTGGTATATTTTATTCTCTTTCAGCAACTGTAAACAAAATTTCTTTTGATATCAGCCAATCGAATTTTAAAATAGATAAACCGCAGTTATTTTTCTACTTATTTGCAATAATAATAGCTACTTATACATTCTCGCTAGTGAAACTCGATTTAAATTATGATAAATTTAAAGGATTGGATGATAATTATAAGCAAGAAGATGATGAAAATGTTGAAAGTTTAATATCTAAAAGTAAATCCGTAAATACTGATAATAAAGGAAATAAATTATGAAAACACCATATATAGAAATTACGCAGCCAATAGGAACATTCTATATTTCAAAATTGAATGCTGATATTGTGGGCAAGGTAACAGAAATAACACCTAGATCCGAGCACCCAGAAGCTGTTCAACGTGACCTTTCCCCCAAAAGGGTAAACGAAATAAAAGATTATTGTTCTGATCCTGACGCAACATTTCCAACTCCAATTATTATAAGTATTTATAAAAAGGCTGATATCCAGATAAATAATGGGTACTTTGAATTTGATGAAAATAGCAAAATTGGACAAATAATAGATGGACAACATAGGATTGAAGGAATATTAAAATCAAATAAGAGTACAGAGTTTGAATTACCCATAGTATTTATGTTTAATCTTATCGAGGAAGAAAAGGCATATGTTTTTTCGATAATTAATAGTAAACAAACAAGGGTTAGTATGTCTTTAATATATGATTTATTTGAACTATCAAAACACCGTAGTCCTCAAAAAACTTGTCACGAAATTGCAAGAGCAATGAATATGGAAAGTAATTCTCCGTTTTACAACCGGTTAAAAATGTTAGGTAAAAAAGAAGACAATCAAGAACTTGCTTCATTATCACAAGGTACTTTTGTAAAATACCTATTAAATTTAATTTCAAAAAAACCAGATGAAGATTTAAGAATATTAAAAATCAATGGAAAACTAAAAAGAATTCCTAGTCTTTCTTTACGAGATTATTTCATTGAGGAACAAGATCATATTATTCAAAAAATTGTTTACAATAATTTTAAAGCATTATCTATTGTTTTTCCAAAAGAATGGAATGACCCTAAAAACTATATTTTATCAAAAACAACCGGATTTGGTGCAGTAATTAAATCTTTTAATTTTTTATACACCATAGGAAATAAAAGGAATGATCTTTCAATTGATTTTTTTAGAGGTTGTTATGAAAATTTTAAAAATTATTTAGAAATAGAGGGAAAGGAACTAACCAGTAAATATTTTCCCTCAAATGCACAACAACAATCCAAATTGGCTGAATTAATAATTAACAGTAACAAAAACAGTGCACAACAAAAAATATAGTGCATTTGGCAGATAGTGCTAAAAATGAAGATGATAGCAATAAATAAACATAGTGCAAAACTGAAAATGTTGAACGTTGAAATGCCAAACGCACCATATTTAAACCGTTGTGCGTCATTAGGATAAGCCCGATAATTCAATTAAAATCTTGAATGAAAAACCCAACTCTGAAAAATATTTTGAAATAATTGCAAGATATATTTTGCATTATGAAATATTTATATTACATTTGCCGTATGGAAAATATAAAAATCAAATTAGCACGAGTGGAAAAAGGTTTGTCGCAACAAGACCTTGCTGATTTGGTTGGTGCTACCCGACAAACAATTGGTTTGATTGAAAAAGGTAAATATAACCCGTCACTAAATCTATGTATTAAAATTGCAAAATCATTAGATAGGACATTAAACGATTTATTTTGGTATGAAAACAAAAAATAAAAAACCATTCTTAAATATGGACGAAAGAAATAAGAAAGTTGCTTTTAAAGTAATTGCCATTATGTATTTTCTAACAATAATTGCAATACAAGGAATTGTAATTTATAGGCAATTTGCTCTCGGACAAAATGTAAGTGATTTTGAAGATATTGCAATTATAATGACAATTAACTCGATATTTCTAATAAGTGCTCTCTTGTATTTTGGTGCATTATCAATCCGAAAACTAAAAGTTAAGAATATTCTATTGATTTATTTAGCATTTATCACCCTTGGCAGTGTCTTTACCTACGCGAAGTATAATATATTTCAAAATCCGGGACTATCTTTTGAACAGTTGTTTGACAAACTTAAAATTATTACAGCCATTATTGGATTACTAATGGGATTTTGGATTTTACTTTCAATTTTGGGTAAAAAACGAATTGATAAAGAAATTGAATAATAGTAACATTAAAAGGAAAAAAGGATATGAGTAAAAAATTAGAACCATATAGAAAATTCATCTTTATTGGAATTATTATTATTGCATTAGGAATTACTTTTTCCACTACTCTGAAAGACACCGTTGGGTCATTGGGAATAGTATTTATTGCTGTTGGTGGATTGTTTTTTATAATTGGGATGAGTAAAAAACGAAAAGAAGATGAACAAAAAAATAAATAACGAACGCACAACAAAAAATATACTGCATACCGCAATTAGTTTTAAATATGAAAGTTAATATACAAAATAAACATTGTTGTAACCTGAAAAATAATCGTTTCAAAATGCGGT
>CAMZKL010000024.1 GCA_947311255.1 uncultured Chlorobiota bacterium | reverse complement strand
TTAACCCGTATTATTCATACGTTTTTTCTTTTTCTGAGACGAGGCGTCAAACTTTGCAGCTGTATATGGATACTGCAAAGAGTTTGCAACATTCTTTTCTGTTTAAAGAAAAGACCTCAGGAAAAGAAAAAATGTACCTTGTGTAAAAATAACAGCCCAAATTTGGGCTATTTGTATTTGGGTATATTTGACTGTTAATAACCATTTTAAATGTATATTTGTTGAATTTTATGAATAATATGGGTTAAATTTTTACACATTAAAATAATTGTAGGATCAACCAAAGATTAATATTATACCTAAAATCCGCAAGTCAAGGTGTGAATAACTTAATAAACAGTAAGTTGCAACAGTTACACATCACTATTAATTAACATTCTCGCCGTAACTATCAACTGTTTAGATGCAGTCATGCGGAATTAATCTTATAAAAACACATTATAAGAATACACATTTTAAATTTAGTCAATACTTTGAACAAATTTCAACAAAGTATGAGTTTCCATTAAGCAAGAATTATGTTAAAAAATATGTCTTTCTTTTGTAGAAAACCACTATTTTCACCTATCTTTGCTTACTTTTTTCTCTATATATTTGCAATACATATTATTCACACAAATTTAATATATTGAAAATAAGGCAAAAATCAAAACACAATATTAACTAATTGTTAAGTTATTACATTTAATACACTATTTTTTTAAAAACAGTCTTAAATTTGCAAAAAACTATACTCATTAAAATTATTTTTTATGAAAACTAATAATCTTTACAAAAAACTACTTTTTACTTTTATTTTTAGCCTTAGCTTTGTTTTGAGTTGGGGGCAAGTTACTATATGGGAAGAACTTTTTACTTCTTACGCCAATGGTACAGGAATTGATGGCTCTGGTAATATAGGTGATTATCCTGCAAGTGTTTCGAAATGGACACTTGATATTAGCGGAGGAACACTTTCAGCTACAAGTGATTATCTAAAAACAACAAATTCTTTTGGAGGTCAGGTTATGACTGCGAGAGATGTTGATGGTCCAGTAATTTGGCTTTCTGAAGTTATTTCAATTGTTGGATATACAAATGTTCAATTAGGTGCAAATTTTCGCGAAAGTGGTACGATGGAAAGTAGCGATTATTACAGAATCGAATATAAACTAGATGGTGGAGCATGGACAACTTTTGCATCAAATGGCTATCAAACTGGTAATTATGGAGGCTGGGATTATGCAGAGCAGACTGGTTTATCAGGAAATAATGTTCAAATAAGGATAACTTTAAATTGTAATGCAGGAAGTGAATATCAGAACTTTGATACTGTTAAAGTTAAAGGAACATTAAGTGGTCCTACAATTACTATAGATCCATCAACCCTAACCAGCTTTACCTACGTAGAAGGCAACGGACCTTCCGCAGAACAAAATTTTACAGTAGAAGGAAGTAATTTAACCAATGATATTACGGTAAACCCGCCAACTAATTGGGAAATTTCTTTAACTACTGGAGGAGCTTTTTCAGCTACCAATCCAATAACATTAACACAAAGTAGCGGAACGGTTGCTTCCACTACTATTTATACACGAATGGTCAGCGGTTTAACATTTGCAGGCTCACCTTATTCAGGAAACATCAGTTGTACAAGCACCGGAGCAACCCAACAAGATGTTGCGGTGGATGGGACGGTAACAGACCCCAATGCACCGCAAGTAATTTACTCCGGAAGTTTTGAAAATGGAAACGAAACTTGGTCTTATATAAGTAATGGAGGCACCGCTGATTGGGTAAGAGAAGATGACGGCGGCATATACAGCCCTGGAGACACCGGACACGACGGCACGTATTATGCTTGGTTTTATGGATATAATAAAAATGCAGATGATTGGTTAATATCTCCTTCTTATGATTTTTCTTCTTATACCAATGTTACAATGAGTTTTTGGTCTTGGATGCGAAATTCAGGACCTGATATTGTGATGAAAATTTCAACTGATTATACAGGAGGAGATCCTACTGCCGCTACTTGGACAGATTTGTCGCCCACATTAGCAACAACGGCACAACAATGGACTGCTTCCGGCGATGTAGATTTGAGTAGTATTGCAGATGGACAAAGTAATGTACATATTGCATTTTATTACACAGGAACAGACGTGGACAGAAACTGGGCAATTGATGATTATGAATTAAAGGGATCACAATCAGGACCTTCAATAACTCTAACCGGAACCGACCCGACATCTGACGACTTCGTCCAAAATTCAAATGATGATATTTTTTACAAAATTGAAGTTGCCGTTGCCGGCGGTACAAATCAACAAGTTTCTAAAATTAAGTTTGATGCCGTTTCAACAGGGGCAAATTTAGATGCTGTTGTAAGCGGTTATACACTACGCTACTCAACCGATGCTACTCTTGATGCAGGAGATTCAAATCTCGGAACAATTAATTCAGCCGCAGTAACAACTCAAAGCAATATTACTTTTGACTTTTCGGCAACACCCGTTACTATAAACTCCGGAAATACCGGATATTTCTTTATTACAACAGATGTTTTGTCAAATGCAACTGTCGGAGCAACAATACAAGCGACAAATGCCGGTGCAACATATACAACAAACGGCGCAGCAACAGATACCGAAAATTATTCGGCGGGAAATACACACACAATTGTATTACTGAAAAATTCGGAATCTGATATTGTTACAAACAATAATGAAGCAAATACCGTATCTTCAATTATGAATGATGCAACAATTACCTCAACTGCCGACGGTACGGAAGTTTGGCAATTTACAATTCGCGACGGCGGCTCGGATAATACAGATGCCGATAATCTTGCAACAATAGTTAACGCAATAACTATTACACAAGCATCAGGCAATGCGATGAATAACTGGGACGATGCTATTCTTGCTTGTGCATTATTTAACGGAAATACATTAATAAGTAATTCTCCCACAATTACTTCAAATCAAATAAAATTTTCCGGCTCTCCGTTAATTTCTGTTCCGGATGAAGGCAGTGTAACGTTATCATTGAGAATTTCAATTCAAACAAGTCCGAATGACAGTGGAAATAATAATGACGGCGACGATTTTGGTTTTCAAATATCACAAGGAAATGTTACGGCTGATGCAGCAGGTTCGGGTTTTGCAAGTTTTCCTCAAACATATTCCGTTAACGGAAAAAATATTTTTGATGTAACAGCAACAGAACTTCATTTTGTTCAGCTACCGACCGATGTCGGGGTAGATAATGTTATGGTGCCGCACCCTTCCGTAGAAGCAACGGATGCAAATGAAAACAGAGACTTAGATTATACCGCAAATATTTCACTTTCATCAAACGGAACAATGACTAATGACCCGATAAGTGTGGCAGCCGCGGCAGGTATTGCAGAGTTTTCAAATGTTATTCATACTGCTTTCGGAGGTCCTTTTAATTTAAGTGCAACATCAGGTGCTCTTACGGCAACAGGAAACAGCAACCAATTTAATGTTACAAATGTTACTACTTTTGATTACGGTGATTTAGCTATTTTGGCTGTTAATACACTGTCCGGTAGTAATGGGCGAGATGAACTTTCATTTGTTTCTTTTATTGATATTTTACCCGGTACAAAATTTTATTTAACCGACAATGGCTATGAAAGAAAATTTGCTGACCAGTGGGGAGGTACTGAGGGTGTAATATCTATTTCTCGTAATAGTTCTACTCTTGATGCAGGAACTATTATTACTATTACAACAACAGGCAATGTAACTAACGGAACACAATTTGATGTATATACAAATGGTGCAATAGACAATAATTGGACAAAAACAGCGCTAAGCGGAACAAATATTGGCGGTTTTAACCTTAATAATGATGATGATGTTTGGATTATGCAAGGCGGAACTTGGAATAATTCAACCGCACATCACTCAACTTATGACGGAACCGTTCTTTACGGCTGGACTGAAAGTGGTTGGGATGCAGCTCCCGGTGGTGCATCACAAAGTTCAAAATGGTCAACACTATATCCTGCATCAAAATGCTTTACAACAGTTGCTCCGACAGGAAACGGAAAAGTAAAATTTTATGACCCTAATGACCCGGATTTTTCAACAACAACAAATTCAAAATTAGATTGGATTGCATTGATAAATGAAACAGGAAATTGGGATACTTACACTGATAATGCAGCATACAACAGCGGCGGCTTTGATTACAAAGGAGATACAAATGCTCCGCAACTTACTATTGCCGCAAATAATCATACCGAAGGGGTTTGGAACGGCTCTTCAAGTACCGATTGGTTCGACTGCTCAAACTGGGAAACACTCTCGGTTCCTGATGAAACTATTGATGTTGTTATTGATAACGGAGCCGGCAATGAGGCAATTGTTGATGCTTCTTCTCCAAATTCAGATTTATACGGAGACATTGCAAAAACAAAAAATATGACTGTTGAAGACGGTATTTGGGTTGAAGTAAATACTTCTGCCGACAAGTTGGAAGTTCACGGAAATCTTCTTATTGAAAATAACGCAACACTGGATATGAATGATGATGATGCCGGAACTACACAAGACGGAGTATTAGATTTATACGGAAATTTCACTAATAACTATGATACTGATGGTTTTGATGAAGGTCAAAGCACCGTAAACCTACTCGGCTCAACAACTCAAACAATTACTTCTGGGCATACAGAGGAATTTTATAATTTAGTTGTAAATAATACTTCTCCGACGGGTGTTGTTCTTGGCGGTTCAATAGATGTAAACGGTGAACTTACTCATACAAACGGAACAATAGACCTTAACGGTAAAAACTTAAATTGCTCGGGAATTTATGCAAGAACAAACGGAGAGTTTAAAGGAAATTCGGCATCAAACCTAACTTTTGACGGCACAGGTGCTGTTGCAGATTTGCATTTCTCAGCACCTTTGGAACTTCACGATTTAATTCTCGGAAGAACTGAAACTGTTAATTTACAGAGTAATTTAGATATTTATCATGAATTACAAATAATTTCGGGAGCCGAAATTGCAAACAACGGAAATAATATAAACGTAAGAGAAGTTGTTGATATTAACGGAACACATTCCGGAACAGGCAGAATTATATTATCAAACACTGCTTCCGGTATATATGCAGTGCAAGGAACAGGAAGTATCGGAAATATTGAAATGAACAGTGCCGGAGATGATGCTTTGCTCGGAAATGCCGTAAACGTAAACAATTTTACGATAACCGCAGGAAAATCTTTTGATACCGATAATTACAATATGAATGTAACAGGAAACTGGACAAATAATGTGTCAAGTGCAACTTTCATAGAGGGAACGGGGACAGTAACTTATAACGGAACAAGCACGCAAACAATTACTGCACCGAACGGACAGGAATTTTACAATTTAGTAATTGATAATCCGACAATTACAAACGCTTCATTATTAACTGTTCAGAATAATTTAACCATTAACGCAAGTGATGTGTTTACAATAAATCCCGGGAAAAATGTTACTGTTACGGGAACATTAACAAACACAGCCGGAGCAACCGGATTAATCATAAAATCAGATGCAACAGGTACGGGTTCATTAATTCATAATACTGCAAATATTCCTGCAACAGTAGAAAGATTTTTAACAGGAGATTATTGGCATTATATTTTTGCACCTTTAACAGAAATTGACACATCAACCTATTCTATTGTTTCTTGGGGTGCAAGAAATCCTAATTTTTATTGGTACAACGAACAGATTGCTGATTATTGGAACGTAACAACTGTTTATAATCCAACAGGATGGTCAAATATAAATAGCGGAAATAATTCAGGAAAACTAAATACAGACAGAGGATATATTCATTATTTTTTAAGTGATAAGGTATTCTCTCAAACTGGAGGAAATCTTGATGAAAATGATAAAACATTTAGTTTAACTTTAACTGATAATAATGGAGCAAATCATCTAAATTATATTGCTCCTCCTGCATGGCCGGGTTGGGATAAATTTGACGGTTGGAACTTAATTGGAAATCCTTTTGTATCTGCCATTGACTGGGATGCTATTCCTTCTGGAAACAAAACAAATATTGAAAACTATGTTTATTATTATGATGACGCACAAGATAAATATTTATGCTATGGAGGAAACCCACCTTTTGATAATAATGGAGTTTCAATAAACGGAGGAACGCAGTATATTCCTGCGGGACAAAGTGTTATGGTAAAAGCAAGTTCTTCTGCAAATTTCATAATTCCTGCAAATACAAGAGTTCATAGTTCACAGGCGTTCTATAAAAAGAATACTAAAGATGTTTCTCCGAATTTCTTAAAATTTAGAATTGAGAAAGATAACTATTTTGATGAAACCATTATAAGGGCTTTTGAAGGAGCTACAAATGAACATGATGCAAAATATGATGCACATAAAATGTTTGTTGCAAACAATGATAAACCACAAATTTTTACTAGTATTAATGCCGGTAATTCATTGTATGCAGTTAACTCAATTCCGATAATTACAAACAATAAAGTTATTCCTGTTTCATTAAGAATTGGGATTGCAGGAAATTATACGATAAGATTTACCGAAAATAGTTTTGAAAATATGCACATTTGGTTAGAAGATGTTGCTTTAAACGAAACATTAAATTTATTGAATAATAGTTCATATACTTTTTCTCAGTCTGCAGAAGTAAATAAAGGAAGATTCTTTGTCCATTTTGGTTTAAATACAAACCCAATTGTAAATTCAAATATCCCTGACCAAGAAACAAATGTTGTTGAATTATATACTTATGATATTTCTGACAATGTATTTACTGACAATGATTTTGAAGATGTTTTAACTTTAAGTGCCAAACTTGAAGATGGCTCAGACTTACCAGCTTGGTTAACATTCAATTCAGAACTAAATCAATTCTCAGGAACTCCGTCAGATTTAGAATTATTAAATATTAAAGTTACTGCAACAGACGTATTTGGTGCTGAAATTTCCGATTATTTTAAATTATCTATTAAATCTGTTAGTTCAATTTCAAAACTTTCAGAAAATTTAATTTCAGTTTATCCAAATCCTGCAAATAATATTGTTACTGTTGAATTTGGTAAAACTTTAAATTCTATTGTTTCAATAATTGATATAACAGGAAAAGAATTAGTTTCTAAAAATGTTAATTCTAAAAAAACAGAATTTTATATTAAAAACTTTGCAAAGGGAATTTATTTCATTGATATTAAAACAAATAAACAAAGTTTAAGAAAAAAATTAATTATTGAATAAAATATATTTATACCATTTGTGATGCAAAAAGACCAAGAAGTTTAAATCTTGGTCTTTTTTTTTTACAAAACTCGGCTTATAAAACGTTTTAAATCAAATCTTCATTTTTCTGTGCAACCCATCTAACCACAAAATATTTAAATCTAAGCGAAACAATCTTTATATCAAAGCCTTAATACTAAGCATATTTTCCTTCTGCTAATTTCACTTTTATTTCAGAAAATGCAGCAATAGTTTTATCAACATGTTCTTGTGTATGCGAAGCAGTAGGAATTAATCTTAACATTATTTTTCCTTTCGGAATAACAGGATAAACTACGGCTGAACAAAAAATACCATAGTTTTCACGTAAATCTTTTGTAATTTCAATAACCATTTCAGCATTGCCGTCAAAAAACACGGGTGTTACAGGAGATTCTGTAACTCCAAGATTAAAACCTTCGTCTCTCAAACCTTTCTGTAAAGAATTTACTATATCCCACAATTTATTTTTATGTTGTGGTTCATCCTTAAGCATTTTAAGTCTTTGAAAAGCACCCATAACCATAGGCATTGGCAAAGATTTTGCAAAAATTTGAGACCGCATTGTATATCTTAAATAATCAATAATACTTTTGTTACTTGCAACAAAGCCACCAATTCCGGCAAATGCTTTAGCAAAAGTTCCAAAATAAATATCTATTTTATCTTGAACTCCAAAATGTTCACCGGTTCCGGCACCGGTTTTTCCCATTGTTCCAATTCCATGGGCATCATCAATAAAAATTCTAAATTCATATTTATCCTTAAAATCAGTAATTGCCTTTAAATTTCCTAAATCTCCTTCCATCCCAAAAACTCCTTCTGTTATAACAAGTATTCCACCTTTGTCATTTGCATTATTTTTAAGATATTTTGTAGCATGGGCAAGTTGCTTATCCAAACTCTCCATATCATTGTGTTTAAAAACAAAACGTTTGCCCATATGTAACCTTGCACCGTCTAGAATACAAGCATGCGAATCTGAGTCGTAAACAATAACATCATTTCTGTCAACCAATGAATCAATTATTGAAACCATACCTTGATAACCGTAATTTAATAAATACCCACTTTCTTTACTTACAAAATCAGCAAGTTTTTGCTCTAAATCTTCATGATATTTTGTATTCCCAGTCATCATTCTTGCTCCCATTGGATATGCCATCCCGTATTTTGCGGCAGCATCAGCATCAACTTTTCTTACTTCCGGCGTATTTCCTAAACCTAAGTAATTATTTACACTCCAAGTAATTACATCTTTTCCGTTAAATTTCATCACAGGTCCTATCTCCCCTTCTAATTTTGGGAAAGTCATATATCCATGAACAGATGCTTGAAATTTGCCAAGATCAGTTTTTGAGGTATCTAATTTTTTAAATATATCCACAATATTTTTTCTTTAAATTAATACTTTATATTTGACAGATTGCAAAGATAAAAAAAGTTTTTCCTTATTTTAACAGAATATATAAAAGTTAAGTTTTTACAACAAATTGTAATTTTATATATTTGTAAAATAATTTTTTATTTTTGAAATAAAGTATTAATATGCAACATATAATAAGCGGAATTCAACAAATAGGTGTAGGAGTAACAAATGCTGAAAAATCTTGGAAATGGTATCGTAAAAATCTAGGATTTGATATTCCAATAGTAAACGATAAACATCCTGCCGACAGAATGATGCTATATACAGGAGGCAAAGCAAGAGAAAAACACGCAATAATTGCAATTAATCTTCAAGGTGGTGGTGGTGTTGAAATTTGGCAATATTTAAAAAGAAAACCAAAACAAGCAGAATTTGAAATTCAAGCGGGAGATTTTGGTGTATTTGCAGGAAAAATTAAAAGCAGTAATTTAGAAAAAGCATTTAATAATTTCAAAAATAAAAAAATAAAGCTCTTATCTGAAATTGAAACAGACCCAAAAGAAAATAAACATTTTTTCTTTGAAGATTTAAACGGAAATATATTTCAGATGGTTGAAGATGTTTTTATCTTTGCAAATACAGATGCTCTTTCAGGAGGAATTTATGGTGCAATAATTGGAGTTTCGGATATTGAAAAATCAATTAAATTTTATAAGGAAGTTTTAGGATATGATGTTGTAGAATTTAAAGAAACCGGAATTTTTAAAGATTTTTCAGGTCTTAAAAGAGGTAACAAAAAATTTGACAGAGCTCTTCTTTCTCACAGAAAACCAAGAAAAGGTGCTTTTAGCGAAATGTTTGGAAACAGCCAAATAGAACTCATTAAAATTTATGACGAAACTCCTAAAAAAATATATGAAAACAGATACTGGGGCGACCCGGGTTTTATTCAAATTTGTTTTGATATTAGAAATATGAAAGCTCTGAAAAAGCATTGTGAAAACAATGGACATCCATTCACTGTTGATAGTTTACCAGAAAGTTACCAAAACAAAGGAACAACTTTTGAAATGGGTGATGCAGCAGGACATTTTACATATATTGAAGACCCTGATGGAACACTAATTGAATTTGTTGAAACTCATAAAATCCCTATTATAAAAAAAATAGGTTGGAATCTTAATTTATTAAACCGAAAACCAGAAAAAACTCTTCCAAAATGGATGCTGAAAACATTAGCATGGAATAGAATAAAATAAATAAATTTAAAAAATATAATTATGAATAAAAAAGTAGAAAAAGCATTAAATAAACAAATTGAATTAGAACATTTTTCTTCTCAGCTATATTTGGCAATGGCTTCTTGGGCAGAAAAGAAAGGGTATAATGGTTCTGCAAACTTTCTTTATGCACATTCTGAGGAAGAAAGAGGACATATGTTAAAACTTTTTCATTATATAAATGATAGAGGCGGACATGCAATTGTTCCAAAAGTTGACCAACCGGTATTAGATTATAAATCAATTCAGGATGTTTTTAAAGAAATATATGAGCATGAAAAAATGATTTCTAAAGAAATAAACAACTTAGTAGGACTTTGCTATGACGAAAGAGATTTTACAACACAAAGTTTCCTACAATGGTATGTTACTGAGCAAATTGAAGAAGAAAATCTTTTCAGTAATATTCTTGATAAATTAAATTTGCTTGGTGGAGACAAAGCAAAAATGTATATGTTTGACTCTGAAATGGAAAAATTATTATCTGCTCAACAAGAAGCGGAAGGATAATATTGTTTTTGATTAAAACTGCAATAGTTAACTGTTTTTTTATAATTAGATGATATTTAGAGATTTGCTAAATCTTTTCAGATATATTATTTTATAACAATCAAATTTATACAATTTTACATAAAACAGATTTAGCAAATCTTACTCACTAATAAAATTGAAACTTGCTTAAAAATCGGTTTGACATTTTAATTTTTCAAACTCGTCATTCAAATTTTATGCACATAAAACACCCTCGACAAAGATTTTGGCACCCAAAGTTACGACTATATCCCTGCATACAGATTACTTGCAGAAGAAAGCAAGTGTTCCTATGTGCAGAGAAAAATAATATTGTAAATATATACGTACAAGACAACTTGCTTAATGTAAATTAATTAGACAATTTTAGACATATGAATAACATAAAAAATAAGATTTTAATAATATTGATATTATTTACAATTTTCTCCTGTAAAACAGATTTAGAAAAAATTAGAGCCTTATCTAACAAAGAAGAATTACCTGATGTTATTGTCGAAAATCTAAATACAAACTATAGCATTAATGGTTCAACGCAAGTTATACTTTCAACTCCGAAAGCATATAAATACACATCTGACACAAAGCAATATACACTCTTTCCTGATGGAATAAATTTGAGATTTTATGACAAAAACATGAACATGCATTCAAGTTTAGTTTCAGAATATGCAATTTATTATGAAAAAAAGAAATTTGCAAAAGCTAGTGGAAATGTAGTTATTACAAACTTAAATGGAAGTGTTTTAAAAACAGAAGAAATTTTTTTAGATGAAAAAGAAGAAAAAATATATTCAGTTGTTCCTGTGAATATAAAAGATAAAGATGGTTTTGAAATTACAGGAGAAGGTGGCTTTGAATCTAATCTTGACTTTACAGTTTATAGGTTTACAGATGTTTCAGGTGTAAAAATTATAAAAGATGAAGAAAACAAAGAACTCACGGGTGAAACTTCGGATAATAAAAAACAAATAAAATAATAGCTAATTTCCTATGATTAAAGTAACTAATATAAAAAAATCTTTCGATAATCTTCAAGTCTTAAAAGGAATTAACATTGATGTTAAAAAAGGTGAGATTGTTTCTGTTGTAGGACCTAGCGGTGCTGGAAAAACAACTTTATTACAAATTATTGGTACTCTTTCAAGTCCCGATTCCGGAGAATTATTAATTAATGGAACTAACGTCAATAGTTTATCCCAAAAACTTCTTTCTAAATTTAGAAATGAGAATATTGGCTTTGTTTTTCAATTTCATCACCTTTTACCTGAGTTTACTGCTATTGAAAATATTTGTATGCCTGCGTTTATAAAAGGCATCAGTAAAAAAGAAGCAAGTAAAAAAGCAATGGAATTACTTGATTTCCTTAACCTTACAAACAGAGCAGAACATAAACCTGCTGAGATGTCCGGAGGAGAACAGCAGAGAGTTGCAGTTGCAAGAGCATTAATTAATAAACCTGCAATTGTTCTTGCAGATGAACCTTCTGGTAATTTGGATACAAAAAACAAAAAAGATTTACATAATTTATTTTTTACACTTCGAGAAAAATTCAATCAAACCTTTGTTATAATTACTCACAATAACGAACTGGCAGAAATGTCTGACCGCATTATAAAATTAGAAGATGGTATAGTAAAATTATAATATAACATTCCATGCCTTTTCTAAAATTTTTCTTTTCTCATTAACAATAACTTTTTTATTGTCAATAACTTTTAAATAATTATTTTTTAAAACTTTACCTAAATAAGTTGATTTCTCTTTAAATAATTTTTCAAATTCTGATTTATCATTAGCTTTAATGCTCACAATAAATCGTGAATGGCTTTCGGAAAATAACTTTGCGTTTATGCTTATTTCTCCGAGATTATTTAATGAAATTTCTACTCCAAAATCAGTTCCAATTATACATTCACTAATAGCCGTAATCATTCCTCCGTCGGAAATATCGTGTGCCGATGCTATTAAATTTTGTTCATTTGCCTGCATCATTTTTAAATAAGTATCTTTTGCTTCTTCTTTTCTTACTTTCGGGACATTAGCTCCGAGTTCGTTAAAAAGTTTG
>CAMZKL010000023.1 GCA_947311255.1 uncultured Chlorobiota bacterium | reverse complement strand
CTGAATAACCGATAATTTTTCTTGACAGAGTTTAAAACAAAACTCTGTCAAGAAAAATTATCGGTTTAAAAAAAATCAACTCAGTTTTTAATAAAAACTGCGTTGTGGTTTGATAACAAAAGGAAATTGAATATATTTGATTTTCAATAACTTACAGAGCTGTGTCCGTTGTGGTTTGATAACAAAAGGAAATTGAATATATTAAAAGGAGTATCAAAAGGGCACAAAATAAGGTTGTGGTTTGATAACAAAAGGAAATTGAATATATTGACAAAAATTAACTCCTATTATAAAAAAGAGTTGTGGTTTGATAACAAAAGGAAATTGAATATATTCTTTTACAGAAATAAAATGTACAGGTTGGGGTTGTGGTTTGATAACAAAAGGAAATTGAATATATTCCACTTTTTTGCTTTTGAAAACCAAGAGCCGTTGTGGTTTGATAACAAAAGGAAATTGAATATATTTGGTTTATAACTATCTCCTATTATTACTATGTTGTGGTTTGATAACAAAAGGAAATTGAATATATTTTTCTAATTTCTCATCAGGGTGTAAATCAGTTGTGGTTTGATAACAAAAGGAAATTGAATATATTATATTGTTATATAACTTTATAATATTCAGAAAATTACAACATAATTGCAACAATAAAAAAAGATGTTTGTTTGGTGATTTTTAAAACTTGCATTCATTTTTTTAATTCTAAATGTGAGTCGAATATATTCAAAAATTAGCCCTGTCAGAGGTTTAAAACCCTGATAGGGCTGTTTTATTTACCCCTTAAAAAATTTCTAATTGCATTGGAGCATTTTCAACAGGAACTTCTTTTTTGCCCCAAAAATTAATAATATTTCCATATTGCTTATCGGTAACCGGCAAAATATTTACGTGCCCCAATTCCGGAATATTTTTTTCAACTCGTTTTATGTGTACATTCATGCTTTCACGACTTGCACAATGCCGTATGTAAACAGAATATTGCATCATTGTAAAACCATCATTCAACAAAGATTTTCTAAATTTTGCTGCTTTACTTTTTTCCTTTTTTGTTGTTGTTGGCAAATCAAAAAATACAAATAACCACATAATTCTATAAGCGTTTAGTCTAGTTTGATTCATTATATTTTGTTCATTAAAATCCATCCTTTTCAGGGTTAAAACCTCTGGTTGGGATAATTAATTTATTTTAAAACAGGATAAGACAATTTCTTTATTTCACCTTTAAAACATTTCGACAAAGATGCAGTTGTCATACTTAAACCAACTGATAGCGGACGTGTTACTTTTTTAAAAAAAACATCAACTGTTAAAATTTTCAATAATTCAGATTTTATTTCAGTCGTTAAATCTTCATAATCAGGAAATTTTGAAAAAGTTTCTTTAACAATTACATCTGCAAACGGTCTGTACGGTTCCATAATATCATCAGCAAGCCTAAAAGCATTATATTTATTTTTATGATGAATTCCAATAGCCGGCAACAATCCTGAACCTACAATAGCTTTTGCCGTTGCAGAACGTAAAATTGCATAACAATAATTAAGCATAGAATTTGGATTATTTCCAGCTCTATGTCTTGTGAAATTATCAAATATTTGTCCCCAATAAATTCGTGCTGCAACAGATTCCCTGTTTGTTATATCACCACTTTTAACATTCTTTGAAATTTCTTTTAAAGCATCTCCTCCATTCAAATTAAAATAATTTAAAGCCTTAGCTTGGTTCTTTATTTTATGTTTTATAGTTTGTTGCCATAAGCCCTTCTTTAAAGGTTCAGATGCTTTTACCTGAAAATCAAGATTTAAACCATGCAAATGATGAGACTCAAAATTAATCATCATAGACGTAGGCATATGTTTATCATCACAAAAAATAACAGTTGTATTATTTTCTGAAAATAATTGCATCACAGAATGTGTATATGAAATTTGTTTATTATCAAAAATAACAAAACCAATATCTTCTGAAGGTATCATTCTCTCATTATTATTTGATCTATCTTTCACATAAAGTTGCTTATTTTTAACAAATAAATGATACGGATTTATAAAAAAAAGACTCTTTTTTAGCATAATATTGATTTTTAGGAGTTTACATTTAAATCACATAAATTATGCCGTTAAACTTGCTTTTAGTTTAAAAACTTTCTTTTAGTTGCCCAAACCAGTGCCAAGTATATCGCTTCGCAAAGTTTTTTACTTCATTTTCGAAAAATCTTGATGTTTTATTATAGTTTAAACTCTCATAATATAATCATAATACCAAAATCTACATAGGGCTTGATGAAAAACACTAAATAGATTGATAATTAATTGATTATATACAAAAATTGAAGAACAAATGCAAGGTTTTTGAAAAAAAATTGGAATTTTCTTTACATTTATTTATAATATTTTGCAGATTAAAATATTTGTTATATATTTGCAATGTTTTTAATTTTGTAATCATTACAACTATGAAAATAATACAAAACATAAGTACCGAACTGATAAATGCCGGTATAAAGCCCTCTTATCAAAGAATTAAAATCTTTGAATATGTTTTCAATAATAATATTCACCCCACCGTGGATAATATCTATAAAAAACTTTCTAAAGAAATTCCCACTTTATCAAAAACTACGGTTTATAATACGCTTAAATTATTTGAAGAACAAAAACTGATTAAAAGTGTAGCAATTGATGAAAATGAAATAAGGTATGATGCAAGAAAAGAAATACACGGGCATTTTAAATGCGAGAGCTGCGGTGAAATTTTTGATTTTAACTACAACTATGATGATTTAAAATTTTTCGGTTTAGACGATTTCGTTTTAAACCAAACCGATGTTATGATAAAAGGAATATGCAAAAAATGCAGAATAAAAAACTCTTAAATTTAAAAATATGAAACACCCAAGACACAGATTTTAACACCAAAGAACATGACTATAAACCTGCGTACAAATTACTTGCAGAACAAAGCAAGTGTTCATATGTGCTGAGCAAAACAATTATTACAAATTTACAAACACAAGCAACTTATTGAACATAAATTAATTAGACAATTTTAGACACATGACCTTAGAAGCATTATACAATATTTCATACGGACTTTACATCGTAAGTTCCGGAAATAGAGAAACAGGAAACGGATACATTGCCAACACGGTATTTCAAATTACATCGGAACCGCCGAAATTTGCCGTAAGTTGTAATAAAAACAATTTTACAAGCGAGTTTATAAAAAAATACAAGACTTTTTCAGTTTCAATTTTAAGCCAAAATGCAAAATCGGAAACAATCGGAAATTTCGGATTTAAAACCGGAAAAAATTTCAACAAACTTCATGGTTTTGACATAAAATACGGCAAAACAGATGTCCCCGTAGTTCTTAACGACAGCATTGCTTATATGGAATTCAAATTAACCGATGAAATTGATATGGGAACACATATATTGTTTATTGGAGAGTTGATTGATGCCCAAATGATTGCCGAAGGAGAGCCTTTAACCTATGATTATTACAGAAAAGCAAAAAAAGGTGTAACACCGAAAAATGCACCTTCATACATCAAAAAAGAAAAAATAAAAAAATCCGAAGGCAAAGTTTATAAATGCAATGTTTGCGGACATATTTACGACAATAACAAAGAAAAAATAAAATTTGAAGACTTACCCGAAGACTGGACTTGTCCGACTTGCGGCATAAGCAAAAGCGAATTTTCTGAAATATAAATAATTCTAACAATTAAAAATTTAAACATTATGAAAAGTTTAAAAGGAACCAAAACAGAACAAAACTTACTAAAAGCTTTTGCAGGAGAATCACAAGCACGTATGCGTTACGATTATTTTGCAAAACAAGCAAAAAAAGAGGGCTTGGAACAAATTGCCGCCATTTTTGAAGAAACAGCAATAAATGAAAAAGAACATGCCAAACGATTTTTTAAATTTCTTGAAGGCAATATGGTAGAAATTACGGCTACATATCCTGCTGGAAAAATCGGAACTACACTTGAGAACCTTAAAGCTGCCGCCGAAGGTGAAAACGAAGAATGGACGGAACTTTATCCCGAATTTGCCGACATTGCCGAAAAAGAGGGCTTTAAAGAGGTTGCAACAGCTTTCAGAATGATTGCAAAAGTAGAAGCCGAACACGAAAAACGTTACAGAACTTTATACAAAAACCTCGAAGAGGGAAAAGTTTTTGAACGTAACGGAAAAATCTACTGGAAATGTCGTAACTGCGGATATGTTCATGAAGGCGAAAAAGCACCGAAAGTATGTCCGGCTTGCTTACATCCGCAATCATACTTCGAAATTAAAGAAACAAACTATTAAAAAGCTGACTTTCCGAGTCTTGAAGACTCGGAAAGTCTGATATTATTTTCATACTTTTGCAAAATAAAAATAAACATCCCCGAAATATTCTCAATTAAAAATGAAAGCGATTTTAATAATGTTGCCCTTAAAATTTTTGATTTTCAATACGCAAACAATAAAGTTTATCGGCATTATATTGAAAAACTGAATACCGATATTTCAAAAATAAAACACTACACACAAATTCCTTTTTTGCCGATTGATTTTTTTAAAACACATAAAATTCTTTCTTCCGACAAGGAAATACAAACCGTTTTTCGCAGCAGCGGAACAAGCGGAATGACACACAGTGAACATCACATCACCGATTTAAGCATTTATGAAAAAAGTTTTACCGAAACCTTTAAACAGTTTTACAGTAAGCCCGAAAATTACGTTCTTTTAGCACAGTTACCAAAGTGTGCTGCACTAAAAAAACCTGCAAAAAGCAGGTTTTATCATATAATACTGTACAAATTAATTATTGCGAATCTCCCATATAAAACTTAACTTCTCTTCCATTTTCATATTTAGTTATATATGTTTTTGATAAACCATAAGCATCTTTATAATTTTTAGCCTCTTCAAAAGATGCAAAATTTCCAATTGTGTATTTGTAATACACTTTTGATTTATAGGTATTTACAGCCACGTTAGTAGAATTTAATCTGCTAATTTGAGACTCATTTGCCGGAAGAATAGAAGTTCCTATTTGAATTCTAAATTCAGTTCCTCCAGAAGAATAATTAGACTGATTATTGGAACTTGAGTAGCCTGTATTCACTTCAATAGTGTTGCCACCAGAATCGTTTACTTTTCCAGAAATATTAGAATTATTATCTTCTGTTGAATTTACAATTAATTCTTCTTCTGAGAATAAGTTTTGTTCAATTTGTTTTTCTTTGTTAAAAGAATAATTTTCAGGTTTTGAAGCCTCATCATTAGAAAATTGTTTTACTTGAAAATTTTCAGTTGCAGAATTATCAAAATTATTTTCTAAACTATAATTTTCCTCTTCAACTACTTCAATTTCTTCTTTTATCCATCCATTTATAATTCCAAAAGAACTACTTTGAAAACCTATTGCATCAACTTCATTTTGATGAGCCGATTTGTATAATTCATAAACAGTTTTATTATCTTTCTCTTTGTTGGCAAGATGTCTTTGAGAAATTGCTTCACTATAACTCTTCTTTGCTTTCTGGATTAAATCAGCAATATATGTTTTATTTTTTCCTTCTATTTCTTTTGTTAATTTATTCAATTTACCCTTATAAATTAAAAAAAGTTCTCGATAATTTTTCTTGTAAATTTCTGAAATCTTTTTTGATTTGCTTAAAGCTTTTTTAAAATCGCCTGAAACAAATGCTTGCTGGGCAGCTCCTTCTAAACTTTGAGCCTTAATTATTTCTTTTGAAATCTTTGATAAGTCTTTTTGATTTTTTTTATCAAAAGTTTTTTTAATGTCATCAAAATAGTCATTTACTTGAGACTGACCAGATAAAAAAACAAATAATAGTACGATAGTAAGTAAATTTTTAATCATCTTGTTAGTTTTTAATAAATTAATCTAATTATTTCTGTTTTTTTAAGGTGTTTATACTCTTATTGCAAATAATTTGCCGAAAAAACATAAAAATTAATACTTTTTGATATATTAATCTTCAAGAGATATAATTAGCTGAACTACAATATGTTATAAAACATACTTAAATATTCTTTTTATTGAATTTCAATAAGTTAAGTATTTAACTACTTGTATATACTCTTTATTAGAAAAAAACAAAAATTTGACGAACAGCAAAAAATACATTAACTTAAAAACTTATAAAAATTCAAATACTTAGATTTATAATTAAAATATTTAAATTTGTTGTTCAAAAAATCAAAACTTTATGAAAAAAATAACATTAACTATTTTAGTAATAATTCTTCTATTTTCTTGCTCACAAAAAAAGGCAGTTGTAAGAAATACTGCTCAGAATAATAGCATTTCTGAAAATAAAACGCCTAATATAAATAAAATTATTTCTGAAAAAGAAAAGCAAATAAAGACCTACAAAGCAAGTAATACAATTATTAATGACTTAATTCACACAAAATTAGAACTAAGTTTTGACTATATAAACAAACAAGTAAATGGTATTGCAAATATCTCATTTAAACCACATTATTACAAAACAGATTCTTTAACACTTGATGCACAATCATTCATAATACACAGTATTTCAATAAAAAAAGGCGAAGAAAACATTCCTTTAATATATAAATATAAAGACTCCAAAATTCATATTCAATTAAACAAAACTTATTCTAAAAACGAAACATACTCTATAAGAATAAAATATACTGCAAAGCCCGAAGAAGTTAAAAATTCAAAATCTTGGGCAATTCGAGAAAACAAAGGTTTGTACTTTATTAATGCTCAAAGTGATAACCCTCAAATATGGACACAAGGAGAAACTCAATCAAGCTCTGCATGGTTTCCTACAATAGATTCGCCAAACCAAAAAATGACACAAGAAATTTACCTTACAGTTAAAAAAGATTTCAAAACACTTTCAAATGGCAAATTAGTAAATTCTTTGCTTAATGATGACGGTACAAGAACTGATTATTGGAGGCAAGAAAAACCTCACGCTCCATATCTGGCAATGATTGCCATTGGAAATTTCACTATAATTAAGGATTCTTGGAGAGATTTGCCACTAAATGTTTATGTTGAGAAAAAAGACAAAGAAAAAGCAAAAGAGCTTTTTAAAAACACCGGAAAAATGATTGATTACTTTTCTCGAAAGTTAGATTATGATTTTCCTTGGGATAAATATTCGCAAATTATAGTGAAAAATTTTGTTTCCGGAGCAATGGAAAATACTGGTGCTGTTGTATTTGGAGATTTTGTTTTAAATTTTAATAATGAAGAAAAAAGAAGGTCTTCTGAAACTATTGTTGCACACGAACTTTCTCATCATTGGTTCGGAGATTTAATTACTTGTGAATCATGGGCAAATCTACCTCTGAATGAATCTTTTGCTACTTATTTTGAATATCTTTGGTTAGAACACCAATATGGAAGATATGTTGCCGACATACACATTTCGGAAGAATTTAAGTCTTATTCTTTTGAACATCTTTTTAAGGACGAAAATTTAATTAGATTTCATAACAAACACAGAGACAATATGTTTGATGCTCATTCATACCAAAAAGGAGGTATGATTTTGCATATGTTAAGATACACCGTAGGCGATGATGCTTTTTGGGATGCTCTTGAATTATATTTAAAAAAGAACGAATACAAAGCCGTTGAAATACATCATTTACGTTTGGCATTTGAAGAAGTTACAGGGCAAGATTTGAACTGGTTTTTTAATCAATGGTTTCTAAATAAAGGCATTCCGGAATTAAATATTAATTACAATTACAACTCTGCAACAAAAAAAGCAAATATTAAAATTGAACAAATTCAAGACCTTAAAAAAGTTCCATTATACAAAATTCCTGCTTATGTAGATTTTTATTTTGAAGATAAAACAATAAGAAAGAAAGTTGTTATTGATGAACAAACCGAAAATTTTGAATTTTATTTTAATAAAAAACCTCTTGCCATAAATTTTGATGCGAACAATTCAATACTTTGCAAAAAAACAGAAAACTACACAAAAGAAGAATATGTGGCAATTCTTGACAAAGCTCCTTTATACAAAGATAAAAACGAAGCATTAAACAATCTAAAAACATTTTCTAACAAGTATCTTTTTAAGGTTTGCACAAAACTAACAAAACATGAATATTGGAAATTTAGATATAAAGCACTCTATAAACTTAGTCGTTTTGAGCCAGAAGAATTAACGCTAACTGAAAAAGAAATGTATCAAAATATTTTGAAAGATTTAAGTGTAAATGATGATAATGAAAGGGTTAGAAAATTAGCTTTAAAGAAATTGAAAGTAAAATAATATAGTTCTATAAAAAAGTTAGAAGATAAATTAAAACCTTAATATAATAATATTTCTAAAATATTTTTAAATTGTAAAATTACAGTAATACTGTAAATATACAATAAAAAAAACATACACAACAAGCATGCAGTTTAATTACCTCATTATCACTCAATTAACAAACACTACAAAATCATATTTCATTGAATAATTACACATTGCATAATTTTTTAATATTTAAGGAGCTTCTAAAAATTCATTCGCATCAAGATTCTCAGAATTTTTCATAGGCGATTTAATTTTTAGAAGTACCCTTAAGTAATAAACATTTTTAGAACAAAATAAAAAACCCTTAAAATAACAGTAGAACCGTAATTTTTGAAAACATTATCACTTTATTAATTCTTACAAAAATAAATAATATACATACTAAACTACACTATTTACGCTCCAAGCCTGCGGTTTTTCCGAAAACCATTTTTTAGTTTGAGGCCATATATTTCTAAAGAAATCCGATTTTCTATAGTTATTTAAATCTTCTTCGCTGTTCCATTTGCTATATGTAAAGAAAAAATGTGGATCCGAAATATCTTGCAAAATTTCAAGATGCAAACAACCTTCTTGATTTCGTATAATATCTTTTATATCCTTTGTAAAATTCTTGAAATCAGAAATATATTGCTCCTGAAATTTCATCTTAACTATTCTTGTTATCATTTAAATTCTATTCTAATTTTCGTATTATAATCAAAACTTAAAAGCTCAGATATTTTTCCTTTATTCATTGCAATTTCAAGCAAACCTAAAGAATTAAAAATTGCTGCAAACTCTCCCTCTCCAACATCTTGATACGATTTACTAATTTTATTTATTTTATATGAATGGCTTCCTGCATAAATAGTGTACTTTCTACCTTCTGAAATTTCATTGAAAAGTTCATAAGAAATATCTGTTACTGCATTATGGTAACTATCAATATATACCAAATGACCAAGTATAAAATCTTTTTCAAAAGTAGGATTTAGAGCCATTAGTCGTTTCATATCTTTTGTAGGTTCGCCAAATTCTTCTATATTTTTTCCACTTAAAATTTCACAAGCAATATCAGCAAAACGAAAAAAAGCAGGAATAAAAGAATCTTTTTTCTTGTAAGGACTTACTTTTATAAGTTTCTCAATATCAATATTTTCAAACACTAAACTAAACAAACCATTATCTGCACTTATAAAAAATTGTTTATCTACTTTTGCAATTAAATGGCTTATTTTTTCAGAACATTCACTATCAACTCCAATTAAATGTACGGTATTATCCGGGAAATCTTTATAACTATTTTTTAAAACAAATGCAGCTTTTGAAATGCTGTGATGCTTAATATTGTGTGCTAAATCAATGATATTAATGTTGTTGCACTTTTTAAGTAATTGCCCCTTTAATCTTCCAAGAAAAAAGTCTTCGGTATTTCGGTCTGATATAAGTGTAATTACTGGCAAAAAATTACTTTTTAAATTTAGATAAAAAATATTTACTTTGTAAATGCAAAAATAAGCAATAGTTTGAGCTTTCCATATGAATGATAAAAAAAAATATTTAGATTCCGACTCTTTAATGGATTTTTACGGAAAAGACAGTAAAAACATTGAAAAAATCAAATATCTTTTCCCTAAACTTAAAATTGTTATAAGAGGCGACCAAGTTAAGGCTTCCGGAGAAACAAATGAAGTTGATGATTTTTATAAATTTATAGAAAATCTAAAGACACATATTGATAGATATAATAAACTTGAAACAAAGGATATTGTTTTAATTTTTCAAGACAAATTACAGTTTGAAAAAAGTAATGATAGCATAATTGTATATGGGGTGAATGGCAAACCAATTCTTCCTCGCTCAAAAAATCAGAAATTACTTGTTCAACAGTTTCATAAAAATGATTTAATTTTTGCAGTCGGACCAGCAGGAACAGGAAAAACATATCTTGCTATTGCTTTGGCAGTAAGAGCATTAAAAAACAATGAAGTTAAAAGAATTATTTTAAGTCGTCCTGCCGTTGAAGCTGGAGAAAATCTTGGTTTCCTGCCCGGTGATTTAAAAAACAAATTAGACCCATATATGCAGGCTTTGTACGATGCACTTCTAGATATTCTTCCGGGAGCAAAACTTAATAAACTTTTAGAACAAGGAAAAATTCAAATTGCACCGCTTGCTTTTATGCGAGGAAGAACTTTAAGCGATGCAGTAGTAATTTTAGATGAAGCCCAAAACACAACTATTGCTCAATTAAAAATGTTTTTGACAAGGATGGGAGAAAACTCAAAGTTTTTAATTACCGGCGATATAACTCAAATTGATTTACCTAACAAAAAAAACTCAGGTTTATTAAAAGTAAACTCAATTTTAAAAAAAATAAAAGGTATAGCTTTTACAACTTTTAATAGAGATGATATAATAAGACACAAATTAGTTTCTCCAATTATTGAAGCATTTGAAAAAGACGAAAAATAAAATTCCCAACTTTTCACAATAAATTTGTAAATTTGCACTTTATAATATATCAAAATACATTAATTGAAAAACACATTAAAATATAAAAGCCTTTTATTTTTATTTATGCTGATTTTTTCAGCACTTACTACAAATGCACAATTCTACAATGGACATCAAATGTCTTTTGGAAAAAACAGAGTTCAATTCATTAAAAAATATTGGAGATATCATAGATACGATAAGTTTGATACTTATTACTACAAAAACGGGGATAGTTTAAGCAGAAAAATTGCAAGAATCGCCGAAAAAAAACTACCAGATGTTGAAAATTTTTTTGGATATGGTCTTCAAAAAAGAGTAATTTTTGTTTGTTTTAAAAGACTTTCTGATTTTAGAGAAAGTAATATCGGTTATAAATCTGACGATAACAACTCAAATATAGGAGGAAAAACAAGAATAATTGATAATAAAATATTTGTTTATTACGAAGGAGACAATAAAAGCCTTGAAAAACAAATTATTGAAGGAATAACACAACTCCTTATAAACGAGATGCTCTATGGAGGAAGTTATACTAAAAAAGTTGCAAATTCAACATTAATTGACTTGCCAGAGTGGTATCAATCCGGACTTATTAGTTACTTAAGCGAAGAATGGAGTTTTGACATAGAAAACCAAGTAAAAGACGGTTTTAAAAGCAAAAAATATAAAAAAATTAACAGATTAATTGGAGAAGAAGCAAAATATGCAGGGCATTCTTTTTGGTATTTTATAGGACAAACCTATGGAAAGGATGTTATTCCAAATATTATTTATCTAACAAGAATTAATAAAAGTTCAGATGTTGGGTTCAGATATGTTTTAGGAATGTCGATTAAAGAACTAAATCCATTATGGAAAGAATTTTTTGAAGCAAAATATGACGATGATTTTGAAAGAAAACTACCCGAAGAAACATTATTAATTTATAAAGGCAAAAGAAACAGAGTATATCAAAGAGTAAAAATTAGTCCTGATGGCAGATATATTGCATATGTAGAAAATCAGTCCGGCAGATATAAAATTAAAATTTTTGACAAACAAAAAGAAAAAACAAAAACTATAAGAAAAAAGGGACATAAATTAGATCAAATTACTGATTATTCTTACCCTGTTTTAACTTGGCATCCGTCAAGTAAAATAATTACTTTTTTTACAGAAGAACAAGGAAGATTAAGAATGTATTTCTACAACATTAAAAACAAAGATCTAACAAAAAGAAATTTAATGTATTTTGATAAAATACTTTCTGCTGATTATTCTAACAACGGATTTTCCCTAGCTCTTTCAGGCGTAAAAGATGGAAAAACAAACATTTATATTTATAACACAACTGCCGGAAATTTCAAGCAAATTACAAATGATGCCTACATTGACATTGACCCAAAATTTGTAAATAATTCTACAAAAATAATTTTTTCATCTGACCGAAACAGCAATACAGACAATATTGATACTTACAAACCAAAAGATTTATTTATATACAATTTAGAAGACCAAAGCATATTACAACTTACAAAAACACCATACTTTAACGACACTCACCCCTCTGAAATTAAACAGAATACATATTTAAGTTTAACAGATGAGACTGGAATTACCGGAAGACAAATTATAAAATTCGACAGTGCAGTTAGCTATATAGACACATCAATACACTATAGATATTTTGCAAACAACTTTCTAAACAGTAACTATTCCAGAAATATTGAAGATTTTGATGTAAATAAAAGAAAACAAACTTTGGCTGAACTTATTTTCCATAATAAACGATTTAATATTTATCAGGAAAAAATTAGTTTAAAAAAAGAAAAAATAAATTCTAAAACATATTTCAGACAACAATATACCGAAAAATTAGCATATAAAGACAGCATAAATAAAATTAATGAACAAATATCTCTAATTCAAAAATTAGAATTAGACAGCCTTAAAAATAATCCTCCGGATAATTTATTGCATCCTGACAGTATTCCAATAGATATAAATAATTATATTTTTGAAACCGAAAAGAATATTCAATACTACAAAATAAACCCTATTATTGATACAATTTCTGAACAAAGCAAAGACACAACTAATTTTTTACCAACATATAATTATTTAACTAATTTCTATACAAACTACCTTACTCAACAAGTAGATTTCGGGACTCTTTCAGATTCATATCAACTATACACCGGCGATGCTTTTTATTTCTCACCCGGAATAAATGTTTTCACTAAAATAGGAATTTTTGATTTGTTTGAAGATTACAGAGTTTCAGGAGCTTTTAGAATGGGGGCAAGTCTTAATAATTTTGAATATCTTCTTAGCCTTGAAAACCTAAAATATAAAATTGATAAGCAATACATATACCACCGCCAAACCTATGTTAATCAAATTATTGACCAAAGCGGACAGTTTTATTTCCTTTTAAAGTTGTATTCAAATGAATTTATGTATCTTTTAAAATATCCATTCAACCAAGTTTCTTCTGTTAAAGCAACCCTTAGTTTAAGACACGACAAAGCAATATTTTTAGCACTCGAAAGAAGTACTTTGGCAGAACCCTCTCAACATCAGTTTTTCTCGGGAATAAAATTAGAATATAATTTTGACAACATAAAAAGCCTGGGATTAAATCTAAATGAAGGAACAAGATTCAAATTATTCTCTGAATATTATCAAGAAGTTGACCAAGAATACACAAATATGATTGTTGTAGGTGCAGATTTTAGATATTATAAAAAAATTCATAGAAATTTAATATTTGCAAGTAGAACAGCAGCAAGTGCTTCATTTGGAAAAAGCAGATTATTATATTACCTAGGCGGAGTTGATAATTGGTACACTTTCAATCCAAAAAAACTAAGATTTGATAATTCTGTTGAAATAAACCAAGAACAAAACTATGTATATCAGGCAGTTGCAACAAATATGAGAGGTTTTGTTCAAAATGCAAGAAATGGTACAAATTTTATGGTAATTAATAATGAAATTAGGTTTCCGATTATAAGATATCTAATAAATAGACCTTTAAACTCGGCTTTTCTTAACAACTTCCAAATTGTTGGCTTTGCTGATGCAGGTTCTGCATGGTCTGGGCTAACACCATACGATGACGCAAACGCATACAAAACAGAAATCGTACGAAGAGGTCCTGTAACTGTTGTAATAGATAAAAACAGATGGCCCGTAGTCTTTGGGTATGGATTTGGTCTAAGATCTAAAATTTTAGGATATTTCGTCAGGCTAGATTGGGCATGGGGAATAGATAACGATGTTGTATTACCAAGAGTTTTTTATTTCTCCTTAAATCTAGATTTTTAATCATTATAAATTAAACTAAACTCTAAAAATAAACTAAAAAAAAATTATATTTTTAATAAAAACATTTTACCTTTACAAAAACCAATCTTTCAACCTTTTAAATTTTAGTATTATGATTTTAAAAAGAATTTCAATTTTTATTCTTGCAACTGCTATAAGCATTGTAAGCTTTGCACAAGACGCAAAAAACAATTCAGTTTCTAAAAACTCTGACCATTTGGGAATTAATGCAGGATTCACTACCGGATTAGGATTATCATTTAGACACTGGCACGACAAATTTGGAGTACAAATAACAGCAATTCCTTTAAAAACTGACAATCTTCAATTTTTTAGTGCAGGAATTACCGGCTTATATTCAATTAACAACCATATAAATTTTAGACATTTTCTATATTTAGGAAACCATATGATTTTTTACACAAGAAAAATTAGAGATTACGATTGGAGTACAGGAACAAGTACTTATCACACAAAAGAGGCCCAACAATATAATGCAGGTTTCGGCTACGGAATTGAACTTGGAACAAAAGTTAGATTTAATTTTATGATTGGATATGCAGGTTATAACCTATTAGACGAGAATTTCGATTTACTCCCTACTGCTGAAATAGGACTTTATTTTCATCTTTAAAAATTGGTATGAAAGCAAGTGTTCCTATGTGCAGAACAACACAATTATTGTAAATATAAATATTTAAACAACTTATTTAATATCAATTAATTAGAAAAATTTTGACACATGAAAAAATATACAGTAATAGCAATAATACTTCTTTCCTGTATTAACCTTAGCTTCGGACAAGAAAAAGAAAAAAAATTAAAAAGAAATATGTGCGGAATAAATATGGGTGCAACCACTGGAATAGGTTTCTCATATAAACATTGGAAAGATGTTTTTGGCGTACAAATTACAGGTTTACCCATAAAAGTTGATGACGATCTTGATTTTAGTATTGGGCTAACATTTTTTAGTACAATAAAACAAAGAAAATATTTTAATATTTTTGCCTATGCCGGAGCCAATTATATGTCAAGTAATTTTAGATTTATTTTTGATATGAACCCTATATATTTATTTACAAACCTCAAAAGAGAACAACAAAACACTTATTATGAAACTGTACATCAATCTAATTACAATGCAAATTATTTTAACACAAGCTTAGGAGCCGGTGTCGAAATTGGAAAAAACCCAATAGTTACAATAATGACAGGATATGCTGCATTAGATTTAACAGAAAGTTTTAGTTTACTTCCAACAATTGAAGTTGGACTTCACTTTAAAATATAATTTTACCCAATTCAATATTGTATAAAATAATATTTAGTATTTAATTCAAAAAGTAGGGATACGACTATATTTACTTTATTTGCAAAAGTATTAATTTATTCATATCAAAGTCTCAGCCCAACAATCATTTCAATAATAATGACTTTATACGAGGACTTTTTACAAAAAATTTAAAGAAAATATATATAATTAAAGGTTAAGCAAAAAAAAGCCTTTCAACCTTTTCAATTTTCTCATCCAAGCTAAAATACCCATCAATTTTATGAATTTTATGCCCATCTTTCTCCATTTTACGAAACCAAGTCATTTGGCGTTTTGAAAACTGATGAATTGCAATTTCTAATTTAGAAAACATCTCATCATAAGAAAGATCACCTAAAATATATTCTGTAATAAATTTATATTCCAAACCATAATATTTCAAGGTTTCAATAGGGACATCTTTATTTATAAGCCTCTCAACCTCCTGAATCATACCCGATTGCAAACGTTCTTTTAATCTTTGCGAAATTCTTTTTCGCCTGAAATCTCTGTCGAAAACCACCTGAATATTAAGACTTTTTATTTGAGGGTAATTAAAATCAACATTTTTATTTTCTCTATAAAAAAGAACTATTTCAACAGCTCTTAACAGTCGTTTCCTGTTTGAAGTATCACTTCTATTATGTAATTCTTTATTTGTTTTTAGAATATCAATTAATTCTTTATCAGTTTTTTTTTCTAATTCAGTTTTTAATTCTTCGCTATGTGGAACATTAATTAATTTATATCCTTTAAGAACTGCATCAATATACATTCCTGTTCCACCACATAAAATTGGCAATTTATTTCTGCCGACAATATCATGATACACAGAAAGAAAATCATTTTGATATTCAAACACATTGTATTTGTATCCTGCATCAACAATATCAATAAGATAATAAGGAATTTTTTGCCCATTTATACAGTAATCTTCTAAATCTTTTCCGGTTCCAATATCCATTCCCTTATATACTTGGCGTGAATCTGCACTTATAATTTCACCTTTAAGTTTTAAAGCCAAAGAAGCAGCCAAAGAAGTTTTTCCGCCAGCTGTTGCTCCTAGAACAGTAATTATATTATATTTTGAAGTTTTCAATTTCACAATTACAAAGATAATTATAAATTTGCAAGCTATGGCAAATGTATTACACATAAAAAATAAAAAAGCAAGACGAGATTATGAATTACTTGATAAATTTATTGCAGGAATTCAATTATATGGTTCAGAAATAAAATCAATAAGAGCAGGAAAAGTTAGCATAAATGACTCATACTGTGTACTTCAAGAAAGAGGTGAAAAATCAGGTATTTTTGAAGTTTGGGTAAAAATGCACATTGCTGAATATTCTCATGGAACTCATTTTAACCACGAGCCAAAAAGAAACAGAAAACTTTTATTAAATAGGAAAGAAATTGACAAACTTGTTAAAAAAGTATTAAAATCTGCTCTCACAATAGTCCCTACCCGACTGTTTATAAATGAAAAAGGACTTGCAAAATTAGAAATTGCCATTGCAAGAGGTAAAAAATATCACGACAAAAGGGAAGACCTCAAGCAAAAAGATGACAAAAGAGAAATGGATAGATTAAAGAAAATGAAACACACATAACAAAAATTTTGACACCCAAGAGCATGACTATAATTCAGCACAATGATTACTTGCAAAAGAAACCAAGTGTTCCTATGTGCAGAGCAACACAATTATTTTAAATATAAATATTTATGAAACATGAAATTATAAATGAATAATGAGCAAATATGAATATTATCCAATAAAAATTCGAGCTCAAAAACTAATCCTCAATCCTAATTAGTTTTCCTTTACCTACACTGTCATTCAAATTTACAACTTCCGGATTTCCATAATAATAAACATTACCAGTATTTTTAATTGTACAATCTAATTTATTAAGAACTCTAACAGTACAATCTGCTTTTGAGTTATTAGAAACCAAAACATTCTTTGCAATTAAATCTTTTGCATCAACACTATTTAAACTTGTATTCCATAATTTAAGCCTATCAACTTGCCCTGATAGTTTTATTTTCCCGCCGTTTAAGTGCATATTCCAAAAATAAAAAACTTTACAATTTAACTTTAAATCAGCCTCAGTATATTTTGTTAAAGACACAAGACCAATTTCATTATCATTTTCTAATACATTGTCAGAAAACAACTTAGAAGAAGCAGTCAAACGTATTTTGCATATTTTTTTTACTCTCAAAAAAACAGAAATCTTATCTTTTTCAGGTTTTGAAAACTTACATTTATGATCACTTTTTAAAACTAATGTGTTATCTGAAATATTAAAACTCACAGATTCAGCAAATTTTTTATGCCCTTCAATTTTAATTTGATTTATTGTATCTTGAATAAGGTGTACATCAAAAACATCGGCAACCATTAAACTATCAAAATTTGCAAGTGTTTGTTCAATAACAACTTCCTTTCCTGAGCCAGAAAAACAATCAAGAGTTTTTTGGCAAGAAAATAATATAGGTAGCAATAGAATAATTAAATATATTTTTTTCATTAAAATTTGATATAAAAAAATACTACTTTTACAAATCGTAAAGTTAAAAAAACTAAGTACAAATATTTAAGAATATGAAAATAATTACATTCATTTTAATACTTATTTTTCCGGTTTTGGCTCTTTTCTCACAAGACAAAAATGAAGTTGCAAAACTAAACGAAGCAGTTGCAAATTTTAAAAAAGCGAATGATTTAAAAAGAAAATATGATTTTGATAATGCAGAAATTTATTTTGAAAAAGCCGCAAATATTTTTAAACAATATAAAAAAAATGGCAACTACATTCAGAGCCAATATTCAATAGCCGACATATACATTCAAAAAAATAAAAAAGAAGAGGCAGAGAAAATTATCAATGAAATTTACACTCTTTCAATTGATAAATACGGAGAAAACAATAAGTTTCTAACAAATATTCTTTTTGCAAAAGGACAAATTGCTGCTCAAAACAGTAAGCACAATGAAGCATTATCGTTTTTTAAAAAATCTTCAGAATTAAATGATAAATTTAATAAAAAAGAAAGTTTTTTTAAATCTAATTTACATACAAACATAGGTAACTCATATTCTGAATTAGGAAAAATTGATTCTGCTCTTTTTCATTACAAAAAAGACTTAGAAATTAAACTGTTATTTATTGATGCAAAACATCCAATATTATCAGTTGCATATAATAATATAGCTAATATTTACAAAACGAAAAGACAATTTACAGATGCTTTAAATTATATTGAAAAAGCAATAAAACTTAATTTAGAAGCCTATGGTACAGATAACTTTCATACAGCAAAATATTACAACGGAAAGGGAAATATTTATTCGGAAATGGGACAATACGATTTAGCATTAGAATTTTTTCAAAAATCTTTGAGAATTAACAAGGCACATTTTGGAGAAAAAAATATAAATATAGCAAAAGATTTAAACGATATTGGAATTATATACAACAAACAAAGGAAATATGATAAAGCATTAATATATTTTAAGGATACTTACGACATACAAGTTAGTTTATTTGGCGAAAATTATCCAGATATTGCAGGAACATGTAATAATATCGGCTATATTCTTGAATATCAAGGAAAACACGAGTCATCATTAAAATATTATTTAAAAGCAGTTAAAATTAAAACTTCATTTTTTGGAGAAAATCATCCTGAATTAGCAACATATTACAACAATATTGGAATTAACTATTTTAACAGAAAAGAATATGAGAATGCTTTAAAAAACTATTTAAAATCAGCTTTAATTCTTGAAAATAACTATGGAAATAAGTTTCCTGGCATTGTTCGGGTATATTTAAATATTGCAAATGTTTATCAAAAACAAGAAAATTTCTTTATTGCATTGTCATATTATCAAAAAAGTATTGCTGCAAATGTATCTGATTTTAATCCGGAAACAACAAATTATTCTGCAAACCCAAATATACACAACTATCTTGATATTAACAGTTTACTGTTCTCCCTAACAGGAAAAGCAGGAATATTAGAGTCAATATATCAAACAGATTCCGTTAAAAATTATTTAGAACTTGCTCAAAAAACATATCTTTTGTGTGATTCGGCTGTTTCAATTGCAAGAAAACAAGCAATTAAAAAATCTGACAAAATTTTTCTTGGAAACCAATCTAAAACAATATACGAAAAAGCAGTTAATGTTCTAATTCAACTTGCTAACAAAACAGAAAACAAAAAGCAAAAAGAAATTTATTTTGAAAAAGCATTTTACATTGCAGAAAAAAATAAAGCTGCAATCTTATCGCAAGCTGTTAACTCATCAAACGCAAAGTATTTTGCCGATATTCCTACTGACATTTTAAAAGAAGAACATGATTTGAAAGTTAAAATTGCAAATATTGAAAAATCTCTTGCCGAATCTTTAAAAGAAATAGAAACTGAAACATTAAAAGAAAGACTTTTTTATTTGAATGAGGAATTAAGAAGTTTAAATAATGATATAGAAAGAGAATATCCGAAATATTACAATTCTAAATATAAAGATATTGATATTAACATTAAAGATATTCAAAAAAATATTGACAAAAATACTGTAATTAGAAGCTATTTCTTAGGAGATGAAAACATAATAATATTTACTTTATATAAAAACGAAATAAAAGTAAATTCTATTGACAAACCTACTAATTTTGAAGAAGATATAAGAAACTTTAATAAATATATAACATCAGGATACAAATCTTATTTTCAACTATATTTAAATTCTGCACATAATTTTTACAAGCTGTTTTTTCCGGATATAATACCCGAAGAAATAACAAAACTTATAATTATTCCCGATGGAATTATTGGCATTATACCTTTTGAACCATTAATAACAAGAAATTACACAGGAGATATTACAAACTTTAAAGAATATCCGTTCTTAATAAAAAAATATCAAATTAATTATGCATATTCTGCAAGTCTTTTGTTAAAATCTTTAACAAATAAAAGAAAAAGAGACAATCGAAAAACTTGGCTCGGAATTGCACCGGTTTTTGACAATATAACAAAAAATAAAATAAACAATATAGACATAACACCTTTGCCCGGAACTAAAACCGAAATATCTGAAATTGCAAAATTGTTTCAAGAAAAAAAACTTGAAACAAAATCTATAACAGAAATGGATGCAACTGAAACTTTCTTAAAAAATGAAAATTTAAAAGATTATAAATACATACATATTGCAACTCACGGAATTGTAAATACAGAAGAACCAAAACTGTCCGGAATAATACTTCATCCGCAAGACACTGAGAATGATGGAGTTCTGTATTCCGGTGAAATTTACAATTTAGAACTAGATGCAGATTTAACAATTCTTTCTGCTTGCGAAACAGGCTTAGGCGAAATATCAAAAAGCGAAGGAGTAATAGGTCTTTCAAGAGCATTAATGTATGCAGGATCAGACAATACAATTGTTTCTTTTTGGAAGGTATCCGATGTTTCTACTTCCGATTTAATGCTTGATTTTTATAAAAACCTACTTGAAGACGAAGACGACAGAGCAAAAGCACTGCACAACGCAAAAATGAAGATGATAGAAACAGGAGATAATTTTGCACATCCGTTTTTTTGGTCGCCTTTTGTCCTTATTGGAAAATAAATTAAATAGTAAAAATTTACAAAGTTAAAATTCTAAAAAAAATATAATCTCCTACCATCAAATTAAAACTGATGCAAACAATAAACACAAACGGAAAACTTTTAAACATATCAAAACCAATAATTGCCGGAATCTTAAATATAACTCCTGACTCATTCTTCGATGGAGGAAAATATACAAATATTAATGCCGTAAGAAACAGAATAAAACAGATAATCTCCGAAGGTGCAGAAATAATTGACATTGGTGCATATTCATCTCGCCCGGGAGCAAAACATATTTCTGAAAAAGAAGAGCTTCAAAGACTAATTCCCGTTTTGGAACTTATAGTAAAAGATTTTTCGAATACAATAATTTCATTAGATACTTTTCGTTCAGAAATTGCAAAAATTGCAGTAAATAATTACGAAGTTGCAATAATAAACGATATTTCTGCAGGAAATATTGATAAAAAAATGCTTCCAACAATTGCAAAATTAAATGTTCCATACATAATGATGCACATGAAAGGAACACCAAAAAATATGCAAAAAAACCCAAAATATAAAGATTTAATAAAGGAAATTATAAAGTTCTTTGCCGAAAAAATTCAACATACAAGGCAATTAGGCGTTAATGATGTAATTATTGACCCAGGTTTTGGTTTCGGAAAAACTATTGAACACAATTATCAAATATTGAACGAGCTTGAAAAATTCAGAATTTTAGATTGCCCAATTTTGGTAGGAATTTCAAGAAAATCAATGATCTATAAAGTCCTAAACTCAAGTCCCAAAGATGCTCTTTCGGCAAGTTTGGCTTTGAATATGACAGCATTAGAAAAGGGTGCAAATATTTTAAGAGTGCATGATGTAAAAGAAACTATGCAAGTTATTAGTGTTTTTAAAAAATTAAAAAAGATTGATAAAAAAAGAACAATTGGAAAAGATTGAATTTCAAGTTTCAAAATACAAAATAAAAAAACAATTTATTATATTTGTAGAAAAAAGAAACTTCCCGAACAATTTGAAGTAAAAAAATAATAATTTAGCAACATAATTTTAAAACAAAAACTATCTTTTCATTTCTAGACATAGGAGTAACGGACATTATTGACATCCTTTTGGTAGCATTTCTGCTATACCAAATTTATTTTTTGATAAAAGGCACACAAGCCATTAAAATTTTCATTGGAATTGCATTTTTATACCTTATTTGGCTTCTAGTTAAAGCATTGGATATGAAACTAATAAGTTCAATTCTTGGACATGTTATGGGTGTTGGAGTAATTGCTTTATTAATAGTGTTCCAACAAGAAGTTCGTAATTTTTTTATGCTTATTACAAACAAGTACCTTTCTAAATTTGATTTTTCAATAAAAAATATTTTACCTTTCATTAAATCTGAAGAAGTGGAAGTTAAAGTTTGGTCAATTGTTAAAGCATGTAATAATTTATCTAAACAAAAAACAGGAGCGTTAATTACAATTGCTCAAGAATCTGAGTTACCAATGATTATTGAAACCGGATTAATAATTAATGCTGATACTAGTTCTTTACTGATAGAAAGTATATTTTTTAAAAACAACCCCTTACATGATGGTTCAATTATTATAAAAAAACAAAAAATTATTGCGGCAGGTTGTATTCTTCCAGTTTCAAAACAAGAATTTAATATCAAAGATTTTGGATTAAGACACAGAGCTGCAATGGGAATTTCTGAACAAACAGATGCGGTAGTAATAGTTGTATCAGAAGAAACCGGTGGAATTTCACTTTTTCAAAATTCTGAATTTAAAAGAAATCTCTCTGCTGTTGAACTTCGCAAAACTCTTGAAGGTATTTTCTTGAATAAAAAATAAATTGATGCTATATTGCTCGAAATAAAATTGAAATGAATAATTCCTTAAAATATAATATCGAAACTTATCTTACATAAATTTTTTATTAATAAAATTCTAGCAATCCATCTATGCAAAAAACAAAAAATAACAGAGCAGTTTGGGCAGAAAAAAATATAGTTTACTTAATTGACCAAACAAAACTTCCTTTTAAAGAAGAAATATTTGTTTCTAAACAATATAAAACTACTTGTCAAGCAATTATTACAATGATAACTAGAGGAGCAGGTTCAATAGGTGCAACAGCAGGATTTGCAATGATGCAAGCGGCTTTTGAAGCTCCAAAAAACAATTATCAGGATTTTATTAAAAAAGCAAAAAAAGAAATTGAAGAAACTAGACCTACCGCACAAGACTTATTTACAGCAGTTAACAGGGTGTATAACAAGGCTTTAACATCAATAAAAAATGCCGAAAAAGAAGCTCACAAAATTGCCGATGAAACTTCACAAGCAGGAAAATTAATAGGGCAAAAAGGAAACATACTTATTAAAAACGATTTTAAAATTCTCACTCATTGCAATGCCGGACCTCTTGCCTTGGTAGAGTATGGTTCTGCATTAGCACCAATTATTGAAGCACATATCTCAGGAAAAAAAGTTTTTGTTTATGTTGATGAAACTCGCCCTAGAAACCAAGGAGCTAAACTTACTGCATGGGAACTTAAAAAAGCAGGAGTCCCTCATGTAATTATTGCAGATAATGTTGCTGGTTTATTAATGATGCAATCTAAAATAGATATTGTAATTACCGGAGCTGACAGAATTGCAAAAAATGGCGACACTGCTAACAAAATTGGAACTTTAGAGAAAGCTGTTCTTGCTAAAGAATTTAAAATACCTTTTTATATTGCTGCACCCAAATCAACTTTCGACAATAATATTTTAACAGGAAGCGATATTCCAATAGAAGAAAGAAGCCAAGATGAAGTTCTATATATAACCGGAATTGATAAGGATAATAGAATAAGAGAAATACAAATTGCATCACCAGGTTCAAAGGCATATAATCCAGCATTTGACATAACACCATCAAAATACATAACCGGTTTTATAACCCCGGACGGAATTATAAGTTCTGGTAAAATTAAAGATTATATTTCATAGATTTAAGAATTTCAATAACTCTATCTTTAAATTTTCCTTGAATAATAATTTCATTATTTTTTGCAGACCCACCTACCCCACACTTTGTTTTTAAGATTTTTGCAAGTACTTTCAAATCATCTTCTGAACCAACAAAGCCAGTTATTAACGTAACAGTTTTGCCTTTTCTTTTTTTATTATCAATAAAAACTTTAAGATGCTGTTCTTCCGGAGACAAAGTTTCCATATCCGCAGCCTCATCAAATTCATATTCAAAATCTGAATTTGTTGAATAAACCATTCCTAATCTATCTTTCCAGTCTTTTGCCATTTTCTTATTAAATTTTACTTATTAATTTGTTGCAAAACTAAAGCACTTGCCCCAAGAATTGCAGCATTATTTCCGTCTAATTCAGACATCTTTATTTGAACCTTATTTTTATAGACTTCAAGCAAATTTTCTTCCATATAATTTTTAACCGGTTTTAATAATAATTTTCCTGCATTTGCAAGTCCACCAAATAAAAAAATTACTTCCGGGCTTAAATATGCTACCGAATCTGCTAGTGATATTCCTAATATTTTTGCCGTAAAATCGAAAACTTTTAAAGCAACTCTGTCTTTTTTTAAAGCTGCTTTGTAAATATCTTTTGAACTGAAATCTTTAATTTGTCGTAACAAACTGTCTTCTTCGTATTTTTCCAGAAACTCAACAGCAGTTTTCACAAGTCCGGAAGCCGAAGCATAGGTTTCTAAACAACCTTTTTTTCCGCATCCGCATAATCTACCATGTGGTATTGCATTTGTATGTCCAATTTCTCCGGCAAATCCATCATGTCCTAATAATAACTTACCGTTTGAAATAATTCCGCTACCAAGACCAGTTCCAAGAGTAATAAAAATAAAATCATTAATATTTTTTGCACCGCCGTATATTTTTTCGCCTAAAGCTCCTGCATTTGCATCATTTGTAATAAAAACAGGAACATTAAAATTTTCTTTAAGCATTTTTACAAAAGGTATAACTCCTTTCCAATCTAAATTTGCTGCATATTCAATAGTTCCTTTATAAAAATTACCATTTGGAGCACCAATACCAATTCCTTTTAATTTAAAATTTTTGTTTAATTCCGAAAGTGCATCTTTAATACTTAAACTTAGCTTTTCAATATATTGATGAATGTTTTTATGCCCTTTTGTTGAAAATTTAATTTCTGACAAAACATTTCCATTCTCATTAACAATTCCAAAAACTGTATTAGTTCCGCCAATGTCAATTCCAACCGTAACTTGTTCCATATTAAATAAATAATTAAAAAAAGTACTTTATTTTTAAACAACTTGCATTTATATTTTAAAAATTGTAAATTGTGAAAAACTTATAAAAACATTACAAATGAAAAAACTTATTTCTCTATTTATAATGATAACTATTCTATTTGCTTGTAAAAAAGATGACCCAAAGATAGAACAAAATTCTGTTGTTTTGCAAAATAAAACTATTCAATATTGGGGATATCAAATTCAAAATATTAATGAAGAAACAAATATGGAAGAGCTTAAAAACTCAAAATATGATATGCTTGTTATTGAACCTACGAGAACAGACTGGTCTTCTGATGACAAGAATTTTGACACAAAAAGTTTTGTTAGTCAGTTGAAACAATCAAAAGCTCACGATGGGATAAACCAAAAGTTAGTTATAGCGTACATTGATATTGGCGAGGCAGAAGATTGGCGTTGGTATTGGACTTGGTCAACAGAATGGATTGAGGGACAAGATAAGCCTAACGATTGGCCAGACTATATTGTAAAACATGACCCTGATGGCTGGGGAGGCAATTATCCTGTTGCTTTTTGGAAAAATGCTTGGAAGGATATTGTTATTTATGGAGAAAATCAAAATAGCAGCCCATATGGAGATTACAACAGTATTATTGATGAAGTTATAAGAGATGGTTTTGATGGAATATACCTTGATTGGGTCGAAGCAGCAGAAGATAGCGACATTATTGCTCTTGCTGAAAACGAAGGTTTAAATGCTGTTAATGAGATGATTACATTTATTGGAGAAATGAAAACTTATGCAAAAAGTAGAAATCCAAATTTTATTATTATTCAACAAAATGCTGCATCAATTATTGATGGACACCCAGAATTAGCAAATGTTATTGATGCAATTGCACAAGAAGCAATTTGGTTTGACGGAGATGCTTCCGATAATTGGAATGATGAAAATGGATATGACAATGAAAACACTAAAGATTTATCCGATTATTATTTAAACTATCTAACAAAATATAAGAATGCAAATATTCCAATTTTTAATTGTGAATATGCAAATAAAAATTCTGAAGATGCTTATGATAAATCAAATTTAAAAGGCTTTATTCCATATTGCACAAACAGGTCTTTATCTAAATTAACTGAGAATAAACCTTTTGGGTATTAAGTTTTAGTTTTTTATTAGTAAATGTAGTAATTTATCATTTTTGTCTGAAAAAGATATAAAAATGGATTAAAACCCTTATAAATAGTGCTATTTACAACTTTCGACTTAGGTAGGTGCTTAATAAAATAGAACAAAAAAAAAGATTTTATTCTTTTTTAATTTATTGAGTTTCAATATTTTCATCAAACAATATTTTTCTTTGTAGGTAAATTAAAGAATTAGTAAGACTATAATGATAATTTATATTAAATACCATCTTTAATCTTTTCATTTTTAACAACAGCTTTTTTCTTCCATTTTCCGGTAAAGAAATAGATTGTTGAAACCGTCATTCCAAAAGCCCAAGTTATTGGAAGTGCGTACCAAATACCTTTCTCTCCATATATATCGGATAAATATTCAGACAAAGGAACTCTTACAATCCATAAAGTTACAAATGTCATTATCATAGGGAATATAGTATCTCCGGCACCTCTGTATGTTCCTAGTAATGAGAACATAATTGAAAAAATAAAATAGAAAGAACTAACAATCATTAAATATTCTGTTCCTATTCTTATGACTTCTGTATCGGGTGTAAATGCGTTCATTAATAATTCTGCACTTGAAATTACAGAAATACTTATTAAAATTGCAATTGTTCCAGACATTATAATTGTTGATTTTAAACCTTTTATAACTCTGTCTATTCTTCCTGCACCAATATTTTGTCCTGTAAACGCAGTTAATGCCATTGAAAAGCTCATTGCGGGTATCATTCCCAGAAAATCAATTCTCATTGCAACAGAGTAAGCATCAGTAACTTGCAATCCGAATTTACTAACAATTCTGTATATTGCAATCATACCTATTGCCACAACCATTTGCTGTATTCCGGAAGGTAAACCTATTTTAAAACTTTTTATAAATATTTCTTTATCTAATTTTAAGCCAAAAATTCTTAATTTTATTAAATCATATTTTTTTCTTATATAAATAACAGCTGTAATAAAAGCTCCACCTTTCGAAATTATTGTTGCATATGCAATTCCTTCAATTCCCAAATTAAAATATTTTATAAAAACAATATCAAGAACAATATTTGAGAGTGTTGCAATAATAAGAAAAAACAAAGGGGTTTTTGAGTCTCCAAGACTCCTAAAAATTGCAGCTGTTCCGTTGTATCCAAAATCTAATATTAAACCGGAAAGTAAAATGGTAAGATACGTCTTTGCAGGATCGGAAGTTCCTTCGGGTAATTTCACCAAGTTTAATATGTCTTCAATAAATATAATTCCTAAAATACCGATTGTAACAGAAGAAATAAACATTATGATGTACATAGTATCAATAGATTTCTGCACATTTTCATATTGTTTTGCTCCAAAAAATTGAGAAATTACCACGCCTGCACCAGTTGCTAATCCAATACCAAGAGAAATTAATGCAAAAAAAACAGGAAATGAAGCTCCTACGGCAGTTAATGAGCCTTTTCCAAGAAAATTACCAACAACAATGCTGTCAACAAAAATATATAGTTGTTGAAATACATTTCCAAGTAACATTGGTAATGCAAACAACAAAATTAATTTTGCTTCTTTTCCTGTGGTTAAATCTTTCAAATAATACTATTTTAAAAATTCTTTTTTCAATCTAAATCAATCTATAAACCAATTCATTACATATCCCACTTACCTTTTTCACGAAGATTTTTAACTATAATCTCAGCTTCTTTTATAAGTTCCAGCTTATCAACTTTTACAGAGCGAGTTATTGGAAATGGTTTTTGGGTGTCCCAAATTTCAACATGTTGTGGTCTTTTGTAGGATGCAATATTTTTACAATGTTCAATAATTTCATCTGAACTAAGCAAAACACCATGTTTAGGTTTTACGAATGCAAAAATTCCTTCATCAAATAACTTATGTTTTATTCCTACAACATCAACTTGGTCAACCTTAGGATGTTCTGCAATAAATGCTTGAAGCTCATCAGGAAATACTTGATAGCCTTTTTGTTTTATTACAAATTTATCTCGTCCGGAAAGATACAATGCTTTGTAGTTCCCCATATTTTTAAAAAATCCTAAATCACCGCTGTACAAAATTCCCTCTTTTGAAATTGTTTTTTTTGTTGCTTCTGGAAAATTATAATATTCTTTAAAAACAATTGGTGGATGATAACAAATTTCTCCTATTTCTTCATTTTTACATTCATCTCCGGCACAACCCTTTTCCATTGGTTTTCTAACGGAAACTTTTCCAAGATGCTCAAAAGCCATTCCTACTTGCCCCGACATTTCTTCAACAGAAATTCCATTGGGAGTAAAAGTTGCAAAACCTGCAGTTTCTGTCATTCCTAAACCTGTTCCGAAATTAGGCGACATAGTTGAAAGTTTGTTTAAAAACTCAACATCTACCGACGAACCGGCATAAATTGCAAATCTTAAACTGCTTAAATCAAACTTATTATAATCCGGATGTGCCCACAGCATACGAAATTGAGTAGGTATTTGTCCGAGAAGTGTAATATTGTGTTTTTCAATTGCTTGCAATGATAATTCCACATCAAAAATCTTAATAAAAATTGCTGTCCCTCCGCTAAAAAATGTAGTCATAACCATTTCTGTTATACATCCTACATGACTGGGAGGAAGATTAACAAGCATTTTATCTTCGCTTTTAATTCCTTTAACACCTTCATAAATTATTCTGTTTTGAACAATTATATTTTCGTGGCACATTAGGGCGGGTTTAGGTTCTCCTGTTGTTCCTGTTGTAAAAATTATTAATACCGGAGTATCTTTATCAATTTTTTTATATGCTTTTTCTAATTGTTTTGTGAAAATATTTTTAATTTTTAAAAATACTAATCGAGATTTTTTCATTAAATCTCCAACCGACAAACTTCCTTGAACATAATCACTGGGGTTTGCATCTGGTATTATTTGAATAATATTTTCAATATAGTTACAATTGTCTCTTATGTGTTCAACAATTTCATTAAAATCTATTCTATCGGTTTTTCCGTGAGCAAAAAATAATTTTGGTTTTATTTTGTCTAAATCTCTTTTAACTTCGTCTTTTTTCAACCTTAAATCCAAAGGTGCATATATTGCTCCTATTTTAAAACAAGCATAGGCCAATGCAATGTGTTCGGGAAATAAAACGAGTTGAGTTGCAACAATATCTCCTTTTTTTATGCCTAAATCCAAAAACCGAAGAGCAAAATAATCTATTAAAATGCTAAGTTTTTTATATGTAACTCTTTTATCGTCCTCATGCTGAATTATTGCAATATTTTTGGGAGTTTCTTTTGCATATTTTTCAATATAATTATTGAGTAATCTTAATTTCCATTTTTGGTTTTTCATGGTTTTTATTTTAAGGTTATGGTGCCCCCTTTTAAAACTTTTTTTCCTTTTGTATTAATAATGTCAAAATTAGCAATTTTTTCATCTAATTTTAATAGCCTCAGATTCAACTCATTATAAGGGTATACAATATTAGTAAATCTTGCATAGACTTCTTTTATTTTACTGAAATCATTATTAAATTCTTCTGCAACAATTAAGCTAATAGCTTTTGCGAATGTACAAGTTCCTTGTAAAACTATTCCTTTCAAACCTATTGATTTTGCAAATTTAGGGTTTGTATGAATTGGTGCATCAATATTTGCTTTTTTGGCATATTCGTAAGGCAATTTTTCATCAATCTTAATAGATTTTATCCAAACTGCTTCTGTATTAATATTTTCAGTTTGAAAGTTCTTTTTTGTTATAATATTTTCTCCTGTTAATTTAACACCAAACAAAATTCCTGATGAGTATTCTGTTGCAATATGTATATTTTTTGAATAGTATTCAAACTTTATAAAAAGTTTAGTTCCTTTTTTATGTTTACTTATTTCAGTAATTTCTGATTTTACATTCAAATTAGAAAACTTTTTCTTATATGTGTGTATTTTAATATGCTCAGATTGATGAACTATTGTATTGAGAATATCCGGATTAATTTTTTCTTCCAAAAATTCATTTAAGTTTTTAATTATTTTCCAACTAATTTGAGTAAAAAATAAAGGGTGTATAAAATCCTGATTATTCTCAACAGAAAAAATACTTGTTACTTCATTATAATTAGATATGTTTTTATCGGAAACAGAATAATGCAAATCTTTGATGGTATTGTACGCAAAATCTGATGGTATTTTTAATCTTTTACGAAAAAAGTATTTTATGTATCTAAATAATTTCAAGGTTTTACTATTTATTTTATATTGTCCGATTAAAACTTTAAAAAAAGCAGTGAAATCCGTATAAGCAAAGCTCTTTTTAATCCACGACTTAACCCGTATTATTCATGCGTTTTTTCTTTTTATGAAACGAGGCGACAAACTTTGCAGCTGTATATGATGAATACTGCAAAGAGTTTGCAATATTCTTTTCTGTTTAAAGAAAAGACCTCAGGAAAAGAAAAAATGTACCTTGTGTAAAAATGACAGCACAAATTTGGACTATTTGTATTTGGGTATATTTGACTGTTAATAACCATTTTAAATGTATATTTGTTGAATTTTATGAATAATATGGGTTAAATAAT